>NZ_JAJDNQ010000109.1 GCF_022340605.1 Thiohalocapsa sp.
GGTGCGCCGCTTTGCGTATAGCTACCCGTTCTGGGGGCTCACCGACGCCAACCGCCGCGACATGGACAAGAAGGGCGGCAACCTGTTGTCGCTGTCTTTGTTCTGGGCGCTGTTGCGTGAGCCCGGCGTGAGCCTGCTACACGCCCACAGCGGCAAGCGGCTGGGTGCGGCGGTGCGCACGGCAGCCAGGCTGCGCGGCATCCCATACGTGATCACACTGCACGGCGGGCACTTCGTGGTGCCCGCGGGCGAGATGAGCCAGATGCTGGCACCCATCCAACGCACCGTGGAATGGGGCCGGCTGTTCGGCATGGCCATGGGCTCACGGCGGGTGCTGGAGGATGCCGATGCGGTGCTCTGCGTCGGCGGCGACGAGCTCGCCGCAGCGCGCGAGCGCCTGCCGGGCCAACGCGTGGAGCTGATGCCGAACGGCGTCGACTGCGACGCCTTCGCCACGGGAGACGGCGATGCCTTCCGCCACGCTTACGGCATCCCGCCGGAGCGCCGCCTGCTGCTCTGCGTCAGCCGCATCGACTACCAGAAGAACCAGATCACCCTGGTGGAGGCGCTGGCACGACTGCTCCCGAGCCAGCCGGACCTGCACCTGGTGCTGCTCGGCCCGGTGACCGTGGCGAGCTACCACGACAAGCTCCAGACCCGCGTCACGGAGCTCGGCGTCGGCGAGCGCGTGACCATGATTCCAGGGCTCCGCGCCGATGACCCGCTGCTCACCGGCGCCTTCCACGCCGCCGAGGTCTTCTGCCTGCCGTCGCTGCACGAGCCCTTCGGTATCGTCATCCTGGAGGCCTGGGCTGCTGGGCTGCCGGTGGTGGCCTCGCGCGTGGGCGGCATCCCTTCCTTCACCGAGGACGGCGCGGACATCCTGCATGCGGAGCCGGGCGACGCCGAGGCCCTGGCCAAGCAGCTCCGCCGGGTGCTGGACGACAGCGGACTGGCGCGCAGCCTCGGCGCGGCCGGCCGCAACAAGGCGCGCCGCGACTACGACTGGCGCGCCATCAGCGCCCGGCTGCTCGACCTCTACCACGAGCTGATCGCCGCCCGCGGCCCCCGTGCCGGCCGGGGCGCTGCGGCATAGCCGGTGCGGCTTGGGCACCACCGCCCATGGCCTGCTGCCGGGCGTAGGCCGCCAGCGCCAGCATCTGCTGCTTGCGCTGCCGCGCCGCCTGCAATCGCTCCGCCTCCACCCGCGCCAGCGAGCTGGCGAAGCCGGCCATCATGAGATAGGTGAACGTGAGCTGGGTCTGGCGAAAATTCCACTCCAGCTTGCCGATCAGCATGGCGATGACGAAGCCGGCGAGCAGCCCCACCGCGAAGATCCGCTCCAGGCTGTCGCGCCGCTTCAGGATGAAGCGCAGCAGCACGACGATGAAGCCAAGCATCAGCAACACCCACAGCGAGCGCCCGACGAAGCCCAGCTCCGCAAAGTGCAGCCAGTAGATGTTGTGCGCGAGGCCGCCCTGGTCGATGGGCGGGAGCTGGTCGCGGTATTGCTCCATGAATCCGCTGCCGAAGGAGTAGTTGTTGAGCCCGATGCCGAGCACATGGGTGTTGCCCATCTCGCGTGCCACCTCGTTGAACACGTCCCGCGCCTCGGCGGACTCCTTGGGCGCGTGCTCGAAGCGATCGATGATGGGCGGCAGGATCACCACCAGGATCGGCAGCGTGGCAAGGAGCATGAGCCCCAGCGCGGCGAGCTTCTTGCCCCGCTTCTTGCCGGGCTGCTTCAGCCACAGCAGGATCGGCGTCATCAGCGCATAGCCCATCACCATGGTGACCATACCGCCCCGGGACAGGGTGGCGACGCTGGTGAGCGAGCCCGCCCCCAGCGCCACCCAATAGATGAGGTTGCGGCGGTCGAAGAGCTTGTCGTTGTCCCCCATCAACATCGCAAAGACGATGAAGTTCATGACGTTCTGGAAGGTCACCAGCGAGTTCTGGTGGTCGAACGAGCCGCGCGGCGGAAACACCCCGCGCTGGTACTTGTCGAGCAGCACCTGGACGAAGCTGTAGATGGTCAGCCCGACGACGCAGTTGACGACGAAGCGCAGGTCCTCCTCGTCGCGGATGTAGTTGTAGGCCACCCAGAACAGCGCATAGGCCCGGATCAGCCGGGTGACGCCGAAGAACGAGAACTGCGGCACCATGGCCCAGGCGATGGAGGCCGTGCACCAGGCGAAGTACGCCCACAGCAGTACCTCGTTGGGGCTGCGGTAGTGCAGCTTGCGCCGCTTCCAGCGCGGCGCGAACTGCATGGTGATGATCATGGTGATGATCATCCAGTCCACGACACCGAACTCGATGCCGCGGATGTCGCCGCGGTAGTGGGTGTAGCTGAAGAAGGTCACGTCCACCGGGTTGATGGCCATGAACAGGATGCCGAAGATGCAGACCTTCTCCACCCACGGGAACTTGATGGCCGCGGGGATCGCCACGGCGAAGTAGCCGATCGTCATCACGACGAAGACGATCTGCTTGAAGCTGATGGGCTCCGGGAAGATTTCCGGCGGCAACGTCATCGTTGGAGTCGGGCTCGAGGGTCAGAGCGACGCGTCCCGGCCGGCGCCGGGCGCGTGGCGGCAGAACGTCCCTTTGGCTACCATTGGCACAGCAGGGATTTCCGCACATCCCTCCCCGCAGAACAACCATAACGGAGGACGCGATGCAGGCCCTGATTCTGTCCAACACCGGCTTCGGTCATGGGTCGCTGTATCCGTTCATCCATTATCGGGACGATCTCGCGTCGCGCTTCGGCCTCACGAGCCGCGAGATCGTCTCCGACAGCTTGCAGCAGAAGCTCGTGGACGCCCGCGCCTTCCGCGGCGAGCTCATCGTCATCTCCGTGCCCTGGGATACGGACCGGCACAAGCTCGCGGACTTCTACCGCGAGCTGCGCCGCACCTGCCCGGACCAGAAGCTCGTCCACTTCGACTACGGCGACGGCAACCAGTCGCCGCACTTCGGCGTCCTGCCACACCTGGACCTCTACCTGAAGCAATACCTGAACACGGACTGGAACGACTATCGCCGGCGCTTCCTGGGCGGCTCCAAGTTCATCGAGTACCTGGTGCAGACCGGCATGGCCGAGGACAGCATCCTGTCCGAGGTCTGGACCGACCTGTTCCAGTCCGAGCTGCCGCCGGAGCACGAGCACAAGCTCATGCTCGGCTGGAACTTTGGCCTGTGGAAGCGCATGATCTACCTCGCCGAGGGCAAGCCGGACCTGGTGCTGCTGGGCAAGGACAAGCCGCAAAACTTCGCGGCCGCCAAGGCCAAGTCCACGTTGGACGCCCTGCGCGGCAGGCGGAAGTCCATCGACATCTACTGCAGGGCCACCCTGTACGCCGGCTGGACCCGCAAGCATCGGGAATCCACCATCGAGACGCTCAACCAACTCGCCGACGACTATGCGGTGGTTTCATCCACGGCGAAGGTGTCGTTCTCGGAATACTATCGAGAAATGTCCCAAAGCCGCATCTTCGTCTCCCCATCCGGCTGGTGCGAATATACGCCGAAGGACTACGAGGCCATGTACTTCGGTGCACTACTGCTGAAGCCGTCGCTGGAGCACATCAAGACCGAACCGGATGTCTGCTTCCCCGGCGAGACCTATGTGCCACTGAAATGGGACATGAGCGACATGCTGGAGCAGTGTCGTTACTATCTCGAGCATGAGGACGAGCGCCGGCGCATCGCCGACAAGGCGCGCGAGGGTTTTGTAAGCTACTACCGCGAGCACCGCCTGGTGAGCCACATCGGCGACATGCTGCAACGTCTCGGACTCGCCGGCTGAATGCGCGTCCTGCACGTCCACCAGCGGGCCGGCTTCTACGGCGGCGTCGAGCAGATCCTGCACGACATCGCCGCGGGCCTGAGCGCGCGCGGCATCCCGCAGGGTCTGCTGCACGCCGACCGCGCCCCACGCCGGGACTACCTGCAGGCCTTCGCCGACAGCGGTACCGACGAGGCGCTGATGGCGAACTTCCGCCCCGACGTGCTGCTGCTGCACAAGGTGGAGGACGCGGCACGCGTTGCCCGGCTCGCGGCGCAGGTGCCCACAGCCCGCATGGTGCACGACCACGACCTCGTCTGCCTGCGCCGGCACAAGTATTTCCCCATCGGCAACCGCGTCTGCGACCGTCCCGCCGGCGGCGCCTGCTACAGCCATCTCTGCTTCGTGCAGCGCGGTCACGGCCGGCTGCCCATCGGCTTCAAGGGCGTCGGCGGGGTCAAGGCGGCCATCGCGGCACACGCCGAGGTGCGGCGCTTCATCGTCGGCAGCCGCTGGATGCGCGACGAGCTCACGATTAACGGCCTGCCGGCGGAGCGCATCCGCATCGTACCGCCGGTGCCGCAGGCGCTCGGCCGCTGCGAGCAGCAGCCGCCGTCGCATTCGCCGGAGGTGCTCTACGTCGGCCAGGTCATCCGCGGCAAGGGTGTCGACCTGCTGCTGCATGCCTTGGCGCAGGTGCCGGGTCACTGGCATACCACCGTCGTCGGCACCGGCAACTACCTCGAGGCCTGCAAGGCGCTGGCGATCAAGCTGGACGTTGCCCACCGCGTCACCTTCACCGGCTGGGTGGACCACGCCGCGCTCGACGGTTACTACGCCCGCGCGTCCATGACGGTGGTGCCGTCGCGCTGGCCGGAGCCGTTCGGCATGGTGGGCATCGAGGCCATGGCACGCGGCCGGCCCGTGGTGGGCTTCGCGGTGGGCGGCATCCCCGACTGGCTGGAGCACGAGGCCACCGGCCTGCTGGCCCCCGAGGCCGACACCAAGGCGCTCGCGGCGCACCTGTCGCGGCTGCTGGCCGAGCCGGAGCTCGCCGCGCAGTTTGGTGCCCAGGCCGCGACCCGGGTGCGCGAGCGCTATCGCCCGGACGCCTTTCTGGACCAGCTCACGGCGGTCCTGCAGGAGGCGGTGGACGATGCGGACTAGTACCCTGTTTCAGGCAATTTTGCAGGGCGCCAAACCGGGTGGGGGCCGGAGTCGAGGAACCTGATCGAAGTCTCTGCTCGTGGTCGTGGTCGTGGTCGTGGTCGGATACACGACCACGACAACGACAACGACAACGAAAGCAAAGTTGGGTGAAACGCTGCACTAGTAGCAGTGCAACAAGCTGCGACCGGATCGTAGGTCGAATAAGCGAAGCGCATCCGCCGTCTTGGCCCGCGGTGGATGCGCTTCGAGACTGTGAGAGTATGCGCTGTAGGTCGGGTTACGCTGCGCTCCCCCTTATCAATAGCTGACTACGATGCGCTCGTTTTCGGCGTTGCGAGCAATACTTTCACGGTCTCTTCGCTTATCCACCCTCCGCGACGTTTCAGTTGTTCTTGAACCCATCCAGAGCGGCACACACCGCCCGGAAGTCCCATGCGCATCGGCATCTCCGCCTTCGCCGGCGACGGCGGCAAGTCCGGCATCAGCCAGTACATGGCGAACATCGTCGGCCGTCTGGTGGAAACCGCACCCCGGCATGAATTCATCGCCCTCGTCGGCGCGGGCGATCGCGATTGGGTGCAGTCCTGGCATCCGCATCTGACGGTGGCCGCTTATCCCAACTGGACCGCGCACCCCATCGCCAGCATCGGCTGGCACTTGCTGCGGCTGGCGCCCGAGCTGCACCGGCACGGCTGCGAGCTGGTGTTCATGCCCGCCGGCAACCGCCGGCTGGCCTGGCGCTACGGCGTGCCGAGCCTCGGCACCGTACATGACTTCTCGCAGCTCCACGTGCCGCAAAAGTACGACGCGCTGCGCATGGCCTACATCATGCGCGTGCTGCCGGCGATGATGCGCCGGCTGGACCGGGTCATCGCCGTCAGCGAGTCCACGCGGCGCGACCTCGAGTCCTTCGCCCGGGTGCAGCCCGCGCGCATTGCTGTGATCCACAACGGCGCGGACCTGAGCCGCTTCCGGCCCGACCAGCCGCCGCAAGCCATCGCCGACATGCGCCGGCGCTTAGGCATCGAAGGCCCTTATCTGCTCTACACCGCGCGCCTGGAACACCCGGGCAAAAACCACGTGCGTCTGCTAGAAGCCTTCGCCGCGCTGCGTCGCGCCCGCGACCTGCCCCACCGCCTGGTGCTCGCGGGCGGGCGCTGGAGCGGTGCCGAGGCCATCGATGCCAGGCTTGCCGAGCTGAGCCTCGGCGACGCCGTAGTGCTGCCGGGCTTCGTGCCGAACGACCTGCTGCCGGCGCTCTACGCGGAGGCGGATGCCTTCGTCTTCCCGTCACTGTTCGAGGGCTTCGGCATCCCGGTGCTGGAAGCGATGGCCTCCGGCACGCCGGTCTGCGCCGCCGACACGGCCAGCATCCCGGAGGTGGTGGGCGATGCGGGACTGTTGTTCGATCCGACGGATTCCGCCGGCATCGCGACCACCGTGGCGCGGTTGCTGTCGGACCGGGGCCTGCACGCGCGAGTAGTGGCACGCGGCCTCGAACGCGCCCAAAGCTTCACCTGGGATCGGGCGGCCGCCGGGGTGTTGGCGGAGCTGGACGCACTGGCCACGGCGGCAGACCGCTCACGCCCGTACGCGCCGCCATGGCCAGCCCCGCGCCGATAGCCGCCGGGATGCTGTTGGCGACGCTGTTGTCGGCCAGCCTCGTCACGAGCCTCGTCACGAGCGGTGGCTGCACGCTCCAGCGGCCAATGGCCCGCCGCGATGACTGCTCCGCTTTCCGGCAAGACTGCGCACCGCGGCGCCCGACATCGGTCACCGCCGGCGACGGCGAGACCAGTCGCCGGGTGCGCATCGACAGCGAGCCGACACCGGCGGCCATTTATCTCAATGGCGCCTTCATCGGTTACAGCCCCATGCACCATCGCATCGGCTTCGGCAGCACCGACCGCGCCATCAGTCTGGTGGCGGTACCGCTGTATCCGGGGCAGGCGCAGCAACAACGGCTCATTCGTATTCCGCCGCTCCCGGCACGGGTATCCTTCTTCATGAACAACCCGCCGCCCGAGGACGCCGACTCATCCGCCAGCACCAGCCCCGTATCCGCCCAACCCTGAGCGGCCCAACCCTGAGCGGCCCAACCCTGAGCGGCCCAACCCTGAGCGGCCCAGCCTCGCGCAACGGGACGCCTCAGGCGGATTGGGATGCGCACTCCCAATTGGCGATGCGGATCAGCTCCATGATTTCCCGCGCCAGCGGCAGCGGCTCGTTGAGCCGGAAATCCTCCCCCTTTTCCCAAGCCGCCTCGGCGTCGGCTGCGACACCGTGAAAACCTTGACGGCAGAGCTCCCAAACGGCTTTGTCTTGGTGCGTCTTCATGTTGTCTCCCCCCGGGTCGATATCCTGGATCAGGATTGCCCTGTTATTTGTTGCCAGTGCGCTGGCCATTGCAGCGCAACGGCTCCCCGTCGGCCCCTCATGACGCCGTGGCGCCACGGTCACCCTAGCTTGCGGGCCACGCTTTGAGACTAGTCCAGCAGCGTTTTCGGGCAATCGGTAGATACACGTCTCCAATTGACCACAATTCCACGCGGCTGGCATCTTGGCCTCGCGCAGATTCAAGGCAGGGTTTATCAGCGGACCAGCCTGCGGGGATACCCCCTGGCTGGACAGGCTACGACCCTGGCTTATGCCGCGACTTTGCCTCACCCGGCGTCGATGCAGAGCATGGCGGCCATCGCGGACCGGCCGCTTGGCATCGGCAACGGCGGCGCTGACCGCCTGAACCGGCCGCGCGCCAGCCGGCGCCAGTGCCGTCCCGTGCCGCTACGCCGAGCGCACCACGGCGCGACCGACGGCACCGGCCAAACCACTGACGGATAGGTAACTGATTCCCTTATTGTGCTGCACGTCTGACATATACTGAGGCATCGCTAGCCGTGTTCGCGCCATGTCCGCAGATCCCGCCGCCAACCCGCAGCCCGTGCCCGCAGAGGACGCCAGTATCGAGCCCGGCCGCATCGGCGCGCGGAATCCGCCACGGCCGGCGTTCGAGAACACCCGCGACACCAGGTTCTACTTCCCGTCCGCTGCGCACCGGGAGGCGTTGTCGCGGCTGTTGTTCCTGGCGCACGACCGCAACATGGGCATCGGGCTGCTGACGGGCGAAATCGGCGCCGGCAAGACCCTGTTGCGCACCCTGCTCTACGCCCGGCTGTCCGCCGCCGAGCACGTTCGGGTCAACCTGGAGAACAGCCTGCTGGACTTCGACGGCCTGCTGCTGGAGATCCTGAGCCAGATGCGCGGGGCGCGCGTGCACAGCGTCGACCTGCCGGATCGCTACAGCCGGCTCGCGGCCTTCAAGCGCACCCTGTCGGAGCAAGTGGCGGCGCAGGACAAGCACCTGATCGTGCTGGTGGACGAGGCGCAGCAGCTCTCCCTGGAGACGCTGGAGGCGTTGAAGGCGCTCACCAACATCGCCTCGGAGCGGCAGAACTTCCTGACCTTGATCCTCATCGGCCAGCCCGAACTGCGCCAGCGCCTGGCCCGGCTGCCACAAGTGGAGCAGCGCGTCAGCCTGCGCTTCCACTTGGGCGCCCTCGCCGAAGCGGAGACGGGCGACTACATGCGTCATCGGCTCGCCGCCGCCGGCTTCGTCGGCGAGCCACCCGTGGACGCCGCTGCCGTTGCCCTGCTACACCGGGTCAGCCGCGGCATCCCGCGGGAGATCAACCGCCTCTGCAAGCTGGCGCTGGAGCACTTGCTGACGCAGGGCCGCGGCCGGCTGGACGCCGCGGCCGTCGGCGTCATCGTGGACGACCTGCGCCGGCACGGCGCCCTGCCGGAGATACTGGACGACCCACTGCACGGCACCGCCCATGGCGGAATGAGGGGCGGCCTGGACGACCTCGCGTGAGCGAGCCGCTCGACATCGACGCCAGCTTGCAGCGGCACTCGGCGCCGACCGCCCCGGACCAGACAGCGGATGCGGGCGAGCGCGCCTGGGACCTGCCCGACAGCAAGCCCGTCGGCGATGTCGGCGACATCGACGAGCCGCGGCGCCGGCCGCTTGTGCCAGCGCGCCGTCCACTGCCCGAGCCCGACCGGGCGCCCGACCAGGGGACCGACTGGGAGTCCGAGGACGACGGTGCGGCACCGCCGCCGCCACCCGCGTTTCCGCCCCTGCCCGGCTTCGGCGACGAGGCCGAAGCAGCGCCCGCCGGCCCCGGCCTCGACATCATGCGCTTCGTGCGTGGCGTCTGGCAGCGCAAGTGGATCGTCATCGCCATCGCCGTCATCGTGACGCTCCTGTTCCTGCTGCTGGCGCTGTCCCTCCCGCACAAATGGAAGGCGACAGTCACCCTCATCAACGAGACCCAGCAGGACCCCTTCCAGATGAGCGACGTGCCGCCCTACCGGCCGCAGGACTACGCGCTCCAGACCTTCATCGACACCATCAAGCTGCCGAGTTCCCTGGATGAGACCATGCAGCGGGTGGGCGTCTCGGTGCTACGCATGACCATGGCCGGCGCCATCGACGTCGGCGTCGGCCGCGACTCCAAGCTCTTCTCCATCAGCGCCACCTGGGAGGACCCGCAGACCGCCGCGCGCATCGCCAACACCGTCGCCGAGCTGTTCCTGGAAAACGCCGCCGCCATCCGCCGCCAGGACACCGAGCAGACCTTCAACGACTACAGCACCCAGTTGCGCGAGGCCCGGGCCGCCCTCGACCAGGCCAACGCCGCCGTGCTCGCCTTCGAAGAGAAGCATGAGATCGCCAGCATGGACGACCAAATCATGGTGCTGGTGAACCAGGTCTCGGAGGCCGACGCCGAGTACCGCACCAAGACCGCCGAGGCTGGCGCCATGCGCGCGGCGCTGAAGCGCGTCCAGGCGCAGATAGCCGAGGAGCCCGAGATGGTGGTCGCCATCGCCCGCTACCGCAGCCCGTTCAAGCAGCGGCTGTCGGACTACCAGTGGGAGCTGAAGGAGGCACGCACCCGCTACACGGACGAAAACCCCAAGATCAAGCGCATCCAGAAGCGTATCGAGACCCTGGAACAGCTCATCGCGGAGAGCAACGACGAGGTGGCACCCGAGAACGAATACCGCCTCAATCCCAAGCGCGAAGAGCTCGCCACGCGCGCCCGGCAGCGCGAAGACGACATCAAGGTCATCGAGGCCCAGTCGGTGGCCATCAAGCAGACCCTGGACGAAGCCCGCGGCAAGCTCAACGCCCTCACCGTTGCCCGCACCGGCTACCAGGAGCTCACCGCCAAGCTGAGCGAGGCGAAGAAGCTGGCGGACAAGCTCACCGCCCGGCTGGCGGAGGTGCGTGTGGCGCTGCTGCGCAACGACGCCGGTTTCAGCATCCTGGAGCGCGCCGCGCCGCCCATCTTCCCGGAGCCCTCCATGCGCAAGCTGGTGGCCGCCGCCGGCGTGGTGCTGGGCGGCGGGCTCGGGCTCTTCGTGGC
>NZ_JAJDNQ010000143.1 GCF_022340605.1 Thiohalocapsa sp.
GGTGGCGTAGGTCGAGAACTTGTAGCCGCGGCGGTATTCGAACTTGTCCACCGCCTTCATCAGGCCGATGTTGCCCTCCTGGATCAGGTCCAGGAACTGCAGGCCGCGGTTGGTGTACTTCTTGGCGATGGAGATCACCAGCCGCAGGTTGGCCTCGACCATCTCCTTCTTGGCGCGGCGGGCCTTGGCCTCGCCGATGGACATCTTGCGGTTGATTTCCTTGATCTCGCCGATGGTGAGCAGGTTCTCGCGCTCCAAGTCCTGCAGCCGGCGCTGGGCGCGGCGCACATCGCTCTCCACCTCCGCCAGCGCGGCGGACCACTTGTGGCCGGCGTCGATCTGCTCGCGGATCCAGTCCGGGTTGGTCTCGTTGTCCGGGAAGGTGTCGATGAACGCCTTGCGCGGCATGTGCGCGTGATCCACGCACAAGCCCATGATGATGCGCTCCTGGGTGCGCACGCGCTCGATGCTGCCGCGCAGGACCTCGACGAGCTCGTTGAACACGTTGGCCACGAGCTTGAACTGCATGAAGTCGTCGGAGACCTTGGCCATGGCGGCGCGGGAGGCGTCGTGGTCGCGGCCGTGCTCGCGCAGCAGCGCGGTGAACTCCTCGAAGTGGGCGCGCAGCGAGGCGACGCGGCGCGAGACCTCTTCGGGGTCCGGGCCGGTGTCCACGGTCTCCTCGGCGCCGTCGTCATCGTCGTCGTCATCGTCGGCGGACGCCGTTTCGGCGGCGGCGCCCTTCTGCACCGGCTCGGCGGTCTCGTCGTCGGTGAAGCCGGAGATGACGTCGGACAGGCGGCGCTCGTCGCGCTCCACCTGCTCGAACATGCTGAGCAGCAGCTCCACCGCCCGCGGGTAGGTGGACAGCGCCGCCAGCACCTGGTTGAGCCCGTCCTCGATGCGCTTGGCGATGCGCAGCTCGCCCTCGCGGGTGAGCAGCTCCACGGTGCCCATCTCGCGCATGTACATGCGCACGGGGTCGGTGGTGCGGCCGAACTCACTGTCCACGGAGGCGAGCGCGGCGGCGGCGGCCTCGGCGGCCTCGTCGTCGGCGACGGCCGAGTCACTGCTGAGCGTGTCGATCTCCGCCGGCGCGGTCTCGTGTACCATGATCCCCATGTCGTTGATCATGCGCACGATGTCTTCGATCTGCTCGGGCTCGATGATGCCGTCGGGCAGGTGGTCGTTGACCTCGGTGTAGGTCAGGAAGCCCTGCTCTTTGCCCTTGGCAATCAACTGCTTGAGTTGCGAGGCCTGCTGCTGCTCTTGATCCATACGGATACCTGTTAGACGTTGGAACCGGTTAGACGTTTGAACCGGGCGGACGCTGCCGGAAAATCGTGCCGAAGCTGTCCCGCGCTGCCGTCGAGAGGCGGGCATGGCGCTCGTCGCTGGCGGCGCAGCGCGGCCGCGCCCCGCCGTCTGCGCCTGCACCCTGCCTCGGGCGCATTGGGAGCACGCTGGCATGGCGATACCAGCGCGCGTCCGATCGCACATTGGACAAGCGCCGGATGCCCGAAGTTTAGATGCTGTGGATAAACTGTCCAGGTTAACAGATTTGCGCCTTTTCTTGTATCCCAAGGTCTTTGGGCGCGGTACGTGGTATCTGTCCAGGCGCCTCGGGACCTCCGAATGTCTGTCGGGCGGGGACAACGCGGCGCGACAGCACCCGCGACCGGCCATCACCGCGCGATGGGCCGCACGGCACTGCCGTTGCGACGCTCACGCATCGGCATCACCGCGAGCGACGCCGCGCTCGCGCCAACGCCGCTGGATCTCCGCTGCACGGCGCTCGGCCGCGACATCCTTGTTGAGCCGATCGACGATGGCCGCGAGTTCCTCGCCGCGGCCGGCCTCCGGGATCAGCTCGATCAGCCGCGCATCCGCGAGCCGGCGCACGGTGCGCTCGTCTTCGGTGCCACGCCAGCGCTCGACGAGGCTCGCGCTGGTGATGCCGGGATAGGCGCGCGCGATGTCCAGCACCTCGGCGAGGAGCCGCACACCGGGGTTGTCCAGCTCGCGCCAGTCGGCGGGCTTGTCCGCGACCAGGGCGGCACGCCCCGGATCGTCCAGCAGCAGGGCAATGGCGCGCCGCAGCGGCGACAGGCTCGGCACGGCGGCCGCGGCAGGTCTTGCCGCCGCTCGGCGCGGCATTGCACCGCCGCGCGGGACCGGCTCGCCGATGCGCCGCGCCAGCTCCCCTGCGAGCTGATCACGATAGCTCCCCGCCGGCATGCCGGCGAGCAGCCCACGCACCTCGTCCGCCAGCCCCGCACGACCTTCCGGTGCGGCCACGTCGTGGCTTGCCCCCGCATGCTCGAAGAGAAACGCGGACAGGAGCTTTCCGTTCGCGAGCCGCGCCTCGAACGCAGCCTGGCCCTCCTTGCGCACCAGGGTGTCCGGGTCCTCGCCCTCGGGCAGGAATAGAAAGCGCAGCGGCTGCTGCCCCGTGGCCAGCGGCAGGGCGGTCTTGAGCGCCTTCCAGGCCGCGTCGCGCCCGGCCTTGTCGCCGTCGAAGCAGAACACCACCTCCGGCGCGCCCCGCAGCAGGCGCTTGATGTGCTCGGGCGTCGCCGCGGTGCCGAGCGCGGCGACGGCATAGTCGATGCCGAACTGGGACAGCGCGATGACATCCATGTAGCCCTCCACCAGCAGCAGCCGCGGCGGGTTGCGCAGCGCTTGCTGGCTCTCGTACAGGCCATACAGCTCGCGCCCCTTGACGAAGACGGGCGTCTCCGGCGAGTTGAGGTACTTGGGCTCGCCGTCGTCGAGCACGCGCCCGCCGAAGCCCACCACGCGCCCGCGCCGGTCGCGGATCGGGAACATGATGCGGCCGCGGAAGCGGTCGTAGCGGCGGCCGTCGCGCTCGGACAACAGGCCGGCGGCGACCAGGCGCTCGCATTGCTCGGCGCTCTTGCCGAGGGCATCCAGCAGGAAGCTCCAGCCGGGCGGCGCAAGGCCCAGGCCGTAGCGCTGAACGATCTCGCCGCTCAGGCCCCGGCGCTCGAGGTACGCCACCGCCGCTGCGCGCTCCGGATGCTCGCGCAGGGCCTGGCGATACAGGCTCGCCGCCTGCTCCAGTAACGCGTACAAGGGCTTGGGGTCCGGGCCGCGCGGCGCGTCTCCCGCCTCCGGCAGCGGCATTCCGGCGCGCTGCGCTAGCTCCTCGACCGCCTCGGGAAAGCTCAGGCGGTCGAATTCGATCAGGAAATCGATGGCGTTACCGTGCGCGCCGCAGCCGAAGCAGTGGTAGGTCTGTCGCGCCGGCGTTACGACGAAGGACGGCGTCTTCTCGGTGTGAAAGGGGCAGCACGCCTTGAACAGCGCACCCGCCTTGCGCAGCGGCACGCGCAGACCCACCACCTCGACGATGTCGGTGCGCGCAAGCAGTTGGTCTTTGAGCTCAGGCGTGATGCGGCCGACCATCCACCACGACCTCGCGGGGTGACTTGGGGCAGGGCGACTTGGGACGGTGCACGCCGAAACGGCGTCGCGGCAGGCGTATGCAATACCTGCCGCCTGGTAATATGGGGGCGGATGCCCCGCGAGCGCAGTACCGCGTGTCGGGACGCCTAACCTTGCAGGCGGGCTTTCACCTGCTGGCTCACGGCACCCATGTCGGCGCGGCCTTGGAGCTTGGGCTTGAGCACGCCCATGAGCTTGCCCATGTCGCGCATGGATGCCGCCCCGGTGGCGGTGACGGCCTTGTCGATGAGGGCCGCGATCTCGGCCTCCGACAGCGCCTCCGGCAGGTATTCCTGACAGACCCCGAGCTCAAAGCGCTCGACGGCGGCAAGATCCTCGCGGCCGGCGGCCTCGTACTGGGCAATAGAGTCCCGCCGCTGCTTGACCATTTTCTCCAGCACCGCCAGCACCTGCGTGTCGTCCAGCGCGATGCGCTCGTCCACCTCGCGCTGCTTGATGGCGGCGTTGATGAGGCGGATGACGCCGAGGCGCGGCTTGTCGCCGGCCTTCATGGCGGCCTTCATGTCGTCAGTGAGGCGCTGCTTGAGCATGACGGATTAGGTCAGTACGGCCGCTCCCAGCGCCGCGCCTCGCGGGAGAGCTTCTTGTGGTGGCGCTTCACGGCGGCCGCCTTCTTGCGCTTGCGCTCGGCGGTGGGCTTCTCGTAGAACTCGCGGCGGCGGACCTCGGCCAGGACGCCGGCCTTCTCGCAGGAGCGCTTGAAGCGCCGCAGGGCGACCTCGAAGGGCTCGTTCTCTTTGATGCGAACGCTGGGCATGAATAATCCTTCAGTGCGCGTTAAGAAATTTGGTTTGGCGCGTCTGGCTAACGCATGCGGAATCCCGCATTATGCCTGTGTCGGCATCGCCGCGACAACCCCGGAAAGCGGTCCAGCGGCACCAACAGCTCGCTCCAACGTCAAGCATGCGCGTACTCGGCATCGAAACCTCCTGCGACGAAACCGGCGTGGCCATCTACGACGGCGATCAGGGCCTGCTCGCACACGAGGTGCACAGCCAGGTGGACCTGCACGCGGCCTATGGCGGCGTGGTGCCGGAGCTGGCCTCGCGCGATCACATCCGCCGGCTCACACCGATGATCCGGCTGGTGATGACCGAGGCGCGGACCACGTCGCAAGACCTGGACGGCGTCGCTTACACCGCAGGGCCCGGCCTCGTCGGCGCGCTGCTCGTGGGTGCCGGGCTCGGGCGCAGCATCGCCTGGGGCTGGGGCATCCCAGCCATCGGCGTGCATCACATGGAGGGCCACCTGCTGGCGCCGCTACTGGAGGCGCCGGCGCCGGCCTTCCCGTTCGTGGCGCTCCTCGTCTCCGGCGGCCACACCCAGTTGGTGCAAGTGGCCGACGTGGGGCGCTATCGGCTCCTCGGCGAGTCGGTGGACGACGCCGCCGGCGAGGCCTTCGACAAGACCGCCAAGATCCTGGGCCTGCCCTATCCCGGCGGGCCGGCACTGGCCAGGCTCGCCGAGCAGGGAGAGCCGGGCCGCTACGTCTTCCCCCGGCCCATGACCGACCGCCCCGGACTCGACTTCAGCTTCAGCGGCCTCAAGACGTTCGCGCTCAACACCGTGCGCGACGAGCTAGCCGCGCGCGCCGATACCGAGCAGGCGCGGGCGGACATCGCCCGTGCCTTCGAGGACGCGGTGGTGGAGACGCTGGCCATCAAGTGCCGCCGCGCCGTGGAGGCCGCAGGCTGCGACCGCCTGGTGCTCGCCGGCGGGGTCAGCGCCAACCGCCGGCTGCGCGAGCGCGTGGATGCACTGATGACCGAGCGTGGCGGCCGCGCCTTCTACCCGCGCCCCGAGCTGTGCACCGACAACGGCGCGATGATCGCCTTCGCCGGCCACCAGCGGCTGGCGGCGGGCCAGTCGGAGCCCCTCGCCTTCACGGCGATGCCGAGGTGGCCGCTGGAGACGTTAACGCCGATCTGACGAAGAAGGCCCGACAAGCAGGCGATGACGGCAAGCGCCGTATCGAGCATCTGGGGCCAAGCGCCGCGATGTTCCCCGCTTTCGAAGCAACCCAAGATGATCGCCGGCGGCGCCTCGCCAAATCGGTTGATCGCTTGCAGCCTGCCGGCTCCAGGCCTTAGGCCCTAGGCCCTTCCCCGGCAGGTCCTTCTTCAGCAGCCGAACCGATCTTGTCTTCCTCCCCGCGCAGCAGCTTGCGGATGTTGCTGCGATGGCGCAGGAACAAGAGCCCGGTGATGACGATCTGCATGCCGACCAGCTTCGGCTCCGGCCAGAAGAACCAGAGGAACACCGGCGCCAGCGCCATGGACACCAGCGCGGACAGGGATGAGATCTTGAGCACCTTGGCAACGAACAGCCACACCGCGGCGGTGGCGGCGCCGATGGGCCAGTAGAGCCCGAACTGCACGCCCAGCGCGGTCGCCACCCCCTTGCCGCCGCGGAAGCCGAAGAACACCGGGAACAGGTGCCCGACGAAGGCGGCGATGCCCACCAGCGCAAGCGTCAGCGGCGCGGCGCCGAAGCCATGGGCGACGAGCATCGGCAACACGCCCTTCAGCATGTCGCCGGCCAGCGTGATGGCCGCGGCCGGCTTGGCCTTCGGGCCGCCGATGCGCAGCACGTTGGTGGCGCCCGGGTTGTTGGAGCCCTGCGTGCGCGGGTCCGGCAGACCCATCAGTCGGCAGACGATGATGGCGCTGGACACGGAGCCCAGCAGGTAGGCGCCGAGCACCAGGGCGACGGAGATGATCAGGGATACGTCCATGGGCGGGCATTGGACCGGCTGCGCCGCGCCGGGTCAAGCACCCACCGCTTGCATTGGCGACGAGCGGCGCCACCATGCCAAGCGGAGAGGGCCGAGCGGAAAGGGCCGAGCGCCAAGCGCCGAGCCGGAGCGCACGCTTGGCCCTTGGCCCTGATCAAACCCTGCATCGCCGCACGCCAACCGCACGCAACAACCGCCCGAGGAGACCGGCTCCGATGGATATCGTCTTCATCCGCCAACTACGCATCGAAACCACGATTGGCATCTACGACTGGGAAAAGCAGATCAAGCAGCCGGTCGTGCTGGACATCGAGATGGCCACCGACAATACCCGGCCCGCCGCCACCGACCGCATCGAGGACACCCTGGACTACAAGGCCATCTCGAAGCGCTTGAAGGAATTCGTCGGCGCCTCCCGCTTCGAGCTGGTAGAGACCCTGGCCGAGCGCTGCGCCGCCATCATCCGCGATGAGTTCGGCGTGCCCTGGGTGCGCCTGACGCTGGACAAGGTGGGCGCCGTCACCGACGCCGCGGGCGTCGGGGTGATCATCGAGCGCGGCGAGCGCCCCGCGTGAGCGACCCCGCCGGCCAGCGCGGGCGCCGCTGCTGGCTCAGCATCGGCAGCAATCTGGAGCGCGAGCGCAGCATCCGCGGCGGTTTGGCCGACCTGCGTGCGGCCTACGGCGGGCTGACGCTCTCACCGGTATACGAGACACCGGCGGTGGGCTTCGCCGGCAAGCCCTTCCTGAATCTGGTCGCCGGCATCGACACCAGCGAGCAAGTGGGCGCCATCAACGACCGTCTGCGCGCCATCGAGGACGCCCAAGGCCGCGTGCGCGGGCCGGACAAATTCGCACCGCGCACGCTCGATATCGACCTGCTCACCTGGGGCGACGCCGTCGGCACCATCGACGGCTGCGAGCTGCCCCGCGCGGACATCCTGCACTACGCCTTCGTGCTCGGACCGCTGGCGGACGTGGCACCGAACGCCCGGCATCCGGCGGACGGGCGCAGCTACGGGCAGCTCTGGCGGGAATTGGGTGAGCGCATGCAGCAGGCCGCTGGCGCGCTGCGGCTCTACCCCTTGGCGCTCTAGCCCCCCCTTTCGCCTGATTCTGCTTCCGTGGTCATGGTTGTGATCGATGCCGAAGATCCGACTACGATTACCACAACGACAACGACGAGCGCCGCCCAGCTTGCCAAGGCGACGATCACGACACCTCGGTCCGAGGCCAAGCCTCGCTAGACCCATGCCCCATCGCCAGACGCCCCCGGCCCCGTTTCTGCGGCCGCTCCTCGGCGCCATCGCGCTGCTCTGCTGCACGCTGTCCGCCGCCGCGGAGCAGCACGTGCCGGACCTGCGCGACATCGCGCGCGAGAACCGCGAGATCGCCGCCCTCATCGCCGACATCGAGACCGGCCGCCAACAGCGCCTCACCGAGACCGATGACCTGCGCGGCGAGCTGACCCGCGAGGAGCGCGAGCTCCAGGCGGATGCCGTGACGCCGGAGATGCTGCGCGAGGCGCGCCTGAAGCTGGACACGCTGGAGTCCCGCCTGGTGGTGCTGCAGGGCCGCATCGATCAGCGCCGGCTCTCGCTGGGGCGGCTGCGCGAGCAACTCGCCGAGCTCCAGCGGCTGCCGCCGGTGGCCGATGGCGACAACACCCGGGCGCTGCGGCGGGAGGCGGCGGAGGCATTGCTGACCGAGCAGGCGTCACTCACCGAGCGCGTTATCGCCGCCTATGGCGAGCTCCTCGCCGTCGCCGATCGCTACAGGCGGCTGCTGTCGGAGCGGCTGCGTCTACTGCAAAGCCGCCTGCGCCTGCACGATTTCGACCACGGCCTGTTCGCCGCCGACAAACGGCTGCCGCTGTTGGAGTCGGTGATCAACGAGCACATGCACCGCGCGACGCGCTTCGCGAGGCGTCGCGGCGAGATCACGGGGGCGGATACCAAGGCCAACAACGAGCGTCTCAAGCTCGACGTGCAGATCGACGATGCCGTCACGCGCAGCTTCCTGCGCCAAAACGACCTGGAGCTGATCCTCGCCGAGGACGAGCTCCAGGATCTGGAGACGCTGCGCGAGGACAACCTGATGCCGCTGCACGTGCTGCGGGACGCCGAGCGGCGGCTGCTGCGCGTCGGCGCGGCGCTGACGCACGTCGAGGGCGCACTCGCCTCTCAGCGCCGAATGCTCGAGGGGCTGCGTGACGCCGTGCGGCACGAGAGCACCGAAGACACCGAGAGCCGGCAGGTGCTCACCGACCTGCAAGCCATGCTCGACTTTCAGCAGACCGACGTGCAGGCGCTACAGGCACGGGTGGAGCGCGAGCGCAAGGGGTACGCCCGCGCCATCGGCGACAGCTACGCCGCCGGGCTCACGCAGCAGCACCCGCTGCCGGAGACGCCGGCCGACTGGCGCCGGCTCGGCGACAACGCGCTGCATCTGCCGGCGCTGCTGGGCCAGGCGCTGAACAAGGTCGGCCGCGAGCTGCGCGAAGCCATCGCCCGCGCCGCCCCCGTCACGGACCTGCTCGCCGCCCTCGGCGGCATCGGCATTGTGCTGGCACTGCTGCTGGCACGGCGCAAGCTCAAGGCAACGGCGCTGGCACAGCCACGCGACAGCCGGCTCGCGCTGTTGCTGCGGCCGCTAGCGCGGGTGGCCCCCATGCTGATCCCCGCGGCGCTCTGGCTGCTGCTGGGGAGCATCTACGGCATTCCGCCAACCGCCCTCTGGACGCTGTTCCTGCTGCTCGCGCTGTGGCCGCTGCTGGCCTTCACGCTGGCGCTGGTGCGCAGGCTCCTGTTCCGGCAAGAGCCGCCGGAGGGCCGCACGGACGAGCGCCGGCGCTTCTACCGCCGCTTGCGGCTCGGGCTGCTGCTGGCGACGCTGGTGGCCGCGCTGTACATCCTCGCCCGCTCGCTGCCGGTCGCGCCCATCCTGGCGGATGTACTGGACCGGCTGGCCATGCTCGGGGTACTGGCGCTGGTGATGCCCGCCTCCGCGCTGCGCGCCCTGTTGCAGCACCTCGGCACCAGCGGCCCGCGCGGGGCGCGGCCGCGCATGCGCTTCCTGGCCTGGGTGTCGCGGGCGCTGCCGCTGTTCCTCACCGGCACCGGCCTGCTCGGGCTCGTGGGCTATACCGAGCTGGCCTGGGTGGTGATGACCTATTTCGCCTGGGCGGTGGCCGTGGGGCTGTTGCTGTTCCTGGTGATCGGCCTGCTGCTGGATGCCCGGGAGCGCCTCGCCGAGCGCCTGGCGCGGACGGAATCGGACCTCGGCGACTTCTGGACCACGCAGTTCGTGGAGCCCGGCTACCGGCTCGGCGTGCTGCTGGCGACGCTCGGCGCGGGCTGGCTGTTGTTCCGCCTGTGGGGCTGGAGCGCCGAGACCTCGGTGGTGCGCGGCTTCCTCGGCCTCATCAACCGCCCGCTGTTCGAGCTCGGCAAGTCCAGCTTCGACGTCGCCGACATCCTGTTGGCGGTATTCCTGGTGGGGGGCGCCTTCTACGTGGGCGGCTGGAGCCAGCAGGTGAGCTACAACCTCGCCTATCGCCGGATCTCCGATACCGGGCTGCGTCAGGCGCTGGCCACCTTCACGCAATACGTCGTCATCGTCGCCGGCTTACTGCTGGCGCTGCGGATCATCGGCTTCGATCTCACGACGCTGGCGGTGTTCGCCGGCGCGTTGGGCGTCGGCATCGGCTTCGGCCTGCAGAACATCGTCAACAACTTCGTCTCCGGCCTCCTGCTGCTGGCGGAACGGCCGCTGAAGGCGGGCGACTTCGTCAGCATCGGCAGCAACATCGGCACCGTTTCGCGCATCGGCATGCGATCGCTGACGATGCGCACCCTGGATCAGCAGGAGGTGATCATTCCGAACGGGTCGGTGATCAGCGGCGAATTCACCAACTGGACCCGCAGCGATGATCTGCTGCGCAACGTGCACTACATCCCGATCCGCCGCTCGGACGACCCGGAGCTGGCCATCCGGCTGATCCGGGAGGTGCTGGAAAAGCATCCACACGTGCTCTCGGAGCCGGCGCCCGGCTGCTTCCTGTGGGAGTATGGCGAGTCGTCGGCCAACCTGCGGGTGCAGTACTGCTTCCGCATGAACTTCGGCCCCGGCGGCCTGACAATCCGCTCCGAGGTGCTGCTGGCCATCGGCAGGGCGTTGCACGAGCACGGCATCGAGATGCCGTATCCGCGCCGCGACGTGGCGCTGCACATCAGCACCGAGGACCGCGGGCGGCTCGCCGCCGGGGGCGACGCCGCGCCGCTGCCGGCGGCGCCCGGCTGAAGTCAGTCCCCGCTCGCGTCCGCGGCGTCGGCGGCGCCAGTCCCGGTGCCAGCCTCGGTGCCGGTCGTGACGCCCAGCCCGCCGGGAAACCAGGTGCGGCGGATGCGCTCGAACCCGCCGTTGACGCGGATATCCGCCACGGCACGGTCCAGGAGCTGCAGCAGCCCCGCGTTGTGCTTGCTCACGGCGACACCGTTGCCGTAGCCGAACCACTTGGGCGCCCACAGCGGCGGGCCGACGAAGGCGTACTCCTCGCCCTGCTCGGTTTCCAGAAAGGTCTGCTGCAACACCGCGGCGTCCCCCAGCACCAGGTCCAGGCGCCCCAGCATGAGGTCCAGCAGCGCCGCGGGCTGGGTGCTGTAGCGGACGATGATCGACTGGCCGGCGTAGTTGTCGCTCAGATAATCGTCGAAGGTGGTACCGCGGCGCACGCCGATGCGCTTGCCGGCGAGATTGCGCGGGTCCACCGCCACCAGAGTGCTGCGGCGAGCGACGAAGCGCGCCGGGGTGCGATAGTAGGGCCGGGTGAAGTCCACGCGCTCGCGCCGCGCGTCGGTGATGGAGATGGACGCCACCGCGGCGTCCAGCGTGCGGTCCTCCACTGCCGGCAGCAGCGCCGACCACTCCATGGGCACAAGCTCGCACGCGAAGTGCATGGCCGCGCAGAGCGCCCGGGCGACGTCCACGTCGAGGCCGTGCAACTCACCTTGCTCGTCCACGAAGCTGCGCGGCGGGTCCTGGCCGAATACGCCGATGCGCAGCGCCTCCGCCGCCGCCGGCTGCGCCGACCCCATAAGCGCCAGGCTCAGCGCCAAGCTTGGCCCGGCCCATAGCAACACGGCCACGGCCAGATGCCGGCCGCGCATCGACCGACGCCGGCGGCGGGTGGCCAGGGGATCAGCGCGGCTCGGCATTATCAGGCTCCGGCGCCGCCAGGGCGTGGGCGGACCAGTTGGTGCCGCGCTGGCTCAACAGGTTGAGCCCACGGGCGAGGGCGGCGAGCGCCGCGTCGGCGTCCTCGCGCCCGGCGAGCACGGCGAAGACCGCGCGCTGCACCCGCGCGCTCACCTCCGGATACCAGACGCCGGTGACCGTGGCGGGCCGCGCCACCAGGGTCAGCCGCTTGTCCGCCGCGGTCGCCATGTAGGGCGTGGCGGCGAGCACGGCGGGATCTTTCAGCAGCGCCGGGCGGCTCGGGATGTAGCCCGCCGTGACGGCCCGCTCCCGCTGCACCTCGGCGGAGACCAGGTAGCGGATCAGGTCCGCCGCGAGCCGCGGGTTCCGGCTGGACGCGGGCACCGCGAGCTGCCAACCGCCGATGGTGGCCGCGTGCTCGCCCTGCAGGCCGCCGCGGGGCAGCGGCGCGACACCGACACGGCCCCGCAGCGGGGCGTCGGCGGCGTTCAGGGTCTGCCAGACGTAGGGCCAGTGGCGCATGAAGGCGGCATTGCCGCCAGCGAACTGAGCGAGCGTCTGCGCCTCGCTGTCTGCGAGCACGGAGCTGGGGCTGATGAGCCCGAGCCAGCGGCTCGCCCGCTCCAGCGCATAGGCGGCCCGCGGGTTGTCGACGGTGACGCGGCCGCTGGGGGCGACGATGGCGCCGCCGCGCCAGCTCGCGATCCATTCCAGCGCGTTGCAGGTGAGGCTCTCCGCCGGCCGTCCCTGCCACAGGAAGCCCCAGAAGCGCGGATTGCCGCCACCGCGCTCCGGGTCCTGCAGCCGGGTGGCCGCGTCCTCCAGCGCGGGCCAGGTGGTGGGCACCCGGATGCCCGCGGCATCCAGCAGATCCTTGCGGTAGTAGAGCAGGCCCAGGTCCAGGAACCAGGGCAGCGCCACCAGCCGGCCGTCCACCGTGTCGTTGGCGATGAGCGGCGCCATGAACTGCTCGCGCAGGTCGCCCAGATAGGGGCCGAGGTCCGTGAGGTGCGCGACGAGCAGGCCGGGCCAGACCACGTCGATCTCGATGACGTCGAGCCGCCCGGCGCCGGCCTCCAACAGCTCGCGATAGAGCGCGAGGCGATCCTCGCTGACACTGGGTGCCGAGAGTACCCGCACGCGGTTGCCCGTGGCCTCGGCCCAGTCCCGGGCGGCGTCGCGGCAGCGCGTCGTCTCCGCGGCGAAGCGCCCGCAAGATACCGTCAGCTCCGCGGCCAGCGCGGCACGAACGGGGAGCAACGGCGCGACGAGCGCCAACACGAGCACCAGCGCCAGCCAGGCGGCGCTTGGCGGGCGCGGGGCGGATGCTGCGCCGGCGTGTTGGCGGCTGGTGCACTCGTGCGGAAGCATCGAGGCCGCGCTCGAGGCCGACCGCGGCACTGATCCGTGTCGCCCTGGAGGGCGACACTCCGGCCGACACTCGCTCGCACCGGACAGCGAACGGTATCGACAATTCCGAGGCGGTGCACTCGTGCTGCGTTTCACCCAACTTTGCCTTCGTTGTCGTTGTCGTGATCTCAACCGTCCGAACATTCGATTACGACCACGACCACGACCACGACCACGACCAGAGACTTCGACCTGGTTTCTCGGCTCCGCTCCAACCCGGCTTGGCGCCCTGCAAAATTGCCTGAAACGGGGCACTAGTCGTCATCGCCACCGCGCAGGCCGCCGATGCGCAGCAGCTCGCCCACCAGCGCGCCGGTGGCGTCGTGCTGGTCCGGCTGCTCCGCCGGCGTCCAGGAATAGTCCACTTCCAGGCGATAGGAGCCCAGGAACTCGTGCGGCGGCGCGCCACGCCAGTCGACGGGCGAGAGCATCGAGAAGAAGCTGCGGCCATCGGCCCTGCGGTAGAGGTGATAGACCCTGCCCGGGATGCGCTTGAAGGCGCATTCGGCATGCGTCAGCGCCTGTTCCTCGCGGGCCTCGTCCAGCACCTTGCGGGCCTCCGCCTGCAACGCCTTGATCTGGTCGGCGATGACGCGCAGCTTGGCGCCGGTGCGCGCGCTCAGCATCGACTCGGCGCGGGCGATCTCCGCCGCCAGCTCCGGCGCGTCGAAGGCGGGCGCCAGCCGGCTCACGGGATACGGCGAGCTGCGCGCGTCGCCGCGGTGCAACAGGGCCTTGTCGTCGTCGGTCATGGGTCTCGGGGGGTCTGTTCTTGGGGATGCCGGCCAGGGAGATACCGGCCGGGGAGATACCGGCCGGGGCGCCGACCGGAGCGCTGGCGCCCGCGGGCGGCTACTGCTGGACGGTGCGCCCCCCGTCCACGGCGATGACCTGGCCGGTGATGTAGGGGGCGTCACGCACCAGGAACAGCACGGTGCGGGCGATGTCATCCGCCGTGCCGGGGCGCTTCAGCGCGGTGCGGTCCAGGATGGTCTGCTTGGCCGCGTCGGACAGGCCCTCCTCGGGCCACAGGATGGCGCCGGGGGCGACGCCGTTGACCCGCACCCCGGGCCCGAGCTCCCGTGCCAGCGCGCATACCATCATCGCATTGCCGGCCTTGGCGATGGAATAGATGGGGTGGTCCGAATGCGGCCGCTCGGCGTGGATGTCCACCAGGTTGACGATACACCCCTGCGCCGCCGCGAGCAGCGGTGCCGCCGCCTGGGACAGAAAGAAAGGGGCCTTCAGGTTGGTGCCGACGAGCTCCGCCCACTGTGCCTCGGTGGCCTCGCCGAGCGGCGTCGGATAGAAGGCGGAGGCGTTGTTCACCAGCACGTCCAGGCGGTTGTGAAACGCACATACCACGTCGAGCAGCGCCGCCGGCGCGTGCGGGTCCAGCAGGTCTGCGCGCGCGAGCCGGACGGAATCCGCCCGCGCAGCCTCCAGCTCCGCCTTCAGCGCCGCGGCGGTGTCGCCGGAGTGGCGGTAATGCAGCACGATGTCGAAGCCCGCGCCGTGCAGCGTGCGGGTAATGGCGGCACCGATGCGCTGGGAGGCACCGGTGATGAGCGCCACCCGTGCAGACATGGGCCGATCCGAATCGGAGTGTTGCTGCGCCTCGGTCACGGTTGCTCTCCCGTTGGATTGCGGTTGCTGGTCAGGATGGCGCACACCGCCACACGCCCGGCGACTCGGGGTTAGACTGACGGATTGGTCCGCAGAACGCCACCGCAACGCCAACCGGCCGCCACCCGATCATGCTTACATCCCGCCATTCCGAGACCGTGACAGGCGCACCGCCTGCCGACGCCATGACGGCCCAAAGCGAGCGCCTGCGCGCGCTCATTCGGCAGGAGATCAGCGCCGCCGGCGGTGCCCTGCCCTTCGATCGGTTCATGGAGCTGGCGCTGTACGCGCCTGGTCTCGGCTACTACGCGGCCGGCGCCACCAAGTTGGGTCCGGCCGGAGACTTTGTCACCGCCCCCGAGATCTCGCCCCTGTTCGGCCGCTGCATCGCCACGCAGTGCGCCGAGGTGCTCGCGGCCCTCGGCGGCGGCGACCTGCTGGAGCTCGGCGCCGGCAGCGGCGCCCTGGCCGCGGACGTGCTGGAGACGCTGGCGGAGGCAGACCGGCTGCCCGGACGTTACCTGATCCTGGAGCCGAGCCCGGACTTGGCCGAGCGGCAGCGCGCGCTGATCGAGGAGCGCGTGCCGGCGCTGAGCGGGCGCGTGCACTGGATCTCCCGGCCGCCGGCCGAACTGCGCGGCATGGTCATCGCCAACGAGGTGCTGGACGCGATGCCGGTGCACCGCTTCTGCCTGCCGCCGCTGGACGCGGCTCGCCCGGGCGCCTCCGCCGACGTCGCGGCGGCCGTGCGGGAGGTGCTGGTGCGCCGCGACGGCGACCGCTTTGCCGACGTACTGGACACCCCCCGCTCGCCCCGTCTCGCCGCGGCGGTGGCCGCGCTCGACCTGCCGCCGGCGAGCCTGGCCCGAGGTCTGTGCTCGGAGCTCAACCTCAGGCTCGCGCCCTGGCTCGCGATGCTCGCCGGGCACCTGGCGGCGGGCATGTTGCTGCTGATCGACTACGGCTATCCGCGCCGGGAGTACTACCTGCCGGAGCGCCGCGACGGCACCCTGCTCTGCCACTACCGCCACCAGGCCCACGCCGATCCCTATGCCCACCCGGGTTTGCAGGACATCACCGCGCACGTGGACTTCAGCGCCGTGGCCGCGGCCGGCATGGCCGCGGGGCTCGCCCTCGCGGGCTACACGACCCAGGCCAATTTTCTGCTCGGCTGCGGACTCGACCGCCACCTGAGCGCCGCCGCCACCGACCCCGAGGCGCTACTCGATCTCGCCGCCAGCGCCAAGCAGTTGGTGCTGCCCGCGGCCATGGGCGAGCGCTTCCAGGCCATCGCTTTGACCCGCAACCTCGAGGCGCCGCGCCAGGGCTGGTGCGGCTTCGCGCAACGGGACCTGCGGGGGCGGCTGTAGTGCGGGGGGACTAGTACCCCGTTTCAGCCAATTTTGCGGGGCGCCAACTCGGGTAGGGTCGGAGCCGAGGAACCTGGTCGGAGTCTCTGCTCGTGGTCATAATCGTAATCGTAATCGTAATCGTGGTCGTGGTCGTGGTCGGATACTCGACAACGACAACGACAACGACAACGACTGCAAAGTAAGGAGAAAAGCTGCACGAGTGCACCCATGCGGAAGTACCGAGGCCACTTCGAAGGCCGCCAGCGGCGCTAATCCGTGTCGACCTGGAGGGCGACACTCGCTTGCAACCGACAGCGAACGGTATCGACAATTCCAAGGCCGTGCACTAGGTCGGGCCGACACAGGAGGCCCGACAATCGGGCGACTGCATGCAGGCCCCGTGTCGGGCTTCGCTCCTCAGCCCGACCTAAGACGGCGTATTGCGCAGCCGCAGCGGCGCACCGCCTGACCGCGGCGAGCGATCGGGATCGGATTCGCCCGATCCGGATTTCAGTCAGGGCAGGTACGTCGGCACGACGGTGTCGATGTCGGTGGGATGGATGCCGAGCTGCAACAGCGCGTTGTGCTCCTCACAGACGCTCGGGGTCTGCATGGACAGGTAGTTGTCCAGGGTGATGGGCGCGCCGGGCAGCATGCCGAAGAGCTTGGCCATGAGCCGTGAGGCCGTGTCGTTGAGCCCGATGATCCAAACGCGCTTGCCGAGACGCGCGGCCGTGTAGCGCATGAGCTCTTTGAGCGTGAGCACGCGCGGCCCGCAGAGATCGTAGCGGCGGCCGACGGTGCGCTCGTCGTGGATGCTGCGCACCATGGCCTGGGCGACGTCGTCGACCCAAACCGGCGCGAAGCGGGCCTGCGGGCAGGCAAGTGGCACCACGCCGGGCGCCATGTTCAGCAGGCCAGCGAAGCGGTTGAAGAAGCTGTCGCCGCGACCGAAGATCACCGAGGGTCGGAAGCTCGTCACCGCCATGCTCGCGGCCTGCGCGATGTCTTCTCCCTGCCCCTTGGAGCGGAGGTAGGCGCTGCCGCCCCGCGCCGCGTCGGCATGTAGTGCGCTCATGTGCAGCAGACGCGGCACACCGGCCGCCTCGGCGGCGGCAACGATGCGCCGCACCAGTTCCACGTGCGCGGCCTCGAACGTCATACCGTCGGACTCGTTCAGGATGCCGGCCAGGTTCACCACCAGGTCGCAATCGGCGAACAGCTCCTCCAAACCGACCGTGGGCGACAGCTCGCACAGCTCGACGTCGGGATAGAGCTTGAGGTCGCGGTGGCGGAACATGCGCCGCGTCGGCACGATGCAGTGATAGCCGGCCGCGCGGAGACGGGTGAGCAGGTGACGGCCGACGAAACCGGTACCGCCGATGATGCAGGCTCGCTGTCGCTTCATGGATTGCAGGTCCGCTGCTTGGAGTTCTGGTGTGCTTCGGGCCGGACACGCGGCCCGGTTGTGCGCGCTGCCACGGCAATGAATTCCCGGCAAAATTGCCGGCGCCGGAGGACCGCCAGGCACCGACGGTGCGCGGGTTGGGAGCGGCGCCGGTCCGGCCGCGGCGCAAAACCGGTGCGCGGGCGCCCGGTGCGCGGCCGGGTATTATGCCGCAACGCCCGCGTGTCGCTCGCCTTGTATCCTCAATGATTCCGCCGGGCTCAGCAGAAGAAATCGGGTGCAGCCGACCGCCACCATCGCTCTCGCCGCCATCGCCTTCGCCACCGTGGGCACCGTCGCCGGGCTGCTCGCCGGGCTGCTGGGCATCGGTGGTGGTGCCGTCATCGTGCCATCGCTGCTGATCCTGTTGCCGGCTTTCGGCATCGATGGCGCCTGGACCACGCACCAGGCGGTCGCCACCTCGCTGGCGACGGTGGTGGCCGCGGGCTCGGCCTCCGCGCTGACCCACCATCGCCGCGGCGCCGTGCGCTGGGCGTTGGTGAGGCGCCTGGTGCCGGGCCTGCTCGCCGGCGCCGCCTGCGGTGCGCTGCTCGCCGGCTGGCTGCCCGGGATATGGCTCAGGCGGTTGTTCGGGCTGTTTCTGCTGGCGAGCGGTGTGCGCATGCTGCTGGCGACGTCGGCGTCGGCGCCGCCTCGGCCGCTGCCGACGCGGCGCATGGTGACTGCGGCCGGCGCCGGCATCGGCGCGCTGTCGGCGGTGCTCGGGATCGGCGGCGGCGTGCTGATGGTGCCCTATCTCGCGCGCCACGGCGAGGCGCTGCGCAACGCGGTGGCGACCTCCAGCGCCTGCGGCGTGCCGCTGGCGCTGGCCGGCAGCATCGCCTTCGTGCTGAGCGGCTGGGGTCGCGCCGGGCTGGCGCCGCACAGCCTCGGCTTCGTGTTCTGGCCGGCGGTGCTGACGATCGCCGCAGCCGCGATGCCGATGGCCAATATCGGCGCGCGGCTCGCACACCGGATGCCGACAGTCGCGCTCAGGCGCGTGTTTGCGCTGCTGTTGCTGGCGGTCGGGCTGCGGCTTCTGCTGTCCTGAGCACAGCCGGCCCCAAGTGTCACGGTCACCGGTGTGCGGATGCGCCTCAAGGCCGGGAAAGTATTGCTGGCAACCCCAAAATCGAACGGATCGTTGGTCGGGTTAGCGATAGCGTAACCCGACCATCAACGGCTTACCGACGCTCATCGCCGGGTTACGCTGCGCTAACCCGATCCTCACCGAATACTTGAACAGTCTCTGCGCTCGTCCGCCATCCCAGTGCGTGCTGGACCTTGGAGCGCCCGCACCAGGCGTGCGCTCACTGGTCCGGCTTGGGGTCGCCGCCGGGATCGCCATAGACCGTGTCGTCGAGCCAGAGGCGCCGATACAGGTAGACTTGTCCGTCGGCGTCGCGCAGCACCAGGCGCCCCTGATGCTGGGCGAATTCATAGGGACGCGCGACGTCATGCTCCGGGTCGTAGATGGCGATGCGGTCCCCGCGCTGCTGGATCAGCCCGTCGATATAGTCGCCATGGGGCGAGTAGAGCCGGAAGCGATGCGCCTGCACGATCAACAGCCCACCGTCGCGCCCCTCCCAGATGCCATCGAGGCTGGTGCGCTGCCAACCCGGGATGTTCGGCAACTGCACCATGCCGGGCATCTGCTGCATCCAGGCACCCCAGTCAGGCACGGCGCCGGGCATGCCCCCCGGCAGCGGCGCCGGCACAGCGGCGTTGTCGCCCAGCAGTCCCATGGCATTCATCATGCGTGCCATGGCCTCGGCGAAAACGCGCACGCTGTCGGCCGCGGCGGCGGCCGCCGCCGGCTGGACTGCCGGCGCACCGAGCAACAGCAAGGCAAGCCCCAGTCCGGGGAGCATCGGCGAGCGCTTCGGCATTTTGCGGTCCCTTTGGTGGGCCAGGCGGTGGGCCAGGCGGTGGGCCAACGGGTTGGTCATGCGGCGGAGTGGCGGGCGTGTATCGGGCAGCGGTGGCGAGCTGCCGGCGGCAATTGCCGGCAACGACTCGCCAGGATAACAGAGGCGTACGAGTCATCCGATCGGCAGGCGCAAGCGCCGATGGCAAACGTGGCGGCCCGCGGCGGTAGCGGCAGCCGCTGTCCGGCACGCACTGACACGGCCCTGGTCAGTGGCGACCGGCGCACAAGGCGAGTCTATGCGAGTCCCTGACGGCGGCGGTACGGAGCCCAACTGGCGGCCCAACCTATCTGCCTTCCTGGCGGCCATGCGCGAGCCGCCGAGCTGGACCTTCGACGTCGACGGCTTTAGCCCCGGCATCGACAACGTGCACGTGGACGTGCACCTGAGCCCGCGCTTTCGCGAGCTGGCCGCCATCACGGTGCGCAAGCTGTTCGCCGAGGAGATGGCGGCGGCTATCGGCCAGAGCGCCCCGCAACTGGTGGGCGCCGAGGACCTGGAGCGGTTCCGGCGCCACTACGCGAACCTCTTCGAGCAGACCCTGGAGCGCAACGCCTCGGCACAGTCGGCGGAAGTGCTCGCCCTGTTGCAGCTGGCGCTGATGCGCCACCTGCTGGAGCTAGTGTTGCGCGAGCAGCGCAACCAGCTCGAAGAATGCCAGCGAGCTGGCCAGCAGTCCCTGGCGGCCGGCACCGGGCGCAGCCTCGCGCTGCACGAGAAGCTGGTGCTGCTCAAGCGCCACGGCGCCAGCATCAACCGCCGCGTGCTCAAGGTCCTGTTCCGACAGCTACGCAAGCTGGAGTCGGGCCAGCTCGGCAAACTCCGCGCGGCGGTCAGCACCGACGCCTGGCCCCTGCCCACCCAGGCGCTGTTCAACCCAGTGCTACTGGCGACCGATCCCGGCGATGCCACGGAGCTGGCGCAGGACTATCTCATCGCCGCGCTCGGCGACGGCGGCGACGGCAATTGGCTGCGGCTCGCCAATCAGGCGGTGCTATCCACCCTGGTCGACTACCTGCCCGAGTACGGCCGCCGGCAGGTGCTCGGCGACCTGACACCGCAGCAGCTCGCCGAGCGCCCGCGCGAGCGCACCGACCAGGGCGTGCTGCGCGGCTTCCTCGCCACCGAACTGCTGCTGAGCGGCTTCATGTCCCCCGAGGAATACCACGAGGGCCGCACCTGCTGGATCGACGAGCCCGCCAACATGCGCCGCCTGCTGCAGGTGCCGGACGCCGACGCCGGCAGCGGCGACTCGTCCATGCTGCTGGCACCGGTGCAGTGGAATTCCACCCGCTGGCTCGGCTTCCGGCGCGGACTGCGCGAGCGCCTGCACCTGCGGCTGCTGCACGCCGGGTTCGTCGATCGGCTCGTGCTCTGCTACTGGATGCCAGCGCTGCGCACCCAGCTCGGCGCGGCGGTACCGCTGGCGCTGGTGGCCGACTTCTGCGCCGCGCATCTCTCGCGCCGGCGCCTCGCCGAGCGCCTGGCCGCGCTGGAGACCGAGGTGGAGCGCGCCGAGATCCTGCGCATGCTGGAGCGCTGCCAGGCGGCGTTGCGCCGGCTGGATGCCGAAGAGCGCGCCGGCTACCTGGACCGCTTCGTCGGCGACTTCCTGCACCTACGGCGCGATCTGAAGCTCGCCTACAAGACCTACCAGGCCATGGACCGGCTGCGGCTGGCGGAGAGCGGCGACGAGGTGACCCTGTCGCGGGCCAACGGCAGCCTGTGGGAATTCGTCAGCCGCGCAGAGAGCCTGCCGCAGGTGCGGCGCATGCGCGCCCACGCCGTGGTGAAGGCGGACATCCGCGGCTCCACCCGCATCACCGAGGAGTTGGTACGCCGCGGGCTGAATCCGGCCTCGCATTTCAGTCTCAATCTATTCGACCCGGTCAACCGGCTGCTGCCGGAGCTGGGCGCCGAGAAGCTCTTCGTCGAGGGCGATGCCGTAATCCTGGCGCTCTATGACTACGAGAGCGAACGCGGCAGCGAGGCCACCACCGTCATGCCGGTGGCGCGCGCCTGCGGCCTCGCGCGCAGCATCCTGCGGGTGGTGGCGATGCAGAACGTGCTGAACCGCCGCCATGGCCTGCCGGAGCTCGAGCTGGGGCTCGGTGTCGCCTACTCGCCGCGGGAGCCGCACTTCCTCTATGACGACGGCCGGCGCATCATGATCTCCAGTGCCATCAACACCGCCGACCGCCTGTCCGCCTGCACCGCGGCGCTGCGCCATGCGGGCGTGCACCCGGCCGGCGGCGGGCATCGCGCGATGCTGGTGCGCCCCACCGGCGCCGCCGCCCTCGCGGCGGGCAACGACGACCTGCTCAGCTACAACATCAACGGCATCCTGCTAGAGCAACAGGCATTCTTCCAGTTGCAGCGCGAGATGTCGCTGCGACAGACGCGGCTGTCCGTACCGGGCGACGATAACGGCCTCTACTTCGTCGGCCGCTACAGCGACCTCGCCGGGCGTAGCCGACGCCTAGCGGTGCGCTGCGCCCGGCTGCTGACCTGGGACGGGAGCCGGATGGGGACCGCGGACACCGACCATCGCCACTTTTTCGAGGTTATCGCCGACGAGTCGGTGATGGGGGGGTTGCGGCAAGAGTTTGGGCCGAAGCCCTAGTACCCCGTTTCAGCCAATTTTGCAGGACGCCAACCCGGGTGGGACCGGAGCGGAGAAACCAGGTCGAAGTCTCTGCTCGTTGTCGTTGTCGTGGTCATGATCGTGGTCATGATCGTGGTCGTGGTCGGATACTCGACAACGACAACGACAACGACAACGACAACGAAGGCAAAGTTAGGTGAAACGCTGCCCCAGTTGCCACTCGCTCCCTGATGGCGCCCCCCGGGCGCCGCCCCCTGGGGGCGCCGAGTTGTACTCGGCACCTGCGCCGGCACACGCACCAGCGCGTGACCGCTATCCGCGACACGCCCCTCCCGCCAGGCCGCCTGGCGGCGGCCGGGCCAAGAGCAACTCGGCTGCCCCAGGCAGTTCAGTCCGCTGCGGCGGTGGCCGGCTCCCGCTCACGCGGCTGCACGGGCGCGAGCAGGGCGCCGAGCCGGAAATCATCACGGCCGAGGCGGTGCGCGTAGATGACCCGGTAGGTGAGCACCCGGCGCACGTAGTCCCGCGTCTCGGCGTAGGGGATCGCGCTGATCCAGAGGTCGGCGGCCATGGGCGCTTCCGGCAGCCAGCGTGACACCGCGCCAGGACCAGCGTTGTAGGCGGCGGTGGCCAGCACCTCGTTGCCGCCGAAGCGCTCGCGCATGGCCGCCAGGTAACGGGTGCCGAGTGTCACGTTCAGGGCCGGATCGATGAGGTCCATGCGGCCCGGCAGCGGGCGGCCCAGCGCGCGCGCCACGTCACGGGCGGTGCCCGGCATCAGCTGCATGAGACCGACGGCGCCCGCGTGCGAGGCCACGTCAGCATCGAAGGCGCTCTCCTGGCGGATCAAGGCGTAGACCCAGTCCTGGGCCAGGCCATTGCGCCCGGCGCGGTCCGCCACCAGGCCTGTGTACAGCAGCGGGAAGCGCAGCGAGATGTCGTCCCAATAATAGCCACGCGCAAGCGTGAAGATGGACTCCGTCACCAGGCCGAGCTGCTGGCCCAGCAGCGCCGCCGTGCGCAGGGCGCCGGCATCGGCGTTGCGGGTCAGCTCGCGCCATTCGCGGCTCACGTCGGCGTCGCGGCCCAGGGCTTGCAGCTCCCGGATGCGCGCTGCCGTGTCAGAGGCCATGAGCCGCTCCAGCTCGCCGGGGTCCGCCGGCGTGGGCCGCTCGCGCAGCGCGGGTGCACGACCCAGCAGCTCGGCGGCGCGAAAGCCCCAGAGGTCGCGCTCCTTGGACGCGCGGTCGAGGGCATGAGCGGCGCCCACCAGGTCGCCACGCTTGCCCAGCGCTCGGGCGAGCCAGTACTGCCATTCGCCGCGCCGGCGCTCCTCGGGCGGCAGCACCCGCACAAACTCGATGACCTCGGGCCAGGCCTCGAGGCGCAGCGCCGCCCGCAGCCGCTCGCGTTGCAGCGCCAGGTTCTCCGGCAGCGGGCGCAGCCGGCGCAGGTAGACGAGCCCGGTGCGCTCACCTACCCGCGCCAGCCCCGCCCCAATGGCCGTGACGACACGGTCCTTGGCGGGCGGCGGCACCGGCTCGCGGGTCTTGAGCACCGCCCAGTCGGCGGCCGCGAGCCGGGGATCCTCACGCGCCAAGCGCTCGATGCCCGCCACCAGGGTCGCGACCCGCTGTTCGGGATCATCCGGCAGCTCCGCGGCCTCGAGCGTCTTCGGGTTGCGGTACAGCGCCAGTTGCAGGTCCAGCCAATGCCGCTGGCGCTCGGGCAGATAGCGGCGCTGGAAGCCGGCAACGCCGGGCTGGTGCCGGGCGAGCGCCAAGCCGACGCGCCGCCAGACCAGCTCGGGCGTTAGCCCACCGGCCGTGTGCCAGCGCGCAAACAGCGGGTCGCAGTCGTCCGGCAGCGAGGCGCCGGTGAGGTAGAGATCATCCAGCCCGGCGAAGGCATCCCCCTCGCGCCCGGTCTCGAGCAGCGCACGGCGCCAACGGCATTCCCGAGTCACGGAGCCATTGGCCGCGTAGTTGCGGACATAACCGGCAAAATCATCCGCTGCCCAAAGCGCGTTCAGCCAGAGCCGGCGCAGCGTCTCGCCGGGGGCAGTGCCGGCGTAGTCGGCGATGAATGCCTCGATGTCGGCCGCATGCGCCAGCACCAGCTCGCGGCGCAGCTCCGCGAGCCGCAGGTAGGGCCAGAGCGGGTAGTTCCGCAGGCTGTCCGCGAGCTGCCGGAAGCGCTCGCTGTCGCCGGCGGCCAGGGCGCGCTCGGCGGCGATGAAGTCCTGCCGCGCCGACGCCGGGTCCGTTGCCGACGCAGGTACCCGGTCCGGTGCCGCCGGCGCACCCTGCACCGCCAGGCACGCGGCCAACAACGCGCCGAAGACCCGCCCCGCGGACCGCCACACCGGGGACGGGCTCTGGCGTGGCCGCACGGCGGGCAGCGGGTGGCGTTGGCGGGAGAGACTGGCGCGCATTTCGGGTGATCGGCGTGGCTGCACAGGGCGGCGCTGGTGCCGGTGCGATATCGACGGCATTATCCTAGAAACGGCGGCGGGTCGCGGCACCGAGAGTGCCGCTCCCACAGCGGCACCCTGAGTGCCGCTTCTGCGGCGGGACCGCAAGAGCCGTTGCTGACACCCCGTGACCGCGCTCGCCGCCACCCGCACCGTATACGTCCGCATGCCGAGGAGAGCCCATGCCCGCAACCCCCACCGCCACGGACCTGCGCACCCTGGCCGAGCTGCTGCGCGCAACCGCCAAGGCCGAGATCATGCCCCGGTTCCGCACCACCGGCAGCTTCACCAAGGCCGACGGCAGCCTGGTGACGGACGCCGACTTCGGCGTGCAGCGCTCCCTCACGGCGGCGCTCGCCGAGCGCTGGCCCGACGTCGCGCTGCTGGGAGAAGAGATGGACGCCGCCGAGCAGCAGCGCCTGCTGGACGCTGGCGGCCCGCTGTGGTGCCTGGACCCGCTGGACGGCACGACCAATTTCACTTGCGGCTTCCCCGCCTTCTGTATCTCGCTGGCGCTGATCCGCGACGGCCGCGCCGAGCTGGCGCTGGTTCTCGACCCCCTGCGGGACGAGTGCTTCACCGCCGCCCGCGGTCGAGGCGCACACCTCGACGGCGCACCGCTGGTGCCCTTTGCGCCGGGGCCCGTGCTCGGCGACTGCGTGGCCGTCATCGACTGCAAGCGCATCCCGCCGGAGCGCGTCGCGCCGCTGTTCCGCAAGGGCGGTTTCCGCTCGCAGCGCAACCTTGGCGCCGTCGCACTGGAGTGGTGCTGGCTCGCGGCCGGACGCTTCCAGCTCTACCTGCACGGCGGGCAGAAGCTCTGGGACTACGCCGCCGGCCGCCTGGTGGCGCAAGAGGCCGGCTGTGCCTCGACGCTGTTCCCGCCGGACGGCGACACGCCGGTGGAGACGCTGGTGCTCGGCAAGCGCCTCGCGCTGGCCGCCACCGACGCGAAGCTGTTCGGACGGTGGCGCGACTTCGTCGGGCTGCCGCTGCACCAGTGATGCCCGCCCGGCGGCGTCCGAAGGTGGCAATTGCGCCCGGCCGCCCGCAATTCCCCGCGCAACAGATCCCGATTGCGACCAGGAGCAGCACCATGACCGAAGACATCACCAACCAGGACATGGACCTCGCGAGCGGCATCGCCGCCTTCGAGGCCAAGCAGTTCTCCCGCGCCACCGGGCTCCTCTCGCCGCTCGCCGAGCAGGGCGACGTGGACGCCATGTACCGCATGGCCATCATGGCCCAGAACGGTCTCGGCATGGTCCCGAACCCGCTCCTTGCCTACAAGTACATGAAGGCGGCCGCCGAGCAGGGCATGAGCCTTGCCCAGCATGGCCTCGCCTTCATGTACATGCAGGGCGAATGCACCGACAAGAATCCAGAGCAGGCCATCGAGTGGTTCAAGCGCGCCGCCGGGCAGGGCCTCACCGGCTCCATGACCACGCTAGCCATGATGTATGAGCAGGGCGACGGCGTGCCGCAGGACATGGACGAGGCGCGCAAGTGGTACCGGGCGGCGGGGTTCGACGACAAGTAGCCGCGACACCGCGATGAGCGAACTCTCCGACCTCTACGAGACCGACTACGCGGAGTGGGCGAGGCGCAGCGCCGAGTTCCTGCGCGCCGGCAATTTGGGCGCGCTGGATATCGCACACCTGCTGGAGGAGCTCGAAGGTATGGGCAAGACGCCGAGCTTGAAAGCCGTCGTCAGCGAAATCCTACCCGAGGTCTATGCCGATGCTGCTGTACTCGCAGCGAAGGACCGCGGACTGCCCGAGACCACATCGATGGATGCCTGGTCGTCGCCCCAGCGGCGGTAATCCGCCGGCACCGCGACCAGATCCGCGGCGCGAGCCTGTTATCCGGCCAGCCGCAGCAGCGCCAGGTCTTCGCGAGCGGCAACCGCAGCGCATCCAGCAGCGCCGGCGTTGGGCTCGGTGCCGGAGGCGTCGTCGGGGCCGCTGCAACGATTATCCCGCGGGGCGGTCGCCGCTGGCGGCGCCGAGCGCGTCCCGCCCGTGCGGTGCGTCGAAGTCCAGCGCCGGCCCCTTGGGCACGATGCCGTTCGGGTTGATGGATTTGTGGCTGCCGTAGTAGTGCAGCTTGATGTGGTCCATGTTGACGGTCTCCCGGATGCCGGGCACCTGGTAGAGCGCGCGAGTGTAGGCCCAGAGGTTTGGGTAGTCCACCAGGCGCCTGAGGTTGCACTTGAAGTGGCCGTGGTAGACCGGGTCGAAGCGCACCAGGGTGGTGAACAGGCGCCAGTCGGCCTCGGTCATGCGGTCGCCAGCCAGGTAGCGTTGGCGCGCGAGCCGCGCTTCCAGCTCGTCCAGGGTGTCGAACAGCCGGTCGAAGGCCGCCGCGTAGGCTGCTTGCGTGGTCGCGAAGCCGGTGCGGTAGACGCCGTTGTTGACGTTCTCGTAGACGCGTGCGTTGACCGCGTCGATCTCTGCGCGCAGGGCGGCCGGATAGAGGTCCGGGTCGGCGCGTCCCCAGGCATCGAAGGCGCTATTGAACATACGGATGATCTCGGACGACTCGTTGTTGACGATGGTCTCGCGCTGCTTGTCGTAGAGCACCGGCACGGTGACGACGCCGTCGAAATCGGGCGCGGCGTGCCGGTAGAGCTGGTGCAGCTTGTCGAAGCCATGCACGTGGTCCGGCGTGGCGCCTGGATACGCGCCGAACACCCAGCTCTCGGGCGGCATGAGCGGATGCACCACCGATACCGAGATCAGCTCTTCGAGCCCCTTCAGCTTGCGGACGATCAGCGTGCGATGCGCCCAAGGGCAGGCGTAGGACACGTAGAGGTGGTAGCGGCCGGGCTCGGCCTTGAAGCCGCCCTCGCCGGACGGACCGGGACTGCCATCCGGCGTCACCCAGTGGCGGAAGCCGGACTCCCAGCGGACGAATTCGCCGTTGCTGTTGGTCTTCATCGGGTTGTCCAGGGTGTGAAGGCGTTGTAGACGGTCACGCCGATTACCAGCACGTCCGCGGCCACCAGCTTGGCCACCAGCGCGTGCGACTACACCGAATACCTTCACAGTATCTACGGCCGTCCGGCCGCTCTTTCCAGGATGACGGCCGCTACCGGCTGTGCAGCATGAAATCCCGGCCGGCAGTTGGGGTTTTTGCGACACAGTTGGCCGTCGCGCGACCACAACCGGTGCTTGAATCTGACAACAGCGGCCACGGACGACGACCGCAGCCGCTGCACGCACGGCCAGAGACACAACGCCGGAGACGAACAAGATGCACAGACAACACCGTTCCCTGCTCCTCGCCGCTGCCATCATCGGAGTCGCCCCTGGCGCGCAGGCCACGCTGATGGAGTACACGGACAAGGGGAGCTTTCTCGCGGCCGTGGAGGCCGACTACTACCTCGAGGACTTTCAGGGGCTGACCCCCGACGATTCCCCCGCAAGCCTCACCCTCGGGCCGGTCAACGGCTACGGCTATTCGGCCCAGGCGTCATCCGGCGCCCTGTACTTCAGCGGCGATGTGGGCAGCAGCGGCAACACGGTTCTGTCCACCTCCAGCAATACCGCGTCCCTGGAGATCAGCTTCACTGGGGACGGCGTCACCGCGCTTGGTGGGTTCTTTTTTCCCACCGACATCGACAGCGCTGCTCAGACCAGCGCGATGACACTTACCTTCAACGGCGACATCGACTTCAATACCAGCGACATCACCCTCAGCGACTTCTACGGCTTCACCAGCGACGTGCCCATCACCACGCTCAGCATCGACTACAGTACGTGCGGAAGCAGTTCCTGCTACCCGACCCTCGACGACTTCTACGTCGGCTCCGCGTCCACGGCCGATGCCCCGGTGCCCACCACGGGCGCGCTGCTCGCGGCCGGACTGCTGGTGATGGGCGCGCGCCGCGACTTGCTCAGCGGCTGCTAGTGCTTCGCTGCGGAAATTTCGAGACCGAGCTCCCTCGTTGTCGTAGTCGTCATCGAATAGCTACACGGTTGAGAGCACGATTATGAATACGACAACGACAACGATCTGAGAGAGGGTCTTGGGACTTGCGCGCTGTTGTAGTACGCATCTCTCGCCTGCGCCACCTTTAGTAGCAGGAACTTGACCCAGGCGTAGTCGCCGAAGCAGCGGATGCGCCGCGCTGATCCGCCCCCCACGTGCTCGGCGAGCTCTCGCGCCCTGGTGGCGGTCCATCATTCCTGCACGCTTCGCGGGCACAATGGCGGCATTGCGGCCGGTAGCCTGTCATGCACCTGTCCCTGCGCGCCAAATTGTTCCTGACGCTGCTCTGCGTCAGCCTGGTGACCGTCGTCGTCACCCAGGGCTTCGTGCGCTGGTCGTTCGTACGGGGGCTGGAGGCGGCGGCGGCGGAGCGGCAGGCGCAGCGGCTCGACATCATCGCCGAGCGGCTGGTGGCCATCCACCGGCGCGATGGCGGCTGGGAGGGGCTCGCCGCGGACAGGCGGCTCTGGGTGCATGCGCTGTTCGGGGCGAGGGCCGAACAAGGGCGCGGCCGCCGCTGGGCCGGCTTCGACCTCGACGACGAGCGCGTGCACATGGGGCCAGGCAGCCGCGGCGGGCCGCCCTGGGCGCGTTGGCCGCTGCACGAGCAGGCCGGCGACACGCCAGCGGAATCCGGCGTCTGGCCGCCGCACCGTGCGGTGGAGCGGATTCAAAGCGGTGAGCCACCGCGCCCGCTGGAGCTCCGGCTGATGCTGCTGGACGCGGACGGACGCATCATCTATGGCCGCGAAGACCTGCTCGCCAACGCCAAGCGCCAGCCGCTGCGCGATGGTGACGAGGTCATCGGCACCCTGGCGCTGCTGCCAGGTCCGTCCATCACCGAGCTCACGGACCTGCGCTTTCGCCAGCGCCAGACGCTGGCGCTGTGGGTTATTGCACTGGGCGTGTCGCTGCTGGCGGCGCTGCTGGCCTTCCCACTCTCCAAGCGTCTGACCCGGCCGGTGGCAGCCTTTCAGCGCACCATGCGCCGACTCGCCGCCGGCGACTACGCCGCGCGGGTGCGGGTACAGGGACGCGACGAGTTGGGCCGCCTCGGCCGCGACCTGAACGCCCTGGCACAGGCGCTGGCACAGACCGAGCAGGCTCGCCGGCAGTGGGTGGCGGACATCTCCCACGAGCTGCGCACACCGCTGTCGCTGCTGCGCGCCGAGATGGAGGCCATGCAGGACGGCGTGCGTCCACTGGACCAGACCGCCCTCAGGAGCCTGCACGCCGACGCGCTGCGGCTCGGGCGGCTCATCGACGATCTCTACGAGCTGTCCATGACCGACCTGGGCGCGCTCAGTTACCGCAAGGCGCCCGTGGACCTCTACGAGTTGCTGGCGGCCGAGCTCGACGCCTTTCGCGAGCGCTTCGCCAGCGCCGGACTCCGCCTGCGGCTGGAGCCGGCCGCCACGGCGGACGATTGGACGCTGGACGGTGATGCCCAGCGCCTGTCGCAACTGTTCCGCAACCTGCTGCGCAACAGCCTCGCCTATACCGACGCCGGCGGCGAGCTGCGGGTGAGCCTGGAGCGACGGGGTCGCCACCTGCAAATCGACTTCGACGACACCGCCCCCGGCGTGCCGGAGACGGCGCTGCCGCACCTATTCGAGCGGCTGTACCGCGTCGAGGCGTCGCGCAGCCGTGCGACCGGTGGTGCTGGGCTCGGGCTCGCCATCGCGCACAACATCGTCGCGGCCCATGGCGGCGAGATCCACGCGACGGCGTCCCCTCTCGGCGGGCTGCGGCTGCGCATCGGGCTGCCCATGGCTGCGGACTCACCGGCGAGCAGCGCACGACCGCACGGCACAACGCCAAGCCCCAACGATGAGCCCAACACACCGCGAGGCACCGGAGCATGAGCGAGCAGATCCTGATCGTCGAGGACGAGACCCGACTGGCCGCGCTGCTGGCCGATTACCTGAAGGCCGCCGGCTACCGCACGCACTGCCTCGCGGAGGGCAACGGCGCGGTGGAGTGGGTGCGCGAGCACGAGCCGGCCCTGGTGCTGCTGGACCTGATGTTGCCTGGCACCGACGGACTCGACATTTGCCGTCGGGTACGCGGCTTCTCGCAGGTGCCGATCATCATGACCACCGCCCGGGTGGAGGAGATCGACCGCCTGCTGGGGCTGGAGCTCGGCGCGGACGATTACGTGTGCAAGCCCTACAGCCCGCGCGAGGTGGTCGCGCGGGTTAGGGCGGTACTCCGGCGCACGCGCGCGGAGCAGGTCCGATCCGCGGTGACGGCCGGCCCGCTGGCGCTCGACGACGATCGGCTGCGGGTGCGCACCGCGAGCGGCGAGATCCAGCTCACCGCCGTCGAGTACGCCCTGCTCAAGGCGCTGGTGGGCACGCCGGGCAAGATCTTCTCCCGCGCCCGGCTGATGGACCGCATCTACGACGACCACCGCGTGGTCTCGGACCGCACCATCGACAGCCACGTCAAGAAGCTGCGCCGGCGGCTCACCGAGATCCTGCCGCCGGATCGGGAGCTGATCCACTCGGTGTATGGCGTGGGTTATCGCTACGAGGACATGGAGGGGTAGCCGGCGCGCCTGCGGGTGCATTGCGGGATGCCCGCGCGGCGGCATCCCGGCGGGGACGCCGCTCCCAAGGCGCAACCGTTGCACGATCCTTGCGCGGTGCGTCCGCGGCCAATGCCCAATCCGGGCCTAGTCTGGAACCTGCGGTCGGGACGTCGAGCCGACGCCCGCCCGCCGATTGATAGCAACGCTCCATACAATTCAACGGGAGACCAACCATGTTCCAGACCAAGCCCCCCGTCGCTGCCGCCCTGGCGCTTGCGCTGGCCACCGCCACCGGCGGTGTGCTCGCCAACCCCCACCGCAACCATCCGTACGCCGCCGACCGCGTGGACGCACGCGTTGAGCGCATGACCGAGCAGCTCGATCTCTCTGCGGACCAGCAGCAGGAGATTCGCGCCATGCTCGATGCACACCAGAAGGCCGAGGCGCAGGCGCGGGCGGAGCTGCGCCAGCGCATCGACGCGGTGCTGACGGACGAGCAACGGCAACGTCGCGACGAGCAACGCCAGGCGCGCGCGGAGCGCCGGCTGGACCGCCTGGCGGACCGGCTCGACCTGAGCGATACCCAGCGTGAGGAGGTGGCGGCGATCTTCGCGCAGAAGCGCAAGAACCCCCAAATGACGCGCTCGGAGGTGCGTAACGCACTGGCGGGCGTGCTGACAGAAGAGCAGATCGCCCGGCTGGATGCGCTGCGCGATCGCCACCAATCGGCCCGGCATGGCGGCCGCGGCGGCGACTTTCCGGATCGTCGCTGAGTCAGCGGTTGCCGCGGCGGGCAGTCGGTTGCGCCCTCCCCGCCGCGAGCGGCCTGCCCCCGGCCGGCGCTGGCGGGGGCAGGGGCGAGACCGGCAATCTCAATCTATGTGCCTGATGCTGCGGCGATCCCCGTCTTCTTCGAGACGAACAGCTTGCCACGGATGACGAGCGAGACCGCCACGGCGGCCACCGCCACGATCCCCACCACCATCAGCAGCATCGCGTTGTCGTCCAGCCAGGCCATACCAACGGCACTGAGCAGCAGGAAGATCCCGAACAAGGACATCTTCCAGTCCAGGTAGATCCCCGAGAGCACCGCGGCCAGGCCCACGAGATAGATGATCACGAAGCTGTCCTGCTCGTCGTTCAGGAAGTCCTGCACGTCGTGGGCATACAGCAGCTTGATGACGATGATCAGCGCTCCCCAGTGCAGCACCTGCCGCGCGAGATACATCCAGCGCGGATCGCCAGAGGCGCCCGACCAGCGCCAGCCGCCGAGGATGGACACCAACGCCACCAGCGGGATGAACATCTGCCAATAGAAACTGGTATTGGCCGCATCGTGGGCCGTCATGGCCACCAGCCCGAAAGCGGCGACATAGAGCACCAGATACGGCAGGTTGTACAACAGGAAATGCTTGCGCTCGAGTTGTTGTGCGGTCGCGGACACGGCGGACTTTCCTCCGGACTTGCAGGACTCTGGGTTGACGAAGGGTCATGCGCTTGTCAACCGCCGGCCCGCGAGCGGGCTGCGGCGCGTTGGCCCTCGGCGGCACAGCATACCCGCGCCGTCCGCTGCATGACAGAGAAAGCTTCCACAACTTGGGGTTATGTCGCGGCATGCGCTGTCCGGACAGCGCACGCCGCCATACGCCCGGCCGATCGGGTGTCGACGCCGCGGCCTTGATTGTCAGTCCGTCCACCGCCGTGGGAGCGCCGTCCTCGGCGCGATCGGCATTCGGTCGCGGCGGGGACGCCGCTCCCACGGGGCCGCTGCACTGGACGGAGCCACGCTCAAGTCCGATGCTGCGGCGCCCGAAGCGGTGCCGGCATGCCGGGGAGCCGGCGCGTCGGGCTACGCCTGCTCGCCCGCGTTGTCCTGTTCCACCGCCTCCAGCAGCCGGTCGTAGATCTCCGGGAAGGTGTACGCAACGCGGTTCCAGGACGGGATCAACTTGGCCTCCTGCGGGCCCTTGCTCTGCATCCAGGCGTCCCACAGGAAGCCACGGAAATGGCTCGCGGCCGACTCCTCTTCATAGAGGTCGAAGTGCAGGTCGTTCACGTCCGCGTCATAGCTGTACTTGCGGATGTACTTGAGCGCATTCTGGTAGTAGGTGTGCAGCAGCATGTCGACATAGGAGTCGTCCAGCGGCACGCCGTGGGAGCGCATGTACGTCAGATAGAACTTGGCGATGTCCACCACCATGCGGTGCAGGCCCTTGTTGGTATCGTCCGGCGAGAGCTCCTGGTGCTTGTGCTCGTAGTTGGGCGCCAAGTCGACCTGCGCCACCTGCCGGCGCGTAAGCTGGTCGTACACCTGCGATAACGTGGCCACCTCCAGCCCCCAGTCGTAAGCGATGTTGAGCCCGCGGGCGAGGTCCGAGGTGAAGCAGAACTCCCCTGCCAGCGCGTACTTGAAGCTGCGGTGATACTCGAAAAAGCGCTGCAGCTCCGGCAGGCCGTGCTGACACATCAGCGTTGAGAGGGTATCGACGAACGGCGTGACGAAAAGCCGCGTCACCCGCCCCTTCATGGAGCGCTCGGTGGGCGAGATGCGCGCGTAGTAGCCCTTGCAGAACTGGAAGTCGTTGTTGGGATTCGCCACCGGCTCGATGAGGCGTCCGAGCATGATGCGGCTGTAGGTGACGATGTCGCAGTCGTGCAGCGCGATGATATTGGCCTGGTCGCGGGCAAACAGATAGCCCAGCGTCACCCACACCGACTGGCCCTTGCCCTGCTCGCCGGTGGGAATCCCGCGCGCGGCCATCTGCGCGAGCAGGTCCTGGATGCGCGGCCCGTCGATCCAGACGACACGCACGTCGCAATGCTGGGAGGCGAGCCGCCCGAAGTAGCGCCGCGCCTCGCTGAACTGCGCCTCCTCGGGCGCGCCGCCGAGCGCAACCACAATGCTCTTGAGATAACGCACCTCGGCGATGCGCTCGATGATGCGGTCCAACACGCCGGCATTGCTCATCTCGCTGAAGAGCGAAGGTAGCAGCAGGCTGATGTGCTCGTGCCGGGCGTGGTGCTCCAGCCTGCGCTCGAGGTTGCTGAGATAGTTCCCTTTGTCGAACGCCTCGTAGAGGGCGTGTAACGTCGTGATCTGCGGTTCCTGGTGGAAATCGGCCATGCTTCAACCCCTCAGGTCAGTGCCGCAAGGCAAGGTGCGGCATGCGCGCGCGGCACCGTCACGGGCGGCGCCGCGCCCCGAGTGCGCGCGCCGCATCAGCTGTGCGCAATGGGCTTGCTGGTGAAGAGATAGTCCTTCAGCTCGCCATCGAATTTCGGATCCTTGCGGCGGATCCACTCCAGCACCATCGCCGCATGCTCCTTCTCCTCGTCGCGGTTGTGAGCCAGGATCGCCCGGAGCTCATCGTCCTTGCACGCATCCACGCGCTGGTTGTACCAGTCCACCGCTTCCAGCTCCTCCATCAGCGAAATGATGGCGCGGTGCATGTCACGGGTCTCGTCGGACAACTCGTCGATGGGCTCGTGGTAACCCTCGTTTGCCATGGTGTCAGTCTCCAGCGGTTACAAAAGGGTTCGGTCACGTGCGGCCTGCCGGGCCGAAGACACATCGACCGCCAGGGAAAAGGCCACACTTGCCGTGTGGACCCGGAGGGAAGCATGACAGAAATCGCTGCCGAGTTCCCGCGGGGTCTCAACCGCGCGGATATTCGATGACGACTCCGATGACGACAACGACAACAAGGGCGCCCGGCCGCGGAATTTCCGCAGCGAAGCACTAGCACCTCGGGACCGCCGCCCACGCGCCCCCGCCCTTCGGCGAGCAGAGCGCCGAGGCCTGCCTGCAAACGCAAAGCGCCGCAGGCGGCAAGCCGCCTGCGGCGCTGTGCATCGACGCCCGTCCCGGGGCGAAGATCGACGTGTCAGGCGTCGAGCTTGCTGTCGTCCGCCTCACCGAGGCATTGCTCGGACTCGTACCACATCACGTTGATGATGCCGAAGGCGATGGCGAGCAGGACGCCGAGTATCCAGGAGAAGTACCACATAGAGGCCTCCGTAAGCGCTTGGTGTTCCGGTTCAATTGGTCGCGTGATGGCTGAGGTGACGGCAGGCGTACCACAGGGCGGAGGGCCAAAGGGCCAAAGGGCCAAGCGCCGGATGGCGCCTTGGCCCTTGGCCCTTGGCCCTTGGCCCTTGGCCCTTGGCCCTAGTACGCCAGCGTATCCTGCGCCCGAATCTCCTCCACCGTGACCCGCCGCCACATGCGGGCGTAGGTCCAGGTGGTGTAGAGCAGGATGATGGGGATGAAGATCACCGCGGCCCAGAACATGACCGTGAGGGTCAGGTGGCTGGAGGTGGCATCCCAGGCGATCAGGCTGCTGTTGGGGTTGGTGCTGGACGGCATGATGAACGGGAACATCGCGGCACCCGCGGTCATGATGATGCCGGTGATGCCGAGCCCGCTCATGATGAGCCCGAGCCCCGCGCGGTCCTTCATGGACAGCGACACCGCGAAGCCAAGCCCGGCGAAGCCGAGGATCGGGAACAGCAGCGTCAACGGATAGTGCCGGTAGTTGGCGAGCCAGGCCCAAGACTCGATGACCACCTCCTTGGTCAGCGGGTTCGGCGTGGCGTCGGTGGCCGGCATGCTGACCACGCGGTAGCCGTCGATGCCGAACGTCAGCCAGATACCCGCTAGGGCGAAGCCGCCGATGGTCGCGAGCCCGAGCACCTTCGCCCAGACCTTGGCGCGCGAGGCGATGGGCTCGGCGGTGCGCAGTTGCAACCAGATGGCGCCGTGCATGGTGAGCATGCCCACGCTGATGAGCCCCACCAGCAACGCAAAGGGGTTCAGCAGGCCGAAGAAGCTGCCGGTGTAGTAGGGCCGCAGCAGCTCATCCAGGTGGAAGGGCACACCTTGCAGCAGATTGCCGAAGGCGATGCCGAACACCAGCGCCGGCACCGTGCCGCCGACGAAAAGCCCCCAGTCCCAGGCATTGCGCCAGACGGGGCTGGCGATCTTGCTGCGGTAGTCGAAGCCCACCGGACGGAAAAACAACGCGAAGAGCGCCAGCAGCATCGCGAAGTAGAAGCCCGAGAAGGCGGTCGCGTAGACGAGCGGCCAGGCCGCGAAGATGGCGCCGCCGGCGGTGATAAGCCACACCTGGTTGCCGTCCCAGTGCGGGCCGACGGTGTTGATAATCACGCGCCGCTCGTCGTCGTTCTTGCCCAGGAAGGGCAAGAGCGTGCCGACGCCCATGTCCATGCCGTCGGTGACCGCGAAGCCGATGAACAGCACACCGACGAGGACCCACCAGATGAACTTCAGCGTATCGTAGTCAAGAATCATGTCAGTCCTCCCGCCGCTGGGCCGGGGCCGTGCTGGGTGCCGCACCTGCACCACCGGTGCCGTCGTGCTCTATGTGCCGCTCGTGGTGATAGCGGCCGGTGTGCAGTGAGCTCGGCCCCAGGCGTGCGAACTTGAACATCAGGAACATCTCGATGGCGAAGAGCGCGGTATAGAAGATGACGAAGGCGCTCAGGCTGAACATGACGTCCCCCGCGGTCAGGCTGGATGCGGCCACGGACGTCGGCAGCACCTCGCCGATGGCCCAGGGCTGACGGCCGAACTCGGCCACGAACCAGCCGGTCTCGGCGGCGAGCCAGGGCACCGGTATGCTGAGCACGAAGGCCCACAGCAGCCAGCGCTTGTCCTGGATCTTGCGCGCGGCGTTGAAGTAGAAGCCCAGCACCAGCAGCAGCAGCATCCAGAACCCCGCGGCCACCATGACGCGGAAGGCCCAGAACAGCGGCGCCACCTTCGGGATGGAGTCCTTGACCGCCATCTGGATCTGCGCCTCCGTGGCGTCGGCGGGGTTGTCCGTGTAACGCTTCAGCAGCAGGCCATAGCCGAGGTCGTCCCGGTGCTCCTCGAAGGCGCCCCGGTTGTACGCGCTGTCCTCGCCGTTGCGCAGCCGTTGCAGGTACTCATACGCCACCATGCCGGAGCGGATGCGCACCTCGTGCTCGCGCATCAGGTCCTTCAGGCCCGGAACCTCCTGGTCCAGCGAGCGGGTCGCAATGAGCCCGAGCGCAAAGGGGACCTTGAACGCCATGTGCGTGTCCTCGTCCTCGTTGCTCGGCATGCCGAACAGCGTGAACGCTGCCGGTGCCTTCTCGGTGTCCCACTCCGCCTCGATGGCGGCGAGCTTCACCTTCTGCACGTCGCCCACCTCGTAGCCCGACTCGTCACCGAGCAGGATCACGGACAGGATGGAGGCCATGCCAAAGCCCACGGCCACCGAGAAGGAGCGCTTCGCGAAGGCGAGATCCCGGCCCTTCAGCATGTACCAGGCGCTGATGCCGGCGACGAACATGGCCGCCGTCACATAGCCGGCCGCCACCGTGTGCACGAACTTCACCTGCGCCACCGGGTTGAACAGCACGTCGATGAAGCTCTGCATCTCCATGCGCATGGTCTCGTAGCTGAACTCCGAGCCCACAGGGTTCTGCATCCAGCCAT
>NZ_JAJDNQ010000146.1 GCF_022340605.1 Thiohalocapsa sp.
CACCACGATGCCGGACGGGGTGACAGTCCAGTCGCGGCGGTCCGCCTCCGGGTCGAAGCCGATGCGCGTGCCGGGCTCGATGAAGTTGTGCCGGTCGATGATGGCGCGCCTGAGCTTGGCGCCGCGGCCGATGCGGGCGTAGTCCATGATGATGCAGTCATCGATCTCGGCGCCCTCCTCGATGACCGCCTCGCGGCGGACGATGGAGTTTCTGACCCGGGCGTTCTCGATGACGGTGGCCGCGCCCAGCAGGCTGTTGTCGATCTCGCCGCGCAGGACTCGGGCCACCGGCCCCTGGTAGTTGCTGGAGAACACCGGCCACTGCGGGTTGAACATGTCCAGCCGCGGCGCGCCGCCGAGCACGTCCTGATGTGCCTCGAAGTAGGCGTCGATGGTGCCGACGTCGCGCCAGTAGGCCTGTTCTTCATAGGACTTGAGGCCGGGGATGGCGTTGTCCGCGAAGTTGTAGGCATAGACGCAGTGCGCGTCCAGCATGCGTGGCAGCACGTGCTTGCCGAAGTCGGTCTCGCCGTGGCGCTCGGCGTTGCGCAAGGCCCGCACCAGGCAGGCGGCGTTGAAGACATAGTTGCCCGTGGAGGCGTAGACGCGGGTCGGGTCGCCCGGCATGGGCGCGCCGCGGGCTGGCTTCTCCTCGAAGCCGCGGATGCGCCCGTCCGCGTCCGCCGCGATCACGCCGAAGCTGGACGACTGCTCGATGGGCACCGGCAGCGCCGCGACGGTCACCTCCGCCTCCCGCTCCTGGTGAAAGGCGATCATCTGGTTCAGATCCATCCGGTAGACGTGGTCCGCGCCGAGCACCAACACGAGCTCGGGGTGCTGGTGCTCGATGAGCTCGATGTTCTGCCGGACGGCGTCCGCGGTGCCGGAGAACCAGGCCGGGCCGCGCAGCATCTGCGGCGGCACCACGGTGACGAACTGGTCCGGAAACAGGGGCGAGATGGTCCAAGCCTTGCGGATGTGCTCGATCAGCGACTGGGCCTTGTACTGCACCAGAATGTAGATGGTGTAGATGCCGGAGTTGACCAGATTGCTGAGCACGAAGTCCACGATCCGGTAACGGGAGCCGAAGGGTACGGCGGGCTTCGAGCGCTTCTCGGTAAGGGGCATCAACCGTGCGCCCTGGCCACCGGCCATGACCATGGCCATGACCTGGCTGGCGCAACGGATGCCTTTCTGCATTGGCATGATGGAGATCTCCCGGTTGGGTGCGCCGGGGCGAATGGCCGCCGGCGGCTGCCTGCGGGGCGCCGGCGCCTGCGCCGCGCGGCACCCGATACAAGTGACAGGCAAGGACCAGACCCGACCGAGGCGCCGGCTGGCCCCGCGGCGCTGCCGATGGTCGGCGGCCGTCGGCGCGGCGCCGCCGGTGCCTGTCAACCACTCGCGGTGCATTGCAACCGGCATCGATGCCCCGGCTATCGTCCTTCAGCCGACACTGAACGCATCCGCATCGCTGTACTGGATGCCGGGCATGCTTTCTGCTGCATTCGAGACGCCACTCAAGCTCCCGTGGAGACGAGAGCGGGCAAGCAGTCATAGCACGAATACGCGCCCGGTCTGCGAGCACCCTACCACCGGCGCCTATGGGCCGCGGGCGGCGGGAGAACTCGCGCAACCATCCATCGGAGACAGATCTCATGATCAGCGTTCGCCAGACACCGGACTCGAACATCGTCGAGGTGGAGATCACGGACTCCATCACCGCGCAGGAGTTCGACGACGCCCTCGCCGCGCTCAAGGAGGCCATCGGGCAGCACGGCCATATCCGTGTGTTGGAACTGGTGGGCGAATTGGACACCCCGCCCATTCCGTGGAACCGCTTTTGGGCGGACATCAAGTTCGGCTTCGAGCACCTGAGCGACATCACCCACGCCGCCGTCGTCGCCGACCAGGGCTGGATCGCGACCTACGTCAACATGCTCAACCCGCTGTTCAAGGCGGAGTTCAAGCCATTCAAGCACGCCGAATTGGCGGCTGCCCGCGCCTGGCTGGAGCAGGCGGCCTGAGTCGGACGCAACTCGGCGCCCCAAAAACCGTGAAAGCATTCGGTGCAGCAGCTCTTGTGGGAGCGGCACGCTTGGTACCGCGACGGGCGGCAAGACAGCACATGCCACGCTCCAAGTCACTGCCACGCGGTGGGCGCCCCCCAGCCGTCGTCGCGCCACAAGAGGCAGTGGCGCGCCCACGCCGGCGCGCCTGCAGCAGCCGTTCTGGGAGGGCGGATCAGCTCGGCGTATCCCGACGCTGGGCGTCGGTAAGGCGTTGATAGTCGGGTTACGCTATCGCTAACCCGACCTATGATTTGACGGCAGCCCCGAGGACCTGACAGCAAAAGCAATGACCGCACAACACAAGTGGGTCGGCTTCCTGCTGAAAGAATGGCTGCTGCTCGCTGCGCTCTGTGGCTTACTGGTCACATCCATCTACGCCCGGCGGCTGCCCTCCTACTCCAGCCGATGCCAGGCGCTTGCCCACAGCGGGGCTCGACACAGCGCGGGTGCAGTCATGCGGGAGTATCGAGGCCGCCCGTGGCGCTGATCGGTGTCGCCCTGGAGGGCGACACGCCGGCCGACACGCGGGCCACGGGTCGCGATGGCCGGAGTGCCTCCCTCCAGGGAGGCACTTGCTCGCGCCGGACAGCGAACGGTATCGACAATTCCAAGGCCGTGCACCAGGTCCCAACGAGCCTGAGCAGCACCTGCCCCCAGACCAGCCGACACCCGCCAGCCGATGCCTACCAGCCTATGTTCGGACCAGCCTCATCCAGCCCCCTGCCGCGACTGGCCGCGACCGGCCGCGACCGGCCGCCGGCATGCTCGCGGCAGCGTCGAGCATGACTTCGCCCGCCGACGTGGGAGCGCCGTCCCCGGCGCGACGGGCGTCCAATCGCGGCGGGGACGCCGCTCCCACGGGGCCTCGCCACGGGACGGATTCATGATCAAGGCCCTCGCGGCAGCCCTCGCCGTTTTGCCATTGGTCGGCTGTGACGGTCAGGCACCGGGGGCACCCGTGCTCAACTGGTACGTCTTCGACGAGCCCTCCGGCGCCTTCGCCGCGGCCGCCCGGCGCTGCGCCGAGTCCTCGAACGGCGCCTATCGAGTGGCGCTGAAGCCGCTGCCGGCGGACGCCGACCAGCAGCGCGAGCAACTGGTGCGGCGGCTGGCGGCGGGCGACGACGACATCGACATCATCGGCATGGATGTCATCTGGACACCGGAATTCGCGGCCGCGGGCTGGATACTGCCCTGGCCCGAGGCGCAGTCCCAGACCGCACGAGGAGGCCGCATCGCGGCGTCGCTGGCGAGCGCCAGTTATGACGGGCGGCTATGGGCGGCGCCCTTCACCACCAACGCCCAACTGCTCTGGTACCGCACCGACCGGGTGCCGCGCCCGCCACGCACCTGGGACGAGATGATCGACATGGCCGAGGCCCTGGGCGACAACGGCACCATCCAGGCCCAGGGCGAGCGTTACGAGGGACTGACGGTATTCTTCGTCTCGCTGCTGGCCTCCGCCGGCGGCAGCGTGCTCAGCGCCGACGACGAGGCACCCGCGCTGCCGGACGGCCCGACGCGCGAGGCCCTGCGCATCCTGCACCGCCTGGCCACATCGCCCGCCTCGGACCCGGCGCTGGAAGGCGCCCGCGAAGACCAGACGCGGCTCGCCTTCGAGTCCGGCGATTCCAGCTTCATGCTCAACTACACCTACGTCTGGCCCAGCGCCCGCGCCAACGCCCCCGAGGTCGCCCGGCACATGGGCTGGGCGCGCTGGCCGGCGGTGGACGCCGACCACCCGAGCCGCGTCACCATCGGCGGCATCAACCTCGGGGTCGGCGCGTTCTCCGAGCACCCGATACTGGCGCTCGCGGCCGCCGCCTGCATCGCCGGCGCCGACAACCAGCGCCTGGCCGCCGAGCGCGGCGGCCTGCCGCCGACCATTGCCGCGCTCTACGATGAACCGCAAGTGCGCCAGACCTTCCCGTTCGCCGATCTGCTCCGCGACACCCTGCGCGACGCCGTCCAGCGCCCGCAGACACCGCTCTACAACGACGTCTCGCTGGCCATCAGCCGCACACTGCACCCGCTGTCCGGCATCGAGCCGGCGCAGGACGTGCCGCGCCTGCGCGACGCCATCGGCCGCGCGCTGCGCTCGGAGGGCCTGCTGTGAGCCGCCCCCGCGACCCGGCCGAGGAGCGCCTGGGCTGGCTCTTGTGCACCCCCGCCGTGCTGGCCATGCTACTGGTGACCGGTTACCCGATCCTCTACGCCATCTGGCTGTCGCTGTTCCGCTACGACCTGCGCTTTCCGGACCAGCGCGAGTTCGCCGGCCTCGCCAACTACGCCAGCGTGCTGACCTCGGGCGTCTGGTGGCAGGCGCTCGGCAACACGCTCATCATCACCGTCGGCTCCGTGGCCATCGAGCTGGTGCTCGGCATGCTGCTGGCGCTGGTGATGCGCCGGGCGCTGTTCCTGCGCCGCACCGTGCGGGCGTCCGTGCTGGTGCCCTACGCCATCATCACCGTGGTGGCGGCGCTCGCCTGGAAGTTCGCCTTCGACCCCGTCACGGGCTTCGTCAACCCCTGGCTGGGCCTCGAGCAGCCCTGGCTCACTCAGCGCTGGTCCGCCTTCCTGGTGATCATCCTCACCGAGGTCTGGAAGACGACGCCCTTCATGGCGCTGCTGCTGCTCGCCGGCCTGACCCTGGTGCCGCAGGATCTGCTGGACGCGGCGCGGGTCGATGGCGCCAACGCCTGGCAGCGGTTCTTCCGCGTCACCCTGCCGCTGATGCGCAACGCCGTGCTGGTGGCGCTGCTGTTCCGCACCCTGGACGCCTTCCGCATCTTCGACACCGTGTTCGTGCAGACCCGTGGCGCCCAGGGCACGGAGACCGTCTCCGTCGTCGGCTATCACACGCTGGTGACGCGGCTGAACCTGGGGCTCGGCTCGGCGGTGTCGGTGCTGATCTTCCTCTGTGTGCTGGCCATTGCGGCGCTGTTCGTGCGCGGTCTGGGCGCCAGCTTCGCTGCGGAGGACAGGTCATGAGCGGGGAACGGGGCCTGCTGGAGGGGCTGTTCTGGCGCGCCGGCAGCCTCTTAGTCATCGTCTACGCGCTGCTGCCGGTGGCCTGGATCGTGGCGCTGTCGCTGAAGCCGGCGGCGAACCTGAACGACAAGCGCTTCGTGCCGCAGCGCTTCAGCCTGGAGCACTACCGCGCCATCTTCGCCGACGCCCAGTTCCCGGCGGCGCTGTGGAACTCCATCGGCATCGCGGCCATCTCTACCCTGCTCGCGGTGCTGCTCGCCACCTTCGCCGCCTACGCCATCGTGCGGCTGCGCTTCCGCGGGCGCAATCTGGTGCTGGCGGCGGCGCTGTCCATCGCCATGTTCCCGCCGGTGGCCGTGATCGGCCCGCTGTTCGACCTGTGGCGCACGCTGGGCCTGTACGATACGTGGCTTGGACTGATCCTGCCCTACATGACCTTCACGCTGCCGCTGGCCATCTGGACCCTGGCCGCGTTCTTCCGCGAGATCCCCTGGGACCTCGACCAGGCCGCCCGCGTGGACGGTGCGACTCCGTTACAGGCATTCCGCTACGTCATCGTGCCGCTGGCCGCGCCCGGGGTGTTCACGGCGGCCATTCTGGTGTTCATCTTCGCGTGGAATGATTTCCTGTTCGCCGCGGCGCTCACCTCCACCAACGCCGCGCGCACGGTGCCGGCGGCCATCGCCTTCTTTACCGGCAGCTCGCGCTTCGAGCTGCCCACCGGCTCCATCGCCGCCGCGTCGGTCGTCGTCACGGTGCCGGTGACCCTGGTGGTGCTGCTGTTCCAGCGGCGCATCGTCGCCGGGCTCACGGCGGGGGCGGTGAAGGGGTGAGCGCCGGCCTTGTCACAGCTTGGGGCATGGGAAGACGCGGCGGGGAGGCGTGTCACGCGAAGCCGCGAAGACGCGAAGGGGAAGGCGATGGTCGGGTTACGCGATGGCTAACCCGACCTCCCATAGGGGCTACTCCAGGCGCGCGGGCACTGTGGGAGCGCCACTGCCTTGTGTGGCGCGATCACGGCCGCGCGACTGCCTGCCGCTTGGCAGTGACTCGGGGCTTGGTGTGCTGCGTTGCCGCCGGTCGCGGCACCAAGAGTGCCGCTCCCACAAGAGCTGCCGCCGCCGGTCGCGGCACCGAGAGTGCCGCTCCCACGAGCGGCTGCTGCCGTGAAGCGCATTGCCGTACGGGACATGCAGTCTTGATGAGTCTGGAAAAGAAGGAAGACGCGAAGCGGCAAGAAAGAGTGTCACGCGAAGCCGCGAAGACGCGAAGGGAAAGACGCGAATGGTGGACGCCGCTGCGCTTGTCCGCACTTCGCACTTCGCACTTCGCACTTCGCACTTCGCACTTCGCACTTCGCACTTCGCACTTCGCACTTCGCACTTCGCACTTCGCACTTCGCACTTCGCACTTCGCACTTCGCCTTGAAAACAATGGCCGAAATCGCCCTTGAGAACATCACCAAACGCTACGCGGACGGCACCGAGGCGCTGCGGCCCACGAGCCTGACCATCGCCGACGGCGAACTGTTCGTGCTGGTGGGGCCGTCGGGCTGCGGCAAGTCCACGCTGCTCAAGCTGATCGTCGGGCTGGAGCGGCCATCGGACGGCGCGATCCGGGTGGGCGGCCAGGACGTTACTCAACGCGATCCCAAGGACCGGAACATGGCCATGGTGTTCCAGAGCTACGCGCTGTATCCACACATGACCGTGCGCGAGAACATGGCCTTTCCGCTCCGGCTCGCGAAGCTCCCCGCGCCGGACATCGACGCCCGTGTCGAGCAGGTCGCCGCGCTGCTGGAGCTGGACGGGCTGCTGGAGCGCCGGCCCGCGGCGCTGTCCGGCGGCCAGCGCCAGCGCGTGGCCATGGGCCGTGCCATCGTGCGCAAGCCGGCGGTGTTCCTGCTGGACGAGCCGCTGTCCAACCTGGACGCCAAGCTGCGGGGGCAGATGCGCAACGAGCTGGCGCGCCTGCAACGGCAGCTGCGCACGACCACGATCTACGTCACGCACGACCAGACCGAGGCCATGACCCTCGGCCAGCGCATCGCCGTGCTGCGCGGCGGCGCAGTCCAGCAGGTGGGCAGCCCACGGGAGCTCTACCAGCGACCCGCCAACCTGTTCGTCGCCCGCTTCGTCGGCTCGCCCGCCATGAACCTGCTGCCGGCGCGCATCGACGGCGAACGGCTGATGCTGCCGATGGCGGAGCTGCCGCTGCCCGAGCCGCTGCGCGGTTTGGTGCCGCAAGGCACCCGGGAAGTCATCGCCGGCATCCGCCCGGAGCACATCGGCGATGCAGATGGCCCGGCCGGCAGCGGCGGCGTCACCTTTCACGTCCGCCCCGAGCTGGTGGAATGGCTCGGTGCCGACGTGCATGTGCACTTCGACGTCGAGGCGCCGGGCTCCGGGGGGCTCGGCGCGCTCCAGCGCGAGCTGGATCTCGGCGCAGAGCATGGCGATCGGCTGCGCCTCATTGCCCGCGTCGGCGCCAACACCCCGGCACGCGAGGGCGAGGACATGGCCCTCACCCTCGACCCGGCCGGGCTGCTGCTGTTCGACACCACCACCGGCGAGCGGCTTGGCGCTCACGCCGCCTGAAGGACGCGGCAACCTGGAAGCGGTGGTCGGAGACTCTCCGGGGTGCGTCCCGCGTTGTGTCCATTGAGGGCACAGCGAGGCGGAACCGCTTTCTATTCCAACGCATCGCGGCACCGGGAGTGCCAGTCCCACGGGCGCCGATCGCGGCACCAAGCGTGCCGCTCCCACATGCCATCGGGCCGTCGCGGGCCGCACCCGGGTGGTGAGCGTCGAGTTGGCGTAGGTCGGGCCGACGCAGGAGGACCGACGATCAAGCGGTTACGTGGAGCGCCTTGTCGGGCTTCGTCCCTCAGCCCGACCGACACGGGCTTTCTTCACGAGTTGCGAGCCTCACGGTTCCAGATCCGGCCCTCTGCAGGGACCTTGCGCATCCGGCACCCGCGCGATGCCGTCGGGCGGCCGGACCGTTGGCAGGTTGGCGCCGCTGGACGATGCTCAATGGGTCCACGCTGGCGGTGGTGCAGGGCCACCGGCGGGAGGGGCAAATCCACCGCTTGGCAACGCGGCATCGGCGATAATCCCGGCGCCGGCTGCCGGCATCCGGATTGCAACGCTTAGGGCTCCGCTCGGCAGCCGGACCCGGGCCGGGACTCAGATGACGCTGGTGTCGCCACGCAGGCGTCTGCGCAGCCCGACGAGGACCATCTGTCCCAGCACCACCACGGCAACCCCAACGCCGACCCAGCCCAAGTTTGCCTGAAACAGAGACTCGCCCAGCAGCACCAGCCCGGCCGCCACCAGGACCTCGACGGGCAAGCCGAAGACCATGTAGGGCAGGAAGCGGGCACCGCCCAGGGCCAAGAGCCAGCTCTGCATCAGCACCGGCAGGGGTGAGGCCCGCAGCAGCACGATGGCGCGCCACTGCGCACCGTCCGGCAGGTGCGGCAACGGGTAGCCGCGCCTGCGCAACAGCCGCTCCACCGGATGCGCCAGTACCCGCGCCACCCAGTAGGCGAGGGCCGTGTTCAGGGACATGCAGCCCCAGGCCACGGCAAGGGACAGCGCCGGTGTCGGGAACACGGCGCCGACGGTCAGATAGAACAGCGAGATCGGGAAACCAAATGCCGGCAACAGCACAAAAGCCAGCACGAAGGCCCAGGCCGGGATGCTGCGCAGCCATGCCTCCAGGTGCTCTACCGGCAGCCCGGCCTGCGGGCCGGCGAGGGCGATGCTGGAGGCCGTGGCGGCGGCGCAGGCCAGCAGCGCCATCAGGTAGGGCGCTGGCGTCGGCGGACGATGGGCACGAGGTGCCCCTCTCGTGGACGATTGTTGCATGGTGCATCCACTCGTGCCGGCAACCCGGCGAAACAAGCTTGTGTTTAGCGTGCCCGCGGATGGCGGCGGCGCGATGAGCACCGGCGGCCGCGCGACGGACCGTGCAGGATAGCGAAGTGCGCGCAGGCATGCTGGCACGATTGCGGCATCTGCTCGGCCGGGCGCGCACCGCCGCCGGCCTGCTGCGCAAGCCGCAGGTGGCGGGGCGCTGGTACCGCGGCATGAGTTACGTCTGGCACCTGCTGGTGTGGTCGCGCATCGCGGCCGGCCGCGTCGGCGCCCTGCCCATCGAGCTGCCCGCCGGCATGCTGCACGGCAAGGGCATCAGGCTACCGCCACCACGCCTGGATGCCACCGGCCACCCGGATGCGCGGCCACTCGGCGACGGCTTCGCCGAGGTCTACGCGCTCTTGTTCGCCAACCTGCAACGGGCCGACCTGCTCTCCTCGGGCCGCCACGCCATCCCCGGCCCGGCGTTCCGCGGCGTGTATCTGTGGGACTCCGCCTTCATCGCGCAGGTCTGGGCGTGGTGGGACGCGGCCGTCGCCGCCGACGTGCTGAGCGCGGTGGTGGAACTGCGCGACGGCGACCGTCTGCAGCACGTGGTGACGGAGTTCCACGCGTCTCCCTACACCCAGCCACCGCTCATCGCCTGGTCGCTGGAGCGGCTCGCGCGGCAGTTGCCGGGGGCCGAGGCACGCGCGCTGGCGGCGCGCCACTTCGAGCCGCTGTGCGCCTATCAGCGCTGGCTGGACGCGCACCGGCGCCTCGACGACGGCCTGTACGCCTGGGCGCACCCCTACGAGTCCGGCGTGGAGAACGCGCCGCGCTTCAGCAACACCGATGAGAGCGCGCTGCGCAACACCGCCGCCATCGCCGCGGTGGACTTCAGCAGCTACGTGGTGCTGCAGCAGGAGGCCCTGGCCGCGCTCGCCGCGCGCATCGGCCACGACGAGGCCGCTGCGAGCTACGGCGCCGCGGCAGCGGCGCTGCGCCGGCGCATCGACACGCGGCTTTGGGATCGCACGGACGGCCTCTACTACGACCGCGACGCCGCCGGCAGCCCGGTGCGGGTGGCCACCATCGCCTCGCTGATGCCGCTCTGGGCCGGCGTGCCGGATGCCGGGCGCGCGCGGGCGCTGGTGGAGCGCATCATGGCCCCGGACGGCTTCGGCACCCTGATGCCGTTGCCGTCGGTGGCCCGCGGCGACCCGCACTTCGAGCGCGACATGTGGCGCGGACCGGTGTGGCTCAACACCGCCTACGGGGTCATCCAGGGTCTGCTGCGCTATGGCTACGCGTGGCACGCCGCCGAGTTGGCCTGGCGGCTCTGCACCGGCGTCTACCGCGTGTTCGACCGGGAGCGGCGCATCTACGAGTTCTACGACCCGGATGCGCACCACACCCGCCACCTGCGCCGTAAGCGGGGCAACCGCTGGAAGGCGCTCACGCTGGGCACCAGGCCGCAGACGGACTTCGTCGGCTGGACCGGGCTCGCCAACAACCTGCTGCTTGAAGTCGTTCTGGGCCTGAGCCCGAATCCCGCGTGCATGACACTCGAGCCGCGCCTGCCGGCGGCCGCGGCGGGCTTGCAGCTCAGGCTCACGCTGCCCCGGCGGCGCCTGCGGCTCGCGCTCGCGGCAATCGACGCGGAGCACCTCGAAGGCAGCGTCACCCGCGGCGGCCGCAGCGCCTCATTCAGCGCCGCCAACGGCCGGCGGATCGATCTCGATGCCGTCCTCAACGGAGTCAACACGGGCACAACGCCATGCGCATCTGCGACCTGACCCTGGCTTACACCGAAACCAGCGGCGGTATCCGCACCTACATCGACCAGAAGCGCCGCTATATCGCCGAGCACACCGACCACGAGCACGTGCTCATCGTGCCCGGCGAGCGCGACGGCGCCGCCCGCGACGGTCGGCTCACCAAGATCGAGATCCAGAGCCCGGTCATCCCCGGCTGCCGGCCCTATCGATTTTTCTGGCAGCCGGCCAAGGTGCGCGAGGCGCTCAAGCGCAGCGCGCCGGATATCGTGGAGCTGGGCAGCTTCTTTGTCTCGCCCTGGGCGGCCTTCCGCTACCGCGACGACTGCCGGGCGGTGGCGCGGCCCTGCCTGGTGTCGGCGTACTTCCACACCGACGTCGCCGAGGCCTATGTGGGCGCGCCGCTGCGGCACTTCCTGGCCGAGGGCATCGAGGAGATCAGCGACACCCTCGCCGGCTGGGGGCACAAGCTGACGGACGCCATCGAGAGCGGCGCCGAGGCCACCTTCGGCCAGATCTTCCGCCGCTGCGACCTGACCTTCGCCGCCACCGAGACGCAGGCGGCGCGCATCCGCGAATACGGCGTAGAGGGCACGCGCATCGTGCCGCTCGGCGTGGACCTGAGCCTGTTCTCGCCGCAGCGCCGCAGCAACGAATGGCGACGCCAGCACGGCATCGGCGACGAGGACCTGCTGCTCATCTACTGCGGGCGGCTGGACACCGAGAAGGACGTGATGATGCTGGTGGACGCCTTCACCCGCCTGATGCTCAGCGAGGAGTGCACCCACCCGGGCCGACGCAGCCTCTGCCACCTGATGCTGTTGGGCGAAGGGCCGCTGCACACGCAGCTCGACCGCCGCGCCGAGCAGATCCCGCGGCTGCACGTGCGCGGCTACGAGCGCGATCGCGCCGCCTACGCCACCGCGCTCGCATCCTCCGACATCTACGTCACCGCCGGGCCGCACGAGACCTTCGGCCTCGCCGTGGTGGAGGCGCAGGCATCCGGCCTGGCCGTGGTAGGCGTGGACGCCGGTGCGCTGCGCGAGCGGATCGCGCCCGCCATCGGTCGCCTCGGACCGGTGGGCGACGCCGAGGCGTTCGCCGCCAATATCCGGCAGGTGGCGCCACAGCGGGATGCCATGGGCACGGCGGCACGCGCGCACGTGCTGGCCACCGGCTATGGCTGGGAGCGGACCTTCGAGCTGCTGCTCGGCATCTATGCCGACGCGCTCGCGCGCGTCCAGCCGATGGCCGTGGATGGCTAGTGCACCAGTGCACAAGTCCCGAGACCGCTTCAGGTCGTTGTCGTTGTCGTGATCTCAACCGTCCGGATAGTCGACCACGACCACGACCACGACCACGAGGGAGCCCGGTCTCGGAATTTCCGCAGCGACGCACTGGTGCAGCAGCACGAGATCCCCGGAGCTGCACTTGGGGGGGCGCCGACGTCGGTCGGCAGCTGCGAACATCCCCACCCGCCCGGCGGGCGTCAATCCCCCTGAAGCAGCTGGCCGGTGATCGCAGACGCCGGAGCGGCCCACGGGCCCTGCTTTGCCAGCCCGCCGCCTGCCGGTAACATGCGGCACCGGCCGCCGGCGAAGCGGTCATCGGCACGGGGACGCACCGCATGTTTCTCGACTATTTCGCGCTCGCAATGCTGTTCTTTGTTGGCATCACGCTGTTCTATGGGCTCATCGCCATCCACGACATTCCCTACGAGATCGCCAGGCACCGTAACCACCCGCAGCAGGACGCCATTCACGTGGCGGGCTGGATCAGCCTGTTCACGTTGCATGCCATCTGGCCCTTCTTGTGGATCTGGGCGACGCTCTACCGCGAGGACCGCGGCTGGGGCTTTCAGCGCACGGTGGAGCAGGCCGAGCACGACCTCAGCGGCATCCACAAGGACCTCGCGGCACTGAACCGCCGGCTGGCGCACCTGGAGCAGTCCGCGCCGGGGGCGGCGTCGGTACCGGCCGGCGCGGCCGGACCCAAGCCCAAGCCTACGACTGCCCACGACAATCCGTTCAGTGCATCCGGGACTGCCGGCGCCGGTGCAGGAGCGGGCGCAGGCCCCGCGGCGGAACGCACCGGCAACCACAACTGAGGCGCACGCGATGGACTTGTTGCTGATCCTGACCTACGCGGCGCTGTGCATCGCCGTGTTCAAGATCTTCCGCATCCCGCTCAACAAGTGGACGGTGCCCACGGCCGTGCTGGGCGGCGTGGTGCTCATCGGCGCACTGCTGCTGCTGATGAACTACAACCACCCGTTCTCCGAGAGCTTCCGCAAGTACTACGTCACCACGCCCATCATCCCGGAGGTGCGCGGGCGCGTGGTGGAGGTGCCGGTCAAGCAGAACACGCCCATCAAGCAGGGCGACTTGCTGTTCAAGATCGACCCGGCGCCCTTTGAGGACGAGGTTGCGTCCCTGCAGGCGCGCCTGGCGGCCGCCGAGAAGGACCTCGCCCGCGCCGAGGAGCTCTACGCAAAGCAATCGGGGTCCGAGCGCATGGTGGACCAGACCCGCGCCGACGTGGACGACCTGCGCGCCAAGCTCTCCGACGCCCGCTTCGACCTGGCGCAGACCACCGTCACGGCGCCCTCGGACGGCACGGTGACACAACTGGCACTGCGCCCCGGCATGATGGCGCTGCCCTTTACGCCAAGCCCGGTGATGACCTTCGTGCACAAGGACGACGCGCTCTTCGTGGGCTGGTTCCGGCAGGAATACCTGGAACGCCTCACGCCCGGCAGCGCCGCGGAGGTCATCTTCGACGGCATCCCGGGGCGCATCTTCCAGGCCAGGGTGGACACGGTATTCCCGGTCATCGCCGAGGGGCAGGTGAAACCGTCGGCGGACTTCATCGCCTACGGCAACGTAAGGCAACCCGGCCGCGTCGCCGTCTCGATCGAGGTGACGGACCCGGACTTTGCACCCTTTGCCGCCGAGCTGCCCGGTGGCGCCTACGGCCAGGCGGCCGTGTACACCGAGCACTTCCATCACGTCGGCATCATGCGCAAGGTGCTGCTGCGCATGGCGAGCTGGATGAACTTCGTGTTTCCGTTGCACTGAGCTAAGGCGATTGCTGTCAACAAACAGACCGCCTGGCTTGTCTTCTCGCCCGCCTTCTTTGTCGCGGCAACGCGCACATAGAACGACTACGCGCACGCTGCCGCTTCGCGAAGCCGAACGAGAATCCTGCGCCACTCGGTATGGTTGTTTCCGGCTATCGCCTAAGCCAACACGCCCACCTGCCGCAGCCGCAGGCGAACCGGACCCTTGGCCGTGTCCGGGTCGACCGGCCGGCCCTGTTGAGTAATGTCGATGCGCCCGGCGCGCTGAAGTCGGCGGGCGGCCATGCGCACCGGCTCCATCAGCACCCGCCAGTCGCCATCGGCGGCCAGCCTGCGCGCAACCTCGCTGGGGCAGATGCTGGCCTCCGCGGCGCGCTGCTCCAGCAGATCCAGGATGATCTGCTCGATGTGCCGATCACGTGCGCTGAGCCCGCGCTTGCGGCAGGCATCGGAACAGTAGTTGACGCTTTCCGCGTCTCGCGTCCATTTGCGGTGCCAGGCGATGCTGCGGCCGCAGACGGCGCAGACGCGTTCTATGTGTATCATTGGCCTGTCCCTTGCTTGCATTTCGACTGGTCTAGCTCTGTAAGTGCGGGGCTTCTGCGGGGAGGCAACAAGGAAGAAGGGCCGAGGGGCATCGAAGCGCAGGGGTAGAGTCAACGCAAAGCGAGGTCCGCCGCCCGCGCTGCACCTCTACCTCTGCATGCTTGCACGCCCAGTCGCGGCGGGGACGCCGCTCCCACGGCACTCTGCGCTGCGAAACTCGGTCCACCCCTTGCGGGATTTCCACCAACCCCAATATCCGCGGGTCATTTGCACCGCCAAACCGAGGTGAGCATGGACAAGAAGACGATCGACAAGCCAGGCTTCGGCGGCCGCGGCGAGTTCCTGGTGCTGATCCAGTTCGCGCTGATGATCGGCTTCGCGCTGCTGCCGGTTTGGCACCCGGGGCTCGGCGCGGACACGATGGCGGCGAGCGCCACCCTGCGCACCTGGCTCGCCGTGCCCTTCGCCCTCGTCGCGCTCGTCTTCGGCGCCTTTGGCTCCGTGCACATCCGCGACTACCTGACGCCGCTGCCCTACCCGGTGGACCACAACGAACTGGTACAACACGGCGTCTACGCCATCGTGCGGCATCCGCTGTACGCGAGCCTGCTGTTCGCCGGCGCCGCCTGGACGGTCTACAACTTGAGCCTCTCACACCTCATGGCGCTTTGCGTCGCCTTCGTGTTCTTCGATTACAAGGCCACGAAAGAGGAAGGATGGCTGATGGAGCGACATCCCGAGTACGCGGATTACGCCCGCCGCGCGAAACGATTCATTCCCTGGGTGTACTAGCGCCAACAAACGCCGCGTCCTCGGGAGGGCGCGGGGGAACACACGCCTGACCCGCTCGATTGACGTGTGTCATTGTTCGGCCGGCGCAACTGCGTCGCCCGGCATCCGGGAATTATCCCGCGCCTCAGCGCTTGGAAAGCACCACCTTATTCATCAGCTGGATTGCGAAAAGGTCAACCATTGCGACTGCATCCATTCCCCTGTCATTGATGCCGCGCTAGGGTCACATCGCCGGCCATCAGCCCGACGGCACAGATCGTCGATACGGTTGAGACGCTGCCGGCTGGTCGAATCCCTGACATTAGCAAAGATATCCCCGGGACTACCGTCAACCCAACTGCGCGCCCGCGCATCGAGTCGGTGAATGGCGATGGCCCGACAAGCGGTCATCCGTCTCCCGCAACGGGCCGAAGCAACGGATTGGCGGCCCTTCTCTTTCCGTTCGGTCACTCCTCGCGTGCATTGCCGCTGAGCGGCACGTGCACGTGCCAGTACGCGTTTTCCGACATCCCGTGCCGCGGCAGCGCCAGGCGGGCATAGTCTCAGACTAATTCAGTTGGCCGAACCTGAATCGCCCCGCGCAATCTATCAGTCGAAATACTGATATCACGATCACAATAAGCCGCAGACTGATTATGCTTCCCCCTATCCGGTAATGAGAGAAGCTGACCGTACACACTCATTAATAGCCCGGATGGCGCTCCTAGTAATCACTTCAGCACATGCTGGAAACTTTGCCCTATATATTCAGTGCCCGCCTTCGTAGAGAATTACTTCCGCAGATGCACAAGACATCGCACCGCCGCCAGGCGAAATACAAGTCAAATGCAGCGCATCCTGCATCATGACAACATCGCACAAGGATGCACGGACCGGGGACATAAGCAAATCCGAGAATATTACAAGCGATCGCCCAACCACTGGCTCGGTTCACCCGATCAACGTGAATCGAGCTGACATGACCCTACGGCTTCTCTCAAACAAAGTGGCGACGCAACACGACAACTCGGAAACAGCCGTACTGGACGCGAGAAATTGTCATCTTGGGACCGAGCGGTCCTGGGGGGCAAGAGCGCCTGCACTCCCGCAGGCATAAGTTGTACGAAACTCGCAAACCCCGATGAGGAGTTACGACATGAAGCGTATCATCCCCGTGCTCGGCACATCTATGCTGTTCGCCTTCGCCATTGGCGCCCAGGCCGAGCAGGCGCTGACCGGTGGGCAGATGGATGTTATCACTGCCGGCCACGACTATACCCAAGATCCCTACCAAGGCGACAAGGGCGATCCCAAGGAAGGCGATTCGAGCCTGTATCTCACCAT
>NZ_JAJDNQ010000098.1 GCF_022340605.1 Thiohalocapsa sp.
GACCGCCATGCCCATCATTACGCACATCGGCGACCTAAAGCGCCTTTACCGCCGGCGCGTGCCGCGGATGTTCTACGACTACGCCGAGTCCGGCAGTTGGACGGAGCAGACCTTCCGCGACAACACCACGGACTTCGCCGAGATCCGGCTGCGACAGCGCGTCGCCGTGAACATCGCCGACCGCAGCACGCGAGGCCACATGGTGGGACAGCCGGTGGCGATGCCGGTCGCGCTGGCGCCGGTGGGGCTCACGGGCATGCAGCACGCGGACGGCGAGATCCTGGCCGCGCGGGCGGCGCAGCGCTTCGGCGTGCCCTTCACGCTGTCCACCATGTCCATCTGTTCCATCGAGGACGTGGCGGACGCCGTGGACGCGTCGTTCTGGTTCCAGCTCTATGTCATGCGTGACGAGGACGTCATGGAGCGCCTTATCGCCCGCGCCGCGGCGGCCGGCTGCTCCGCGCTGGTGCTGACGCTGGACCTCCAGGTCATCGGCCAGCGCCATCGGGATCTCAAGAATGGCCTGTCCGCGCCGCCCAAGCTCACGGTTCCCGTGCTGCTGGACCTGGCGCGGCGCTGGCGCTGGGGGCTCGGGATGCTCGGCACCCGGCGCCGGGGCTTCGGCAACCTCCTTGGCCACGTCCAGGGCGTCAGCGACGTGTCTAACCTGATGGCGTGGATCGCGGAGCAGTTCGATCCGGCCCTGGACTGGGCGCGGGTGCGCCGCGTCCGCGACCTCTGGCAGGGCGCGCTGATTCTGAAGGGGATCATGGACCCGGACGACGCTAAGCACGCGCTCGATGCCGGGGCCGACGCCATCGTCGTCTCCAACCACGGTGGCCGCCAGCTCGACGGCGCGCTCAGCTCCATCCGCATGCTGCCGCGCATCCTGGACGCCGTGGGCGACAAGCTGGAGGTGCACCTCGACAGCGGCATCCGCACGGGGCAGGACGTACTCAAGGCCCTCGCCCTCGGTGCCCGGGGCACCTACATCGGCCGCGCCTATATCTATGGCCTTGGCGCCTTGGGCGAGGCCGGCGTCATTCGCGCGCTCGAGATCATCCACAATGAGCTGGACGTCACCATGGGCTTCTGCGGTGAGCGGGATGTGGCCGACCTCGGTCGGCACAACCTGTTGCTGCCTGGCGATTTCGTCTCGCGCTGGCGCTGATCCCGCGCAATCGGCCCCGCCTACAGCGTCCGGAGATAGCGAATGATGCGCCAGCGGTCCTTGTCGCTGAGGGCGCCGGCGAAGGCCGGCATGCCGGTGCCGAGCTGCGCGCCGCCGTCGCTGATGGCCCACATCAGGTAGCTGTCGCTGGCGACGGGGCGCTGTACCAGCCAGCGCAGGTTGGTCGGTGGCGGCGACAGGCTGGCGCCCGCCGGGCCGTTGCCCGCACCGTTGCTGCCGTGGCAGGTGGCACAGTTGGACTGGTAGAGTGCCGCGCCGGCCTTGATGACGCTGGCGCTCGCGGGCAGCGGGTTGTGCAGCCGCGCATAGTCGGACGGAATGCCACCGGTCATCGCCTGCCGGTGCCGGAGCATCGACGCCCCGGCGCCGGGTCCGTAGCCGCCTGCACCTGGCCCGTATCCACCGCCATAACCGCCCCTGCCGGGACCGTAGCCGCCTCCATAGCCGCGCCCATAGCCACGCATGCCGGGTCCATAGCCGCGCATGCCGGGACCGTAGCCCATCATTCCCGGGCCGCCCATCATGCCGCCCATCGGTCCCCTCCAGCCGCCGTCGGGGCCGCGGCCCCGCCAGCGTGGCCCCGCGCAGGCGCTCAACGCAGCCGCGACGGCGACGGCGAGGAGCAGCGCCGCGAGTCGGCGGCGCGCGGCCCGGCTCGTCGCAGTGCTCCGAACCGGGTTCTTCGGTCCGCTTGCAAGCGCTGCCGATCCGGGCGGACTGCCGTGCGGATCGATCGCCGCGGTGCACCGCGGCGCAGGCTGTGGAGCTTGTGAAGTCGTCACGGCGAAATCTCCTCGGTGCTGATGGGCAGCGACGCCCGGCGAAACGCCGGATCCGGATCGGCTGGCTTCAGGCTAGTGCTCGGCGAACACGGACGTGCTGCCGTCCTTGCCGATCAGCAGGACTTGATAGTGTTGGGGCGTCGGCACATCCATGCCCGGGGCGCCCTGCGGCATGCCGGGCACGGTGAGTCCGCGCGCGTCCGGGTGCTCGGCGAGCAGGCGGCGGATATCGCCGGCCGGGACATGGCCCTCGATCACATAGTCAGCGACGCGCGCCGTGTGACAGGACGCCTGTGCCGGGGCGATGCCGGCGCGGGACTTGATCTGCTGGAGATCCGTGACATCCACGGGCTGGACGTCGAACCCCTGCGCCTCGAGGTGCGCGATCCACTTGGTGCAGCAGCCGCAGGTGGGGCTTTTGTAGACGGTGACGGTCGGCTCCGACTCCGCGGCCGGTGCCGCCGTCGCGAGCAGGGGCACCGCGAGCAACAGCCCCAGCACGATTTCTCTGGCGTTCAACATGCGTAGCCTCCTACGTCCGGGTACATGGATGCGGCGACGGACCTTCCAGGGGTCGGGCGACACGGAGCCGCTGGGGTTTGTCATCGCATCAGCTCCGGGTCGTGGCGTTTCGGCGACGGCCTGAAGCCGCGCCGATGCCGGTTGGTTGTCGAAACTGGGTCTTTGCATGGCCCCCTCCAACTGATCACGTTCGCGCGAGCGGCCGGCCGCCTACTGCAGCAGCCGCCGCTTCTCTTCATATTCGTCCCGGTCGATCTCGCCGCGGGCAAAGCGCTCATCCAGCAACTGCCTGGCGCTCTTGCCGCCGGCGGTCCAAGCGCCCGGCGAGCCGCCGGTGAGGGCGCGTACCAGCAGGACGACCGCGCCGATGATCACGATCCACACCAGGATCATGCCAAGCCCGAATCCACCGAATCCTCCACCCATCATCGATGCACGCTCCCCGCGGGTCGGTGCCGCATATAGCCCGGTTCCCGCGTTGTTGATTGATCAGCCTACCTGCCCCAGCCAGGCCCGCGCTGGAATATGAGCAGCCCGCGGGCCTTGGCTTGCTGTTCTGGTGTCAGGGATTGGTACAGGGTATTGGCCGCTTGACCCGTCTGCTGCATCGTCTGCCAGCCTTGCTGTCGCATTTGCGCAAACTCGTTACCGCCAATCGCCTGGCCGTTCCACATGGTTTCATGATGGGCGTTCATCAGTGCCGACTGGTTGGTCACGGCCTGTTTGTAGCCCTTCCAGGCATCCTCCTGGGAAGCAGTGATGCCGAGCTGCTGTTTCACGTCGGCGAGCCACTGTTCGGTATCCTTCACGGATGCGCCCATCATGCCCGGCCCCATCATGCCCGGGCCACCCATCATCCACGGACCGCCTGCCGGGCTCGGTGTCGTGCTCGGAGCTGCGCTGCTTGCAGCCGGATTGTCGGCGGCGCCGGTTCCCTGGCTCTCGGCTGCCAGCACAGTACCGCTGCCACCGAGTATCAGGGCGGATGCCGTGAGCAGGGCGCCGAGCCTCGTTGCTGACTGTCTCGAATTCATGACAAGCCTCCTGGTCGTTGGGTTGTGCCGGGGCGGCTCGGCCGCCCGTGGCGTCACGCTCAGTTAAGCGCGTTCATGTAAGCAGCCGATGTCTCCAGCCCGGATGTTGGTCACACTCCCCGCGGGCGGGCGCCCTCTGGCGGCCCGTTACCGCGTTCGATGCTCCGTTCGGGTGAGCTGTCGCGGCGGCGGATCATCCGCCTCCGTTTTGCTTTCCAGTTAAGCCCGCGCATGTAAGACACCAATGTCGGCGGTCGGGGATTTTGTAATCCGATGTAAACATCGGCCGATCCGTTACCTGGCGTTACCAGACGCGCGCAGATGGCGCGCGGTAGGGCGGCGGGATGGGCTACAGTGCCGGTCATGAACGGCACGCAGGACCATATCCTGGTCGTCGACGACGACCCCGAGATCCGCCACCTCCTCAAGGAGTACCTGGAGCGCAACGGCTACCAGGTCACGGCCGTCGCCGAGGGCGGCGGCATGTGGATGTCCCTGGAGCGGGGGCGGGTGGACCTGATCGTGCTGGATCTGATGCTGCCCGGGGCGGATGGACTGGAACTGTGCCGAAACCTGCGCGCGCGCTCCAAGGTGCCGGTGATCATGCTCACCGCCAGGGGCGACGAGATGGACCGGGTACTGGGCCTGGAGATGGGCGCCGACGACTATGTCCCTAAGCCCTTCAGCGCCCGCGAGCTGCTGGCCCGTATCAAGGGCGTGCTGCGGCGTGTGCGCGACCTGCCCATCGATCCGCTGGCGGAGACGCCGGGGCGCTTGGAGTTCGGCGGCTGGCGCCTCGACTGCCGCACCCAGCACCTGACCTCGCCCGAGGGCGTGGTGGTGCCCCTGAGCCAGGCCGAGTACCGGCTGCTGCAGGCGCTGCTGCTGCATCCCAACCGGGCGCTCACCCGCGATCAGCTGCTGGAGCTGACCCGGGGCCGCGAGGCCCATCCGTTCGACCGCAGCGTCGACGTGCTCATCGGGCGGCTGCGCCGGCATCTGGCGGATGACGCCCGCGAGCCCGAGCTCATCAAGACCGTGCGCGGCCGCGGCTACATGCTCGCCGCCCGCGTGAACCCGGTGCGTTAGGGGCGTCCCGCGCCTGCGCTCGCTCATGCGTCTGCTGCCGAAGTCGCTGTTCGGCCGCCTCACGCTGGTGCTGATCACGGGCCTTGGCGCCACCGTGCTGCTATCCGCGGGCGTGCACATGCACGACCGTGGCCGCGTGCTCTACGCGGCGATCCACGGTGACGTCATCGAGCGCACCGTCGATGCCGTCCAGCTCCTTAACGCCCTGGCGCCGGCCGAGCGCCGGCGGCTCGTGCCCCTGCTGAACAGCGCGCAGGCGCGCGTCGGCCTCGCCGACGTCCCGCTGGCCGTGCCGCCGGCGGACGCCGCCAGCGCCGGCGCCGAGCTGGTGCGCCGGCAGCTGCGCGAGCAACTCGGCGCCGACGTGGGGTTGCGGGTGGCGCTTGTGGGCTACGTCATGACCACGCCCATGCCGGGCCAGGCGTTGCCGGAGACCGGCGAGCAAGCCTCCGCCACCCATGCCATGGCGCGGCGCTTCATCGTTCAGGTGCAGCTTCACGACGGCGGCTGGGTCTGGTTCGAGCGCCGCATCCCGCAGGAGCTCTTCCACTGGCCGCTCCAGTTGCTGCTGATGCTCGTCATCTTGCTGGCGGGCGTGACCGCCCTGTCGCTGCTGGCGGTACGCTGGATCGTGCGGCCCCTGGATCGGCTGCGCGAGGCCGCCGACGCCCTGGGCCGGGACATTCACCGCCCGCCGCTGGAGGAGACGGGGCCGTTGGAAGTGGTCGAGACCGCCCGCGCCTTCAACACCATGCAGCGGCGCATCAGCCGCTTCGTGGAGGACCGCGCGCGCATCCTCGCCGCCGTCTCCCACGACCTCAAGACCCCGCTCACCCGCATTCGGCTGCGCGCGGACCTGCTGGAGGACGAGGTGCTCGGCGCGAAGATCCGCCGCGATCTGGACGACATGCAGCGCATGGTGGACGCGACCCTGGACTTCATGCGCGGCACCGAGAGCCGTGAGGAAACCCGGCCCTTGGACCTGATGGCCCTGCTCGAGAGCCTTTGCGACGACGCTGCCGAGGCCGGGCAGCAGGTCGTGCTGCGGGGGCGGGTGGTGACGCCTTACCATGGCCGGCCGCTGGCGCTGAAGCGCTGCATCGGGAACCTGCTGGACAACGCGCTGCGCTACGGTGGCAGCGCGGAGGTCAGTGTCCGGGACTCGGACAAGGGGGTGACGCTCAGCGTCGCGGACCAAGGCCCCGGCATCCCGGAGGGGGCTATGGGCAAGGTCTTCGAGCCGTTCTTTCGGCTGGAGGCGTCGCGGGCACGCCGCTCCGGCGGCACCGGCCTCGGCCTGGGCATCGCCCGCAACATCGCACGGGCACACGGCGGCGACCTTGTGCTGAAACACCGCCCCGGCGGCGGTCTGATCGCGGAGCTGCGGCTGCCGCGCTGAAGGCCGTCAACTGACGCTTCCCCGTTGGATGTCTCCATTTGGACACAATCAGCCGATTTGACTGCATTTGGTCGCTGAACTGTGTGCGGCTTGCGGTTTGTTCGGCAGAAGCAACACAGGGGCGCCCACCGCCAGGTACGACAAGCGGTGTTGAGATCAAGCCGATGCACCAGCCCTGCGCGGCAATCCGGCCGGGAACCGCTACCGTTTGGCGCCGCGACTCGGGCCGCTCCAGCCCGCCCTTGTCTGAAGAAAACCGCCAGTCATCGATAAGGGAATAACTGAGTCTTTTATCGGGATCTTTTGTTGCGTAGGGTATGCGTACCATTCATGCAACGACGGGGGTGGCTCCATGGCCGCGACGGGTATGGTCGACTTGATGATGAGGCTTCGGCTCCCGGGATTTCGGCCCGGCGCGTCAAGCACGAGGCGACTCGCCGGGAATGGGCGCGGGAGCGCAGACCATGTCGGCGCGCGTCCAGGCGCGAGTCGCCACGCGGGCTTGCCGGGCGCGCGGCGCGGCGATAACCCGCGCATGGCTTGCCACCGTGGGCCGGCAACGGCGTGGCTGCTCATCCCCCTGGCCGCCGTTGCGGCGATCTTTTCGGCCCCGGCCTCCGCCCAAATCACGAGCGTCACGCTCACCGCCTCGCCCACCAGCATCAACGCCGGCGAGAGCGCAACGGCCACCCTGTCGGTGGGGTCGTCCAGCCCGAACGGACGTGGCGCCGCCTCGATCGTCGTCGAGCTCGGCGGTGACGCCGTGCTCGGAACCGACTACCAGATCACCGATCTGAACAGCCCGACCATGGATTCGCAGTTCTCCGGCAACACCTACGACATTGCCGTCAGCGCCGGCACCGGCACGGCGACGGGGGGCGCCATCATCACGGCAATCGGCAGCGGCACGACCAGGACACTGACCGCGACCGTCGTCAGTTGCAGCGAGGATGTCGGTGATGGTCTCATCGAGAACTGCTCTACCGGCGCCAGCTTCAACCTGACGATCGTCGGCGCCACCACCGATGGCACGACCACCCAGGACACCACCACCGCCGTGGAGCCGCTCGACAAGCTGCCCGGACTCACCGGCAACCAGCGCATCATGGGCGCCACCTTCACCAACGTCTGCGACGGCCTGGTGGGCCGCACCGACCTGACCGGCCCGGAGCGGGACCTCGCGGCGCAGTGCACGGCGCTGCTCACGACAACGGACGCGGGCGCGGCCGTGCAGGGCGTTGCGGCCTTGACGCCGTCGCAGGCGGTGGCGCCGCGCAAGCTCACCAACCAGCTCACCAATGCCCAGCTCGACAACGTCGCCGGACGCCTGGCGGCGCTGCGCGGCGGTGCGCGCGGCATCAGCCTCGGTGGGCTCACGGTCAATGTCGACGGCGAGCGTGTCGATGCCGGCACTCTCGCCGGGCTGCTCGGCGACGCCACCGGTGTGCGCGGCGGCGGCGCCAGCGCGGATGGCGGGGCCGATGGGGGTTATCAGTTCGAGCGCCTCGGCATCTTCCTCAACGGCAATATCGATTGGGGCAACAAGGACGCTACCGCCAACGAGGATGGCTTCGACTTCGATACCCAGGGAATCACCGCCGGTGTCGATTATCAGTTTCTGGAAGGGCTGGTGGCCGGCGTTGCGCTCGGCTACGGCAACAGCAATGTGACCATCGACGCCAGCGGCGGCGATCTGAGCGCCACCGCCTGGAATACGACCCTCTACGGCACTTACTACCCCACCGACCAGTTCTACCTGGAAGGCTCTGCCAGCTATGGCTGGGGCAGTTACGACCAGACCCGCAACATCTCCTACTCCCTGCTCGGTGCGACGCGCAAGGCCAAGGCGAACTTCGACGGCTCCCAGTACGCCCTGATGCTCGGCGCCGGCTACGACATCACCCGCGGCGCGTACATCTTCGACGTCTACGGGCGCTTCAACTACGTGAACGCGGACCTGGACGGCTACCGCGAGCAGGGCGCAAACGGCCTCGACCTGATCATCCGCGACCAGACGTCCACCTCCTTCCGCAGCGTCCTCGGCGGCCAGGTGACCCGCTCCTTCAGCCTGCCCTGGGCCGTGCTGTTGCCGCAGGGGTGGTTCGAGTGGTCGCACGAGTTTGAGGCCGGCGACAACAAGGTCGCGGGCACCTTCGCCTACGACCCGAGCCAGATCGCCTTCGCGCTGGCGACCGACCGCTTCGACACGGACTACTTCCGGCTCGGCGTGGGCCTCGGTGCCCAGTTCGCCCACGGCCGCACCGCCTTCATCAGCTACGAGGCGGCGCTGGGCATGAGCGACTACATGGAGCAGAGCGTCAATCTCGGCGTGCGGCTGGCGTTCTAGCGCAGCGTTTCTTCTAAATTCTGCTTTCGTGGTCGTGGTCGTGGTCGACTA
>NZ_JAJDNQ010000164.1 GCF_022340605.1 Thiohalocapsa sp.
GTCCGGGTCCGGCCCGCGGCGCGGATCGGGCCGGACCCGGAGCCGCTCGCATCGCGGAGCGGGGCACCGGACGCCCGTGCGCGGCGACCTCGGCAACCGAACTGAAGGCGGCAGCCCATGCAACTGCGTTTCTTCACCATACCCGTCGTCGGCGGCGAAGCCGCCGCCGATGAGCTGAACCGCTTCCTCGGCAGCCAACGCATCCTCTCGGTCGACCGGCACCTCGGGCAGGACGGCGGCACCCTGCTCTGGGCCATCTGCGTCGGCTACGAGGCCGCCGGCAGCGCCACCGACACGGCGGCGGCCCCCAAGCGCGGCAAGGTGGACTTCCGGGAGGTGTTGAGCGAAGCGGACTTTGCGATCTACGCGCAGTTGCGCACCCTGCGCAAGGAGCTCGCCGAGCGCGAGGGCGTGCCGCCCTACAACCTCTTCACCAACGAACAGCTCGCCGCCATCGTGACGCGGCCCGCCACAAGCCTGGCCGATCTCGGCGAAATCCAAGGCATCGGCGCGGCACGCATCGACAAGTACGGGCGGACCTTCCTCGACGCCTTGGCCGCGGCGCGGGCGACGGCTGCCCCCGCCGCTGCGGCAAGCCCCGGGGAGGGTGGCGGAAGTGCGCCGTAGCGCCGTCACCTTGGGCGAGGTCGCCGACTGGCACAACCTCGCTGAAGCCTTCTACCGCGCGGCCCTCGGCAAGCGCCACCGGGCGGAGGTGCAGCACTTCGCGGCCGATCTGGAGGGCGAGCTCGCCCGACTGCGGGCGGACATCCTGGCGGGGACCGTGGCGGTTGGACGCGGCCGTCGCTTCCGCATCCACGACCCAAAGCCGCGTACCATCCATGCGCCATGCTTCCGCGAGCGCGTGCTGCACCAGGCGATCATGGCCCATGTCGGCCCGGTGCTGGACCGCGCCCTGGTGGACGACACCTACGCCTGCCGTACCGGCAAGGGCACCCTCGCCGCGGTGCGGCGCGCGCAGCACCACGCCCGGCGTTGGCCCTGGTGGTGCAAGATCGACATCGGCGCGTATTTCGCGAGCATCGACCACAGCATCCTCAAGGCGCTGCTCGCGCGCAAGCTCAGGGACCCCGGCCTGCTCGCCCTGCTCGGGCGCATCATCGACGCCCACGCCCACGCCCACGCCCACGCCCACGCCGACGCCGACGCCCCGGGCCGCGGGCTCCCCATCGGTGCGCTGACCTCGCAGCAGTTCGCCAACTTTTACCTCGGCGGGCTCGACCGGCTGCTGCTGGAGCAATGCCGAGTGCGCGGACTGGTGCGCTACATGGACGACCTGGTCTGGTGGGGCGACAGCCGCGCCGAGGCGCGTGCGGCGCTTGTCGCGGCCCGGGCTTACTGTGGTGACGCGCTCCACCTGACGGTCAAGCAGCCGGCGTTCGTCGGGCGCACCGCCGGCGGCGTGATGCTCTGCGGCTACCGCGTGCTGCCCGGACGCCTGCTGCTCTCGCGCCGGCGCAGGCATCGCTATGCCGGGCGCCGCCGCCACTGGGAGCGGCTCTATGCCGAAGGCGTGATCGACGCCCTCGGCCTCCAGGCCGGGTACAGCGCCGCGCTGGGCATCACCCTGCACGCCGCTGCCGGCGACTGGCGCCGCGAGCAGTTGCGCCGCACGCCCCTTGCCGGGCCGCTCGCGGCGTTGTAACGTCGGCGCGGTGGCGACGGTCGCCAACGGCGCGGACCGGGTCATCCGCGGCGGGTCCTGGAACGACAACGCGCAGAACTGCCGTTCCGCGTACCGCAACACCAGGCAACCCGACAACCGCAACAACAACCTCGGCTTCCGTTGCGCCCGAGCTCACGACTGCGCCAGACGGCGCGGACCTGAACAGACCGTCGCCCGGCGACCGCCCCGCCAAGCCGTCGGGGAGCAATCCGGAAGCCCTCCGGGCGCCTTGCGGGTGGTCGCAAAACCCAAAGCCCCCCGGTGCGTTCGTAGCCCGCGCCCGCGCAGCAGCGCATCCCACCGGTGCCCGGCAGCCGCCGGCACTGCGGCGCAGACGGGCGAGCACTCGCCGGCGGGGCGCCTTCCATACGCGAGCAACCCGCGATGACACCCCCTCTGCGCATCGACCCGTCCTGGCACCCCCTGGTCACCGGCTGCCCGCCGGCCTGGGCGAGCGAATGGGGCGAGGACCGCCGCGGCGTCTTCGTTGCCTTCACCCTCGCCGAGGTGACGCAACGCCTGCGCTGGATTCCGCCGGGGCGGTTCGAGATGGGCTCGCCGGAGGACGAGCGCGGCCGCTTCGACAACGAAGGCCCCCACCACGCCGTCTACACCAGCCAGGGCTTCTGGCTGTTCGACACGCCCTGCACCCAGGCCCTGTGGCAAGCCCGGCCTCGGGCTGGTGCTGCCCAGCGAGGCGCAATGGGAATACGCCTGCCGCGCCGGCACCGACGCGGCCCTTTACACCGGTCCGATGGAGATCTCTGGCGACGCCAACGCCCCGGCGCTGGACCCCATCGCATGGTACGGCGGCAACAGCAGCGTCGGCTTCGAGTTGGCCAACGGTGCGGAGCGCAGTTGGCTCACCGACATGCAGTATCCCGAGGGGAAGGCCGGCACCCATCCGGTCGGGCGCAAGCGCCCGAACCCCTGGGGCCTGTACGACATGCTCGGCAATGTCTGGGAATGGTGTGCCGACGGGCGGCGACGCTATGACGCCGACTGGAAGCTCGACCCGGTCGGGCCATCCGAAGACCGCGCGGGCCGGGTCATCCGCGGCGGGTCCTGGTACGGCGACGCGCGGTACTGCCGTTCCGCGTACCGCCTCACCAGGCCCCCCGACGTCCGCAGCGGCGACCTCGGCTTCCGTTGCGCCCGAGTTCAGTCGTGAGCTCAGGCCAGGCCAGGTCAGGTCAGGACGAGCGGAGCGCTGCGAGCGGGCGCGGGTCCGGCACGCGGAGCGGATCGGGCCGGACCGGCGCCCGCTCGCAGCGCGGAGCGGGCGCCAGGACGGCCGGCGGAGATGCCGCTGTGCCGGTGCCGCGGCAGCGTGGTCCCGCGCCGCCTCACCCCATCCCCGCAATCACCGCCACCCCCGAGTGCGCAAACCCACCCGCGCCCGTGTAGACGATCCGCAGCAGCCCCGGCCGCCGCCCGCACGCCGAGCACCTGAGCCACGGCGGGATCTCCTGCACCGTCAGCCCCGGCGGCAACGCTGCGCGGCGCAGCACCGCCGAGTGCCCGCAGCCCTCGCAGAACGCCACCAGGTCGAACCGCTCCGGCGGGAAGTCCGCGGGCAGATTGCCCGGCGGCTGGCGTAGCGGCTCATCGGGCAAGCGGGGTAGCGTCATCGAATCGCCATGGCGGTGGGAGCAGGTGCCCCGTAGCATGCGCGGGTCACAGACCCAAGCCGCGAGCCCACCCCGGCACCCCGTCATGCAATACCCCGGCGCCGACATCCCCGCGCCCACCACGCCCGAGGCCAATGACTGGCTCACCGCCGGCATTGCCGTCTTCCACGGCTCAACGGCCGCCGCCGACTTCCCCCCGCTCGACGACCCCCAGGCCCAGCGCTACGGGCTTGGCGGCTTCGGCGCCGCCTGGGCCGAATGCCCGCGCGACGCGGACGGCTGGTGCGCCCAGCCGCTTGACGTCGCCCTGATGCTGGCGCTGGTGGGGCGGGGCGAGCTGCTGGCGCGGCTGTGTGCCGATGAGCGTCGGCCGGCGCTGGTGCACTGAGACAAGCGCCGACGCCCGGCCGCGTCCCACCCCCGGTTATCAACGGCGCAGAGCCGAGTCTTGACCCACGCGCCCAGCGCATTACACTTCATGTGACCGCGCCGAGCGGCATGGGCGCTGGGACCCCGCGCCACTGCGCAAAAGGACAGGGAAATGCGTCACGCTGGAAGCTAACTTTTCGGGGCAACAACTGTATGCTTTTGGAGACACATCAACCGCTTGAATTTGAAGGACTAATTTTTCGGCGAGGGGGTCCGGCCGCTGACCCGTTATGAAGGGGATTGAGACACGTCCCGCGACCGCTGACCCCTGACCGACCTCAGCCCGCGTTGAGTGCTGTTAGCGGCTCGCTCGCGAGTCCGTGCCTACTGGTGCTGTGCTGATGTTGCGCATGTCGCGGCTGGTGTTCGGTTCCTGCTCGCCCGCCCCAGCCGATGCTGCTGCTGCCCCCGTCGCTTGACCGCGAGACCTCCGCTGATGCGGCGCTCCTGCTGCCGTCGGGCTGACGTGCGCCCCGGCGCCAGATCGGCGCACTGCGCGATCTGCTCGGCCGCTGACGCGGCGCCGCCTTTCGTCTGCTCGTGAGCGCGTCTCGCAAGACGCTGCTGCCGGGAGCCGGGAGCCGGGTGCCACCGGCCGGTGCGCCGCGAGCCATGCCAACGGCGCGGCTGCACCCTGGCGTCAGCGCAGTCGGCGGCAACGTGGGGGGAGGGACGGTCGGCGGAGCGCCCTCGCCCGCGAATAGTTGGTTGCGTTCAAGTGGGACGGACACCCGAGGTGTCTCCAAGCCATCTGTCCCCTCGACAGAGGCTTGCATGCGTATCGGCGCCCTGACGCCGCGTACCCGGCGTCGAGCCGGGCGCGCGGCGAGCCGGCTGGAAGCCGGCGCTCTCAAGGGGCTGTGCGGATGGCGAGCGGCCTGGCGTGGCGCAATTCGTGGGGATGCCTGTCGCGCCGGGGACGGCGCTCCCACGGGCGCGGACGGAGTCATTATGGAGCCGGCGTATCACCTGGCCCGAATTCCGTCGAAAAGCGTGCCAAACAGGCCTCCAAGAACGCCCGGGCTTCCTCCGAGACCCGCGCAATACCCATCAACCGCGCCAGCTCCCGCGCCGCATCCTCGGCTGCCGCCAACTCCGGATGCGCCGCAATCAGCCCAAGCATCTCTTCGCTCGGCACCTCCCATACGCCCCGCTCCAGTTCGTGCCGAAACGCGATGCGCGGCGCGTAGGTGCCGGGCGCCCAGATGAAGGCGCGGTCGCCGTCGGTGTGGACCGCGTTGTCGCCGAGGCAGTCGAGGATGCGCTCGCGGATGCGGCGGCCCGCGCGCTGCCAGCCGTGCTCGCGGCAGACGACGCGGGCCAGGAGGTCGTCGCGGATGGGGCCATCGCGCTGGACGACGCCGGCGATGATCTGCTCCAGGGTCGGGGTGTAGTCGGGGGCGTAGAAGCGGTCCGGGTCCGGGCGCGGGAGCGGTGGCGTGGTGTAGGCATGCTGGTTGGTGGTGCCGGCATTCTGGTGGCTGGTGTGCGCCGGTGATGGTGCAACCGTGTCGCCAGTGTTGCGTGCGATGAGCGCTTCGGCGGGGCTCGAGATCGCGGCAGGGTCCGACGTGGCTTCTTCATCGGGCGGCCGGTCGGATTCGCCGGCGGGACGCCGGCGCTCCCGGTGGCCGGCGAGACGCCGGCGGTCCCAGTGGCCGGCGGGACGCCGGCGGTCCTCGTGAGCGCCGGGCTGTGGGGGTTCTTCGCCAGGCGCGGGAGGGGTGCTGTCGGTTGGGGCTTCGGCTAGGGCTCGATCCGCGGCGCTAGTTGCAGTGCCGGTGGCAGTGCCGGGCGCCAGCTCGTCGCCGGCCGGCGCAGCGGCGGCGTCCGCCTGATCTAACCCGGAGGCCGCCTTCGCCGCCTGCCGTTCCGCCTCCAGCCGCGCCCGCGTCGCATGCAGTAGCTCCCGCAACCGTCCATCCACCCGCTCGCGGGCATCGACCGGCTGCCGGAACCAGTCGGTGGACCAGATGCGCAGGATCTCCCAGCCGAGGTTGCGCAGCACTTCTTCGCGGATGCGGTCGCGGTCGCGCACCGAGGCGGCGCTGTGGTAGGTGGCGCCGTCACATTCGATGCCGGCCAGGTAGGCGCCGGCGCGGTCGGGGTGGACGATGCCGAGATCGATACGGAAGCCGGAGACGCCGATCTGGGTGCGGACCTCCCAGCCGCGCTGGCGCAGCGCGTCGGCGACGGCCTCCTCGAACGGACTCTCGGCGGGGCCGACGGAGCCCCGGTCCATGGCCGGCAGGGCGATGGGGCCGCGGGCGGCGTAGTCGAGGAAGCCTTTCAGATGCGCGACGCCGAGGGCCTTGGTGCGGGTCAGGTCGATCTGGTCGGCGTCGAAGGACGTGACGACGTGCAGCTCGGCGCGGGCGCGGGTGATGGCGACGTTGAGGCGCCGCTCGCCGCCGTTGCCGTTCACGGCGCCGAAGTTCATGGTCATCTTGCCGGCCTGGTCCGGGCCGAAGGTGATGGAGAAGAGCATGACGTCGCGCTCGTCGCCCTGGATGTTCTCCAGATTCTTGACGATGACGGGCTCCTCGCGCTCGTCGTCGAAGAACCAGTCCAGCGCCGGGGTGTCGCGGCGGGCGGCGTCGAGCAGGTCGAGGATCAGCTCCTGCTGCTGGGCGTTGAAGGTGATGACGCCGAGCGTCGGCCGCTCGGTCTCGGGCAGGCTCAGCCACGCGGTCAGCCGCTGCTGGACGAGGTCCACGACGGCCCGGGCCTCGACGGCGTTGGTGCGGCCGCTGCCGCGGGCGTAGACGCCGTCCACCCGGTGCCGGACCAGCGCGTCGGCGCCGGTGCTCGGCGACGGGAAGGTGATCAGCCGGTTGCCGTAGTAGTGGTGGTTGGAGAAGGCGATCAGTGCCTCGTCGCGGCTGCGATAGTGCCAGTCGAGCTGGTGCGTGCGCAGGCCCGCGGCGGCGGCCTCGTCGAGGATGCTGGGCAGGTCCTTTTCGAAGACCTCAAGTTCTGCGTCTTCGTCGTCATTGCTGCGGCCGAAGAAGTTGGTGGGCGGCAGCTGCTTGGGGTCGCCGACGATGATGGACTGGGTGCCGCGGGCGATGGCGCCGACGGCGTCCCAGGTGGTGATCTGCGAGGCTTCGTCGAAGACGATCATGTCGAATTGGGCATGGTCCGGCGGGAGGTACTGCGCGACGGACAGCGGCGACATCAGCACGCAGGGCGTGAGCTGGGTGAAGCTCTCCGGCATCTCCGCGATGAGTCGGCGAATGGAGATGCTTGGGCGCTGCAGGCCGAGCTGGTGGCGCAGGGTGCCGAGCTCGGAGCGGCGGGCGACGCCGTCGCGCGGCGGCAGGTCGTGGGCCACCGCGTGGCGCACCTGGGCGGAGGCGAGGCGCTGCATGGCGTCGTCCAGCGCGCGGAAGCGGGCGATGCGGTCCTCGTGCTCCCAGTGGGCGAAGCCGCGCAGCACCGGGCTCGCGTCGAGGGCGAGCGGCAGCCACCAGTGCAGATAGGCGGTGCGGAAGGCGGCGGCCGCTTCGCTGATGCGCCCGTCTTCCAGCGCGGTGATCAGCGGCTCCAGGCCGCGCTCGATGGCCTGGCGGCGGACGGCGCTCCACTTGGTCCAGTCCTGGAGCCTGTGCTGCTGCTCGCGCAGGGTATCGAGGGCCTGTTGCAGCGCATGCAGGCTGTCGTCGGCCGGGGTGCCGCCGGTGTGTTCGGCTAGCGTGTCCCGGGCCGCGTCGAAGCGGATGGTGGCGGCTGCGAAGTCCCGCAGCGCGGGATTGGCAGGCGACGCATCGCCGCTCGGCGTCAGCAGCGATGCCAGCGTGGCTTTCAGTGTCGCTCGGTTCGGGTTCAGGGCCAGCAGGCCGCTGATGGCGGCGCGTAGCTCGCCGACGTCGGCCAAGTAGCCGCGCAGGTTGCCGATGTCGGTGTTCGGACCGTTGAAGACGGGCAGTGCCGCGAGGGGGCTGGCCGCAATGGCACCGACGGCGGCCTGGATGCTGCGCAGCGGCGCCAGGTCCGTCGCCGGGTTGGCCGTGCCGGCGCTCGCGTAGGTTTGGAGCAGCTTGCGCACGCGCCGCCGGCGCATTGTCGAGAAGGGCCAGAAGCGGGTGCCGGCCTCGCGCCAGTCCTGCTCCAGGGTGTCGACGGGGATGCGCGGGATCTCGGCATCCGGGTAGTCGGCGGCGAGTTGCCGGCGGTGCTGGTGCAGTGCGTCCAGATTGCTGGCGAGCGTCTCGAATCCGGTCCGCAGCTCCGAGACGGACGGTTGCAGCGCGATGTGGAATTCCTGCCCGGCGGTTTTCTCCGCGATGGCGGTGAAGCGCGAGAGTGCATGGAGGCGTTGGCGCGGATACGCCTGGTCGGGTGGCAGGCCGAGCGTCCGTGCGAGTGCCTCGGCCGCGGCGGCGAGCGCTTGCGCCGCGGCTTGCAGCGCGCCCACTCGCGACGCAAGCTCCGTCTGCCAGCCGAAGGACCAGTCGTCGCGGGTGACGAAGTCCAGCCCGTGGCATTCCGCAATTACCGGGTAGGTGCGCCCCGCCGCGGCAGCGAGCGCCTCCAGCGCCCGGAAGCTGTCGGCATCGTGGGCGTCGTGGGATGCGAAGCGCAGCTCGCAGGCGGGCTTCTTGCCGACCACCTGGCCGATGGCCTCGAATACGCTGAAGCCCTGTGTGCCGGGGGCGTGCAGGGCCTCGACGTAGGCCATGAGCTGGTTGCGATGCACCTCGAGCTGATCGGTGATGCGGACCCATTCCTGGCGCGCGTCCTCCGCGGCGCGGTCCCAGGCGTCGCCGAGCTGACGGATCACGGAGCGGCGGTCCGCCTTGCTGGAGTGCAGCTCCAGGCAGGCGTCCGCCAGACCGTAATGCCGCAGGCGCCGGTAGACCACATCGAGCGCGGCGGATTTTTCGGCCACGAACAGCACGCTTTTCCCGTGTGCCAGACAGTGGGCGATCATGTTCGCGATGGTCTGGCTCTTGCCGGTGCCGGGCGGACCGATGACGACGAAGTCGTGCCCCTGGCTCGCTGCCACCACGGCCGCGAGCTGTGAGCTGTCCGCCGGCAGCGGGGTCACCAGCTCCGCCGGTGAGTGCCGGCGGTCGATGTCCTTGGGCTCCGGAAAGTCGCCATTGCCGACGGCGAAGGGGGTCTCTGGAGAGTCGATCAGGTGGCGCACCAGCCGGTTCTGGCGCAGGCTGTCGGTACGGTCCACCAGGTCCTTCCACATCAGGTACTTGGCGAATGAGAACGTGGACAGCGCCAGCTCCTCCACCACCTCGAAGCCGGGCACGTCGCGCACCGCGTGGCGCAGCATCGCGAAGGTGCGCGGCAGGTCGATGCCGTGGTCGTCGGTGGGGAGCTCGCCGTCCTGCAGCGGGATGCGGAGACCGAAGTCGCGCTCGAGGAACTGGAGCAGCGTGGCGTTGATGCGCACGTCGTCCTCGTGGTGCGACAGGAAGAACACCGACTGCGAGGAGCGCCGCTCCAGCTTGACCGGCAGCAGCAGCAAAGGGGCGCGATAAACTCGCTCATCTTCGGCGCGCTTCTTCCAGCGCAGAAAGCCGGCCGCGAGGAAGAGGGTGTTGGTGCCGCCCTCGGCGAGATCGCTCTTGGCCTTGCGGAACAGGGTCGTTAGCCGCGCTGCCATGTCGCGCCCGCCGAGCGATACGCAGACCTCGCCGCGGTCCAGTGCCGCAAGCGCGAAGGCTCGCGTGATGTCTTCGCCGGTCTGCTCCCGGTGCAATTCCGCGTCGCGCTGGCCGATGGGGTTCTCGTCCGGCAGCGAGATGATGCGGAGCTTCTTGCCCGCGGCCAGCAGGTCTTCCAGTCGGGGCACGTCCGGGCAGACGAAGGGTACAGTCTGCTTGGTGTCGGCGAAGTTGAGCAGTCGGTTGCGCAGCGAGAGGTCCAGCAGCTTGCGCTGCCAGCGCTCGATGCGGCCCTGGGGCGTAGCCGGCAGCTCCTCGGTCTGCTCGCCGGGCAGCAGGCCGAAGTCCGGTGCCTGCGGCAGGGTGGCGGGTGCGACCTCGGCGGTGGCAGCGATGGCCTGCGCCTGGCGCTCGCGGTGGCTCGCCAGCGGGCGAATGCGGGCGGCGCGCGCGCGGCTGATGTCGATGGCCTGGTCGAAGCTGGCCTCGCGGGCCTCGTCGAGCTGGATCTTGCCGCGCTCCACCGCCTGCTCGAAGCCCGCGACCGGGCGTTGGGTCGCCAGTGTGGTCTCGAAGACCAGCAACTCGTGGCCGGCGATGGCCTTGCGCAGCTCGGTGATGTCCGGCTCTGTCACCGAGGTGAAGGTGCGGTTCACCAGCCACACGCCCGCGAAGGCGTGGCCCGCCGTGAAGATCACCACCGGGTGCAAGCCGGCCGCTTCGATTGCGGCGGCAAACAGCAGCGCGCTGTCGAGACAGGTGGCGAGACCCTCGTCTGCGATGCGCCCCGGGTCGCGGACCTTCTGTCCCGTCCGCTCAAACGACGCCGGTGGCTCGGCGTAGGTGAGCCCCAGACCCGTCACCGCCGACCAGATGGCGGCCGTGAGCATGTAGGCGCGGGCGGGGTCGCCGGTCTGGTAGCCGTCGAGCGCGCCCGAATGACCGGCTTGTTCCAGCAGCCGCGAGGCGGTCTTGAGGAGCGGCGCCACCGCCGGGTCGTTCGGCAGGACGAAGGCGGCGAGCAACTGGGCCATGTCGCCGAGACCGCCCCATTGGTCGCGGGCCAGGATCTCCACCGGCACCACCTGCTCGGCGATCGCTGCCTCGTCGCGGTTCAGGGTGCAGATGAGCTGGCCCTGTTCCGCCTCGTTGAGGCGGGCCAGAAAGTCCAAATCCAGGGTCAGCTCGCGGTCGCCGACGGACAGTTTGCCGCCCGGCGGAATGTGGTCGATATGCCAGCGCTTTGCGCGGCAGAAGGGCGGCCGTGCCTGCAATGCCAGCGTCAGGTCGTGCAGCGGGGCGTCGCCGTCGTGATGGATCTCGATGGCGCGCAGCATGGGTACCGCGTTCTGCGCCGAGGCGAAGGTGATGCGCGCTGCGCAGTCGATGGACAGGGTGGGCTGAGACACGGGCTGGGGACCGGCTTGGTCAGTCATTGACAGTGGGTTCCATGGGCGAGTGAGTGCGCGGCCGTTGTTGGCCAGCCGATACGCGCCTTGTCAACGACGAGCCGTGGTCGCGGCGGCAATGCCGCACACGATGCGCTCTGATGGTAGCCCCGGGGTCGGTGGGCGGCAACCCGTGCGCGCCGCGTGCCTCGCGACATCGCGCGGCCGCTGCCTCGTGACACTCAGTCCCGCTGCTCCCGCCCGTGCCCGACGCGGACGATGACGACCGTGTCGCCCTCCAGGCGGTAGCGCAGGATGTAGGCGCCGCCGGCGAAGGGCAGGAACAGCTCGCGGCGCAGGCCGTCGTCCATCGGGCGGCCGAGGTGGGGGTGGCCGTGGAGCCGGTTGGCGCCGTCGCGGATGGCGCGAACCGCCTTGCCGGCGGCGGCTGGATTGACGTCGACCAGGAAGTCGAACAGGCGCTGGATGTCGGCCTTGGCTTCCGGCAGCCAGATCAGCGCCATTCGCCGGGCTCGTCGGCGACAGCGGAGCGGGGCTGACCGGATCGGGTTTCCGCGCCGCTGTCCGCGGCATAGCGTTGGCCCGCCACGCGGTCGGCGTGTGCGCCGAGTCCGTCCAGCCAGGCGACCATGTCGTCATGATCGATGTGGGCGCCGGTCTCGACCCAGTGCTGCCAGCGCTGCTCGTCCTCCAGCCGCTCCCGCTCGATGCGCTCCTCGCGGTCGAGGAAAGCGACGATGGCCGTTTTCATCAGCCAGTGCGGCGAGCGATCACGGGACTCGCCGAGCCGCTGGAGGCGGGCTCGGGTTTCGTCGTCGAGCTTGAGACCGATGGTCGTGGACACTGAGCATCCTCCTCGGGTTGCGATGAGCGCAACCTAACATCCCGCTGCCGCTAGAACAACCGATTCAGCCCGTTCAGCGCCGCGACGCGGTAGGCCTCCGCCATGGTGGGGTAGTTGAAGGTGGTCTCGGCGAAGTACTGGATGGTGTTGGCGGGCGGCGGCTGGCGCATGATGGCCTGGCCGATGTGGATGATCTCCGAGGCCTGCTCGCCGAAGCAGTGGATGCCGAGGATCTCCAGCGTCTCGCGGTGGAACAGGATCTTCAGCATGCCGACGGTGTGGCCGGTGATGTGGGCGCGGGCGATGGCCTTGAAGTTGGCCTGGGCGACCTCGTAGGGGATTTGGTCGGCGGTGAGCTCGCGCTCGGTGCGGCCGACGGAGCTGATCTCCGGCACCGTGTAGATGCCGGTAGGGAATTCCTCGATGAGCTTCCAGTCGCACTCGCCGTCGGCGATGTGGGCCCCGACGAAGCGGCCCTGATCGTAGCTGGCGCTGGCGAGCGCCGGCGGGCCGGCGACGTCGCCGACGGCATAGATGTGCGCCAGCGCCGTCTGGTAGCTGTCGTTGACCTCCAGTTGGCCGCGCTTGTTGGGCTCGAGCCCGATGGCGTCCAGTCCCATGTCCGCGGTGTTGCCGCTGCGCCCGTTGGCCCAGAGCAGCACGTCGGTCTTGAGCTTCTTGCCGGAGCGGCAGTGCAGCACGACGCCGTCGTCGGTGGGCTCCACCTGCTCGTAGGTTTCGTCGTGGCGGATGATGACGCCCTGTTCGCGCAGGTGGTAGGAGAGGGCGTCGGTGATCTCGTCGTCCAGGAAGCTGAGCAGCCGGTCGCGGGTGTTGACCAGGTTCACCTTCACGTCCAGGTAGCTCATGATGGACGCGTACTCGCAACCGATGACCCCGGCGCCGTAGATGGTCATGCTGCGCGGCGTGTGCTGGAGCCCCAGGATGGAGTCGCTGTCGAGCACCCGTGGGTGACCGAAGTCTACGTCCGGTGGGTGATAGGGGCTGGAGCCGGTGGCGATGACGATGTGCTTGGCCGTGAGCGTCTCGCGGGCGCCGTCCGGGCGCGTGACGTCGACGCCGTGGGCATCCGCGAAGCGTGCCCGGCCAAAGACGACCTCGACGCGGTTGCGCTGATAGTAGCGGTAGCGGGTGCGCACCTGGTGGTCGATGACCGCGTCCGCGGCGCGCAGCAGGTCAGGAAACTCCACGTCCACCTGGTCCAGGGTGTGGTGGAAGAGCGGGTTGCGGCGGTAGTCCGCCAGCATCTGGATGGAGTGGCGCAGCGCCTTACTCGGGATGGTGCCCCAGTGCGTGCAGCCGCCGCCCACCTGGTTGTGGGCCTCGACGACGGCGACCCGCTGGCCCGCCTTGGCGAGCTTCATGGCCGCTCCCTCGCCGGCGGGCCCGGCGCCGATGATGATGCTGTCGAACGCGCGTACTGCCATGGCCTTTGTTCACCCCGGGCACTCAAAGGGGCAGGTTATCACAGCGTCGGAGCGGCTCTGGCCCCGGGCGAGAAGGGCCGATGCGGCGGATGCCGGCGCCGGTGGTCCACTCTAGTGCCCCGTTAACCCGGCCTACGATCCGCTCGCTTTCGGGGTTGCGGGCAATCCTTTCACCGTCTTTAGGCCTCGTCCACGCGACGGCCTGCCCGCGGCGCTGCACCGAGTCGGCGGTGATGGGCGACGCGCCCGCCCGGCTGGAGTGGCGCCGTCAGATGGCGCCTTCGGTGAGCGTCACGTCGCCGTCGCGCTCCTTGCCGGCGAGCTCCTTCAGGCAGCGTGAGCAGAGGCAGTCGCTGTAGGTGTCATGCAGCTTGGTCAGCAGGTCCGGCGACAGGCTGACGCCGACGCACTGGCAGTGAGGCAAGTCGTCTACTTTGCAAACGAAGGTTGCGCCGCAGCGGGCGCAGGTCTTGGGGCCGGACGTCAGCTCGGCAGGATCGGGTTGGGTCATGTCGCTCATCGGTCACCCGTGGGCTTGCGCACGTGGAATCTGTGGTGCCGAGAAGCTGACGGTGCCGCGAGGTCGATTCAAGCCAATTCAATGCCCGGATCGAAATCGGGATCGAAATCGGGATCGGGACCGAATTCGGAATCGAGCACCTTCAACAACACCGTGCCCGATTGACCCGCTCGCCGCCGGCCCGTCCATGGCCGGCGGCGAGAGGCGGCGGCGATCATGAGTTCGTCCGCCGCCGTGGGAGCGCCGTCCTCGGCGCGACGAGCGTCCAATCGCGGCGGGGACGCCGCTCCCACGGGGTCATGGCTCTCGACGGAGTTATGACCAAGGCTGCGGCGGCCGAAGCCGTCAATCGTCGTGCGGCACGATATCCCGATAGGCATGCCAGGTAGCATGGCCCACCAGCGGCATGGCGATGAACAGCCCGATGTAGAAGGACATGAGGCCGAGCGCGATGAACATGACGATGAGCGCGGCCCACAGGGTCATGGCCTGCCAGTTCTGCACCACGGCCGTGACGCTGGTGCGGATGGCGGTGAAGCCGTCCACGTTGCGGTCCATCAGCATGGGCACCGAGATGGCGCTGATGGCGTAGGCGACCCAGGCGAGCACGAACCCGACGGTGATGCTCGCGAAGGCGAAGGTGTTGTGCTCGCCGGACAGGAAGACGGTCCCGACGAAGTTCTCTAGCGGCGGGTCCATGCCGTCGTAGAGCAGCGCAAAGAGCACGAAGTTGGCCATGATCCACAGCTGCATGATGATCATGAGCGCGGCGGTGATGACACCGAGCTGCCCCTGGTTGTGCCGCCAGGCCTCCAGGAAGTGGCAGAAGTGGAGGGGCTCGCCCCGTTCCAGGTGTGCGCTCATCTGGTACAGCCCGAGGCCGATGATCGGTGCCAGCAGGAAGAAGCCGGCGATCATGAAGGGCACCATGAAGGTGAGCCCCTCGACCATGAAGCCGAGGGTGATGAGCCCACTAAGCAGCACGATGACGGCGCCGTAGGTGAGGCTGTAGCGGCGCGCACTGATCATGTCGTGCCAGCCCTTGTCCAGCCACTCCCAGGGCTGGTCGAGGGTGACGCGGTTGACGCGGATGGCTTCCGGCCGCGCGTGCTGCTCGGCAACGATGGTTTCGGTCATGGCAGTGTCCTCCCGAGGACGGTCTGTTCAGCAAGTCTGTTCAGGGCGGGCAGCGAGATCTTGCAGAACGCGGCCGTGGCGTCCCGCGAGCCCCCTGATGGTTTCGCTTACGTGTTGTCGTGCTTGGCTTTGCCCGATGCGCCGGCGCTCGAGCGTCGAGCCGCCGGGTGGACGCAGCGTCGTCTGGTGTCGATGCCAAAACGGCAAGGCTGTCTATCGACAAATCCAATCCAAGGCAAGCGGAGAGTGCATAAAAAATTGATAAAACGCAACCCGATGCAACGGCGTGCAATCGGGGGATAAACGGTGTACGTCTAGTAACTTACCGCTATATGATCGCGCGTTTGTGCGGATTTGCCTGTCGGCAGCAGCCGGCCCTTGCGCGCTGGCATCGCCGCCCGGCGCTTGATCGGGGAGCGGCGTAGCCGCATAACCGCGGCTGCGAGGGTGTGTTGCGAGGGTGTGTTCGGGGCGCCTAGTGCCCCGTTTCAGCCAATTTTGCAGGCGTCAACCCAGGTGGGGGCCGGAGAGTCGAGGAACCTGGTGGAACACTCTGCTCGTGCTCGTGCTCGTGCTCGTGCTCGTGCTCGTGGTTGTGGTCGTGGTCGTAATCGGATACTCGACAACGACAACGAAAGCAAAGTTGGGAGAAACGCTGCACTAGGTTGCCATGATCGAGACAGCAACACGCAATAGAGCCTTCCGTGCGCGTGACATCGTTTGGTGCGCCCTGTGCTGATGGTGCGCCCTGTGCTGAGCTCCCAGCGGCAGCCCAGCGCCCGGCGCCGCCGGCACTGATGTCGCACCTTGCAGTCCCGGTCTCGATGCGCGTGCTGGCGATGCGCGCTTGGCGGCTGACGATGCCAGGTCTGCTGTTGGCGGGTTGGCTGGCGGCGGTGCCGGCGTCGATCGCCGGGCCGTCCATCGACGCCGCTGTCTTCGACGACCCGGCCGCGTCTGGCCCCGTCATCACCGAGAATGTCCACGCCCGGCTGCTGGCCGAGCGGTCCAGCGTAGCGCCGGGCGGGGCGCTCGATCTCGCGCTGGTGCTGGACATTCGGCCGCACTGGCACACCTATTGGCGCAACCCGGGCGACTCCGGCGAGCCGCCGCGCATCCGCTGGCACCTCCCCGACGGGGTCACGGCGGGACCCATCCGCTGGCCGCTGCCCGAGCCGATTCCCGTCGGACCGCTGGTGAACTACGGCTACTCGGGCCGGGCCGTGCATCTGGTGGCGCTCTCGGTGCCCGCGGGCTGGCCGGCGGGCGAGCCCGTCCGCGTTGCCGCGGAGGCCACCTGGCTGGTGTGCGACGAGGCCTGCATCCCGGAGCGGGGCCACTTCGAGCTGACGCTGGCGACGGCGATCGACCCATCGGCAGGCCCCTCGCATGTGCATACGGTGCGGCTGTTCGAGTCCGCCCGTGAAAGGCTCCCACGCGCCGGTGTCGTCGCCGCGACGCTCGACCGCGGCGAGGACGCGCTGACGCTTCGCGTGCCGGCGGCGGCGCTGCCGGGTCGCATCGACGAGGTCTATTTTTTTCCATATGAATGGGGCCTCGTCAGCCATGCTGCCGGGCAGGGCTGGACGCTGTCGGACGTGGACGGCGCCGACGTTCTGTCGCTGGACCTGGTGCCCGGCGAGGTCGCCGCGTCGGCGCCGGCCACGGGGCTGCTGAAGATCCGCGGCGGCGGGGCGGACATCGGCCTGCGCATCGACGCCGGTACCAAGCCTGGCGCCAGGCCAGGGGACGACGCTGCCAAAGCCTTGCCGGCGCTGCCGCAGACGAGCGGCGCCGGCGTTGTCCGCGGCCTGGCGCTGGCGCTCGGCTTCGCGCTGCTGGGCGGTCTGCTGCTGAACCTGATGCCCTGCGTGTTCCCGGTGCTGGCCATCAAGGCGCTCGGACTGGCCGGGCAGGGTGGTGCCCGGTTCCGCGCGCGGGCGCTGCACGGCCTCGCCTATGCCAGCGGTGTGCTCGTGTTCTTCCTCGGGCTGGGCCTGCTGCTGCTGGTGCTGCGCGCCGCCGGCACCGCCGTTGGCTGGGGCTTCCAGTTGCAGTCGCCGCTGTTCGTGACCCTGATGGCCTATCTGTTCCTGGTGCTGGGCATGAGCCTGGCCGGCGCCTTCACGCTCGGCACCAGTCTGATGGGCATCGGCGGCGGTACGGACCAGCAGACGGGCCACAAGGGCGCCTTCGCCACCGGCGCGCTGGCCGCGCTGGTGGCGGCGCCGTGCACCGCGCCCTTCATGGGTGCCGCGCTGGGCTACGCGATGACCGTGCCTTGGCCCGGGGCGCTCGCTGTCGTGCTGGCCCTCGGGCTCGGCATGGCGCTGCCCTTCTTGCTGCTCGCCTCGTGGCCGCGGCTGGCGCGCGCGCTGCCGCGCCCCGGCCCCTGGATGGAGACGCTGAAGCAGGCGCTGGCCTTCCCGATGTTCGCGACCGCCGCCTGGCTGCTCTGGGTGCTGGCCGTGCAGAGCGGTCCCTCGGGCCTCGCCCGTGCGCTCACGGGCGCACTGGTGCTCGCCTTCGCGCTATGGGTGCAGGAGCGCACGCGCACCGCCCGCGCACCCTGGCCGCGCGTGGGTGCCGGCGCGGCGGTGCTCGGTCTGGCCGCGGCACTCTGGCTCGGCGTCGGCGCCATGCAGGCGACGGGGGATCGCACGGACGCCGGCACCGTCTCGCGGCCGGCCGCCGCGCGGTCCGCGCTTGCGGCGGAGCCCTATTCAGCCGCCAAGCTGGCCGCGGCCCGGGCCGACGGCCGCCCCGTGTTCGTCAACATGACCGCCGCGTGGTGCATCACCTGCCTGGTGAACGAGCGCGTGGCGCTGCGCCGGGCCGCCGTCGCCCGCGCCTTCGCCGAGCAGGATGTTCTGTACCTCAAGGGCGACTGGACCAACCGCGACGCCGCCATCACCGATTATCTGGCGGGATTCGGGCGCAATGGCGTGCCCATCTACGTGTTCTATCCGCCCGGCGGCGAGCCGCGCGTGCTGCCGCAGGTGCTGACCGAGACCGTCGTGCTTGACCGCATCGGCGCCGGCTGACCGCCCGGCGCACCGCCGCAAGACTGTCGCCAACCCAACCCGACGAGGTCGTACTATGCTCCGACTGCCCGGCATCGCCACCCTAATCGCACTGACGACCCTGTTGCTCGCGCTGCCCGCCGCCGCTGCACCCGAGGTGGGCAAGCCGGCGCCGGCCTTCACCGGCACCGACACCACCGGCAAGACCTGGGATCTCGCGCGGCTCGCGGGCCAGCCGGTGATCCTGGAGTGGACCAACCACGACTGCCCTTACGTGCGGAAGCATTACGGGTCCGGCAACATGCAGGCGCTGCAGAAGGCTGCCACCGCCGCCGGCTACGTGTGGTTGTCGGTGATCTCCTCCGCGCCCGGCAAGCAGGGGAACGTGAGTCCGGCCGAAGCGGATGCGCTGACGAAGTCGCGTGACGCGGCGCCGACGGCCGTGCTGCTGGATCCCCGAGGCACCATTGGCAGGGCCTATGGCGCGCGCACAACGCCGCACATGTTCATCATCGACGAGCAGGGCATCCTGGTCTACATGGGCGGCATCGACGACAGGCCCAGCACGGATCTCGCCGACGTCGAAGGCGCCCGGAACTACGTGCGCCTGGCCATGGCGGACCGCGCCGCCGGCCGGCCGGTGGGCATGCCGGTAACGCGGCCCTACGGCTGCTCGGTCAAGTATTGAGCCGAGGGGATGGCCGGCGGTTGCCGAGGCAGGGCGCTTGCCCGCAGCGGCGCGAGCAATCCAAAACCGCCCCCGCTGCTCGGATTGCGCCCTCATCGTCCCCATCCCACTGCGTGGCGTCGTCACCTGGGCGTCGCCGCCAGACCAAGAACCGACCTGACAGGGCACCGAGGTCATGCGCGGTCTCTTGGCCAGTAGCCTGAAGACGGCCACTGTGGATGCATCGGGGTGGCACGATTCCGGTAACGGCCCCGGCTCCACCGAGGGCAAATACATCGATTGGCTGACCATAGCCGACAATGCCCAGAGCGTCGTGGAGGACGTGACCCGCATCCGCAACCATCCGCTGGTGCCGGGCGATATCCCCATCTACGGCTACATCTACGACGTCAAGACGGGCGAGCTCCAGGAAGTACCCGACGCAACCCGCGCCGGTGCCGTGCGGAGCTGACGGTACCGGACCAGGCCGTGTCGCACACGGGACGCACCGACGGCTCCCTGCGTTCCGTGTGCACCACCCGGGGGCGAATGGCTCAACACTGCGCAAGTCCCAAGACCGTCTCAGTACGTTGTCGTTGTCGTCATCGTGGTCGCAACCTTCCGGATATTCGATTACGACCACGACCACGAGGGAGCCCGGCCTCGGAATTTCCGCAGCGAGCCACCGGCCGGTGTCTCAGCCGAGGCGAATGCCCCTGACCGGGTGACGCGGCGCACGCAAGCGCCGCAGGCTCTCAAGGCCGCAACGCCTGCCGCACGCCCTCGTGGCGTGCCTCCAGGTCCGGCGCTGTCGCCGCGGGTGCCAGCAGGTACCACTCCCGCAAGAGCGTCCAAACGTCCTCGACGTGCGTGCCATCCTCGCCGTGGCCCATGCGCGCCTTAAGGCGTTGCACCTGTAGCGCCATGCGCGCGCTTTCCAGCTCGGGCGGTGAGCTCACGCCGGCGGCGATCTCCAGGCGCAGGCAAAGGTCTTCGCGCTGCTGCTTGGCCCGCTGCATCTGCGCTCGCAGCCCGTCCAGCGCATCTGCGTCGCCGCCGGCGGCGGCGAGGATCAGCGCCAGCCCCTGGTCCAGGCGCTCGACGAGGTCGCCGTCGTCGAGGTTGGGCAATGCCTGCCACTCGGCACGCAAAGCGGCCTGGTCGGTGGCGCCCGCGTCGGCCTGCGCCAAGCGTTGTGCGGTGGTGTCGCACCAGTCGGCGCGCCGGCGGATGTTGTCCAGCGCCGACCAGCGCGCCTGCGCGGCCAGCGCATCGAGCCGGCGTTCCGCGGCGTCCAGGGTCTCCCGCCAGCGCCGGCGCAGCGCCTGGATGGCGGGCTTGGGCAGCGGCAGCGCATCGGTATCGTGCCATTGGCGTTGCTGCTCGCGCAGCGCCGCCCGCAGGGCCTCGGCGTCTTCGGCCTGCTCGGCGACTTTGGCCAGGGCCTCGCAGATGCTCGACCGTGTCGCCAGGTTGGCGTTCAGCTCCGCGTGGCGGGCATTCTGCTCGGCGTTGCGACGGGAGAAGACGACGTCCGCGGCGGCCCGAAACTCCTGCCAGAGGGCGTTCTCGTCGCGCTTACGGCCGGTGACCGTGGGGTGCCAGCGGCGTTGCAGGGCCTTGGCGGATTCCATGGCGGCGCGCAGGTCGGGCTCGTCGGCGAGCACCTGCATTTGGCTGATGAGCTCGCGGCGCTCGGCGAGGTTGCGCGCGCGCTCCGCATCGAGCGCCTCGTCCAGGCGGCGCAGCGACTTGCGGAAGCGACCCTCCAGCGGGCGTTGCCCGCCGCGACGCCCGCCGCCGGTGGCGCCGGCCTCGGGGCCGAGCGCGGCCCAGGCGCGGCGCATCTCGCGCTCGGCGCGCATGGCCTTCTTCCAGTCCATGCGCTCCCAGTCGACCTGCTCCAGGAAGGCTTCCAGCCGCTCGCACAGGGCCTGGCGCTGCTCGCGGGTGGCGGCGCGGATCTTGGATTGGGCTTCGTAGAAGGGCCGGCAGCGCTCGCGGATGGTATCTGCCGCCGCGCGGAAACTTTGCCAGAGCGCCTCGTGTGCCGGTGTGCCGCTGCGGTCCAGCGCGCGCCACGCGTCCTGCAGCTCCGCGAGCCGGTTGGCGAGGGGCTCCAACTCGTGCCCGGTGTCAGCGGCGAGGCGCTCGATCTCCTCGCACAGCGCTTGCCGGTGGGTATCGGTGCCCCAGCGACGCCAGCGTTGCAGCTCCTTGAGCTGCGGGGCGAGGCCCTTCAGCCGGGTCTCGGTATCAGCGCTATCGGCGGCGGGCAGTCCGGCGTCGTGCGCCTGCTCCAGGGTCGCCCGGATGCTCTGATAGATCGGTTCGGCCTGCCTGAGCCGCCCGTCGGCGAGGTAACCCTCCAGCTCGGTCAGGCGCTCCGGCAGCGTGTCCAGCTTGCGCCGCACTTGCTCGCGATGTTTCTTGAACCGCGCGCCGAGCCCGGCCACGGCCGCTCGGGTAGCCTCGGGCACGGTGCCCGCGGCCTCCAGGGTTTCCAGGCGCCGCGTGCAGGCCTGCACGCGGCGTTGATCCAGCTCGCCGTCCGCGAGTGCCTGTTCGGCATCACGGCGCAGTTGCTCCGCGGCCTGGTGCCGCCGGCGCTCGGTGCCGAGTCGCTCGCCGTGGGTGCGGGCCGCGGCCAGGGCTTCGCCGTAGGTGCGCCGCTGCTCGGCCGTGGCCGCACCCGGATCGGCGGCCTGCCAGTCGCGCTCGATGTCCGCGAGGCGCGCGCCGAAGGCGTCGGCGTCGTCGAGCTCCGTGCAGGCGTGCAACGCCTGGATCAGGTCCGCACGCTGTGCCGCAGCGGCGGCGCGCGCCCGCTCCGCGTCGAGCTGTGCCGCGTGCGCGCGGGCGTAGGCGTCGTAGCGGGCGCGGAAGTCGTCGCGCAATTGCTGGCGGCGCTCCCGGCGCTCTGCATCCAGCTCGGCGCCGAGTTCGGCCGCGATCTGCTCCCACTCACGGTCGAGATGCTGCAACAGGGCCTGGTCCTGGGTCCAGTTGTCGAAACGGCCCAGGCGCGCGAGCTTCTCGCAGACGGCGTCTGCCTCGGCGCGCAGACGTTGCGGGCGCTCTTCGGCCTCGGTGATGGCTCGGAGCCGCTCCTTGACCAGGCGGTAGACGCCCTTGTCGCGGTTGCCGATGCGCTTCTGCACCGCTTCCAGCGCGGCGCGGTCGTGAATACGCTCGGCGGCGGCCTGGCGGTTGGTCGCGCGTGGGTCGTCGATGGCGCAGGCGGCGAGCAGCAAGGGGTCATGCAGGCGGTCGATGGCGCCGCGGCGCAGCTCCGGCTCGACACCGTGCTGGGCGACATGCGCGAGCAGGGCGGCGTCGTCGAGCCCGGCCACCAGGGCGCTGCGCTCGGCGAGGGGCGGCGCCTGCTCGTCGAGTCCGCACAGGAGCCTGCGAAAGCGGGCACCGGCGAGGTCGCGGACGCCCGGGTCGGTATCGTCGCTGGCGACGGCCCACAGCACGTCGAGCTGCACCAGGGCGCGGCAGGCGTCGCGGCGCGCCGCGACGTCAGGGGCGCTGCGGGCGGCCTCGATGAGCTCGGCCGCGTCGGGCACGCGGCGACTGCGGGTCTTGTCCAGGAGTTGCTTGAAGAACATCGGCGGACCGGCGGCGACGCAAAGCAGTCAATTGTAGCGGAGCCGGGGCCGTTGGGATGGAGCCATCTGAACCGCGCCGCGCGGCGCCGGATCGATGTCGCGGCAGCGGTCGGCCGGGCGGCGGTGATGGGTTGTCAGTGCCCGCCCTGGCGCGATTGGGCACGTTTCGGTCGCAATGCCGAAATCGAGCGGATCGTAGGTCGGGTTGGCGATAGCGTAACCAGACAATCAATGGCTTACCGACACCCAACGTCGGGTTACGCTGCGCCAACCCAACGTACGCCGAATAGCTGTCCAGTCTCTGGCGCGTGGAAGTTCCCGCTCAGCGTTGCTCCAGTGCACGCCGGAGCAGCTGACTGTCGGTGGGGATGGCGATGTCCGTGGCGGCGGCGACGGCCTTCAGCATCCGGGCGAAAGCGGCGTCCGGCGCCGGGTCGGGACCGGCATCGAAGCACTGTTCGTAGACCGACGCGGCATGGCGGATGAAGCCGAGGGCGCTCTTTTCGTCGGCGGCCGGCGCGGACCGCTTGCCACGGGCCGTTGCTGGCTTGCGCCGTGGCGGTGTCGGTTCAGGCTCGCCGCGGGCCGGCTCGCTGGGCCCGGCATCCCCGGTGGTCGCGCCGGCGATCGCCGCGGCCGCGCGGGCGATGCGGCTGACCTCGACCTGCAAGGCCCCCAGGTAGGCCGGTCCGTAGTCGCGCCGAAACGGGTCCGAGCCCGTGAGGGCGGACAGCAGGGCGGCGCACGCCGGCTCGTCCAGGGCATCGAGTGCCTGCAGCAGCGCCTGCGCCCGCTCGGCGAGTTGGCGCTCGGCCTGGGAGCCGCTTCGCGTCGCCAGCGGTTGTCGCTCGGCGATCTTGGCCGCGGCCGGGGGGGGCTCCGCCACGGATTGAGGCTCGGTCCGAGTGGCCAGCGCCGCCTTCAGTACCGCGAGGTCGTAGGCGATGGCGCCGATGAAGATCTCGCGCGCCGTGGCGTCGCCGAGCCCGCAGTCGGCAAGCGCCTCGGAAACGGTCTTGCGCTGCTCCGCGGTATAGGGGTAGGGCTCGACGAAGTGCTTCTTCGGCTTGCCGGCGGGGGGCTGATTCTGATTGCGGGCGCGCGCGGTGCGCTTGGACTTGCCGACGTCGCCGGCGTGCTCGCCGTCGGTGGCCGCATGCGGCGGCATTCGCCAGGGCTGGCGTGGCGTGGGCGCGTTGCGCTCGCTCCAGTCGGTCTTGGGCATCTACGTTCTCGGCTTGGTCTTTACTCCAGTATGGACCCCTCGGGCCAATCCCGCACCATGTCGCTGGCGGACATGCGCAGGCGGCGCTGGGGTGTCAGCCGATGTGCTAGCCGTGCGTGCCGATGAAGGGGTTTGTGCGGCGTTCCTCTCCGAAGGTGCTCATGGGCCCATGGCCGGGGATGAAGCGCACGTCGTCGCCGAGCGGAAATAGCCGCTCGCGGATGGAGTTGATCAGTTGTGCGTGGCTGCCGCGCGGGAAGTCGGTGCGGCCGATGCCGCCGGCGAACAGCACGTCCCCCACTTGGGCGAGCCGGGCATCGGCGTCGAACAGCACCACGTGGCCGGGCGTGTGCCCGGGGCAGTGCAGAACCTCGAGCTGCCGGTGGCCGAGGTCGATGGTCTCGGCGTCGTCGAGCCAACGGTCCGGGCGGAAGGCCGGTTGCGATGGAAAGCCGAACAGTTGCGCCTGCTGCGGCAGTGCATCGAACCAGAAGGCGTCGTCCGGGTGCGGGCCGATGATGGGCAGGCCGAGCCGCCGGGCCAGTGGCGGCGCGGCGCCGACGTGGTCGAGGTGGCCATGCGTGAGCAGGATCATGGCCGGCTCGGCATCCATCTGGTTCAGCGCCGCGATGATGCGCTCGGGCTCGCCGCCGGGGTCGACGATGGCCGTGGCGCGTGTCTGCGGGCAGCGCAGGAGCGTGCAGTTCTGCCGGAACGGCGTCACGGGGATGATGCGATAGTCCATTGCGGTGCAGCGCCTCAGCCGCCCTGATGGCCGGGTCTGGCCGGCACCACGGGGCGGGTGCGCGACAGGCGGTCGTACCAGGCGAGGCGGTCCCGGTCGAACAGGACCCACAGCAGCCCGGCGCCGAGGGGCAGCAGGGTCAGTGCCGCCAGCGCAAGCCGGCGCAGCGCGTCGGCGGCGCTCAGCGGACCGCCATCGGCGCGCACCAAGCGAGTCCGCCAGGAGCGCATGCCGAGGGTCTGCCGGCCGCCGGTCCAGAAGTAGACGTAATAGCCGACGATTACCGCCAGCAGGTAGATCTGGAACAGCGTACGCGCGGCGCCGGTGATGGACTCGCTGCCGGTGACGAGCGTGAAGCCGGTGTAGAACAGCGCGGCGGCTACGAACACGACGCTGGACACCAACAGCAGGTCGTAGAGCATGGTGGCGAGCCGGCGCGCAAGGCCGGGGGCGCGGGTGTCGTCGCGGGTGTTGCTCGGGCCCGGGCCGGCATCGGCCACGGGCGCCGTGGCGCCGGCCGTCGAGAGGTTTGTTGCAGAGTCGATCATTGCGTTAGTGTGCGGGAGAATCAATCTCATTGTCATTGATTTGCTGCACCGAAGGCCGCGGCGGGCGGTCCTGCGGTGCCCTTCCCAGGCTCGCGCCGGCGGGCGCCGATGTCGGTCTGTGGCCTCGATCCGTGCACTCGCTGGGCATCGGCCGGGCGGCATCGGCTAGACTAAGGGGTCGGAACGGCGCCCCGGGCAGCCATCGTGAAACTCCCCAGAATCTCTGTCAAACCAGCGGTGTATCGGCTGCTGCGGCACCTGCCGATGCCGCTGATTGCGATCCTGATCGGCCTTGTTGCCGGGCTCGCGGTCTGGGGCGTGCTGGACCAGGTGCAGAGCCGGGCGGTGGAGAAGATCATCAGCAAGGAGCTCACCGCACGGCTGGACCTGCGCTCGCGCGAGAGCCTGCTGCGCTTCGATCAGTACATGGCCAACTATGCCGCAACCGCGCAGCTGCTGGCCAACCACCGGCGGCTCGCGCAATACCTGGAGCCACTGTTCTGGTTCCCCGAGGACAACGTCAAGCCCGTCGTGTACCAGAAGTTCCGGCCCTTCTGGCTGCCGGATTTCTTCGGCCGCAACGCGCTGCTCGCCCCCAGTCACGTGCTCCTGATGGATACCCGCGGCCAGGTGCGCGAAATCTATCAGGCCGGCGACGCCCCGTTGCCGGACGAGCTGCTGGCCGAGAGCCCGGGTTGGATCGGTGACGGGGACGAGGTCCATACCGTGTTCGCCCGCGTCGGCGATCAACCCTATCTGGTGGTGAGCGACCGGGTCGAGGACTCCGGCGGCTACGGCATGGGGCACCTGGTGGTGGTGGTGCCCATCGACGCCGACTTCCTCGCCGCCTCCGAGGGCAGTGTGTCGGCGGACAACTCGGCGGTCGCGCTGGTGGACGCCGACGAGCAGCGCATCCTCGCCAGCGATAAGCCCGCGGAGCTGATCCCGGGCACCCAGCTCGACCAGTGGGAGCGCCGGTACGTGGTCACATCCTCGTCGCTGCCGGAGTACGAGGGCTCCAACTGGAACATGCTGTTCGCCACCTTCATCCCGAACTCGAGCGTCGAGAAGATGGCCGATCGGGTGGTGGGCTTCGAGCGCCGGCAGCGGCTCATCGCGGCACTGGTGTTCATCCTGATGTTCACGCTGGTGATCTACCTTGTCTCCGCGCGGCTGAACCGGGTGCTGTCGCGCATGACGCGCTTCTCGCAGCGGGCGCTCAACATCGAGGAGCCCAACTTCAAGCGCGGCGGCAACCAGCTGCTGCTGCTGGAGGACTGGATTCAGCACTTCACCAATCTGGTGATCAAGGCGCGCGAGGAGATGAGCCGCCGCCACGCCCACGAGATGCGCGAGACCGAGGCGCTGAAGGCGGCCATCATGGAGGCATCCCTGGACGCCATCGTGACCTTGAACGGGTCCGGGCGCATCATCGACTACAACCCCACGGCCGAGGCCATGCTGGGCCTGGTGCCGCAGGATGCGGCGGGCGGCGATTTCGCGCGGCGCTTCCTGGACCCGGAGGACCACGCGGCCTTTGTCGGCATGTTGGCCCGCTCGCGGCGGCAGCTCGACCACCATCCGCACGCGCGTGGTGAACTGCGCGCGCGGCGTGTGGATGGCCGGCGCTTTCCGGTGGAGATGTCGATCGTGCCCATCGATATCGACGACGAGCGCGTATATACCCTATACATCCACGATGCCACGCAGCGCAAGGCGGCCGAGCGCGAGATCAAGAGCCTGGCGCGCTTCGCCAGCGAGAGCCCGAACCCGATTCTCCGCGTCAATGCGGAGGGGCTGATCGTCTACGCGAATCCGGCCAGTCGGCTGCTCACCGGCGCCTGGGCCAGCGGCCCCGGGCAGTTCTTGCCGGCGGCCTGGATCGACGAGGTGCAGGCGGCGCTGTCCGAGGGGCAGAACCACGAGCGCGAGGACGACCAGGGCGAGCAGATCTACTCGCTGTTGTTCGTGCCCATTACGGACCTCGCCTATGTAAACATCTATGCCCGCGACATTACCGCGGTGCGCCGGGCAGAGCAGGAGTCGCGCCAGCACCAGTCGGAGCTGGTGCACGTCTGCCGGCTCAGCACCATGGGCGAGGTGGCCACCGGCATGGCGCACGAGCTGAACCAGCCGCTCGCGGCCATCGTCAACTACGCCAAAGGCGCGAGCCGGCGGCTGCAGGGCGGCATGCTCGACACACCGCCGCTGGTGGAGGCGATGCGGCAGATCTCCGCCCAGGCGCAGCGCGCCGGCGAGATCATCCGCCGGCTGCGCGCGCTGGTGGGTAAGCAGGCGCCCATCCGCAGCGTCGTGGACCTCAATTATCTGGTGCGGGAGGTGTGCGGCTTCCTGGAGTTCGAGACCAGCAAGCTGGAACTGCGCATTGAGCTGGACCTCACCGAGGGCGAGATCCCGGTGAACGTCGACCTGGTGCAGATCGAGCAGGTGCTGCTGAACCTGGTGCGCAACGCCCTGGATGCACTCGAGGACTGCTCCGCCGCCGACCGCCACCTGGCCATCTTCACTCGGGTGCGCGCGGGCGAGGCCATCGTCGGGGTCGCGGACAACGGCCCCGGCATCCCGCCGGAGCGCATGGCGCACCTGTTCAATCCGTTCTACACCACGAAGGAGACCGGCATGGGCATGGGGCTCGCCATCAGTCAGACCATCGTCGACGACCACAACGGCATGATCCGCGCCGATTCGGAGGTGGGCAGGGGCACCGTGTTCCACGTGCACCTGCCGCTGGCGGGGGCGGCGTCGTTCAACGGCGCCGAGCTGCCTGAAGCCATCGAGCCGCCGCTGGCGGCGGGGGCGGGCCGATGAGCCGGGAGGAGACCGTCTTCGTCGTCGACGACGACCAGGCCATGCGCAGCTCCCTGCAGTGGCTCATCGAGTCCATGGGCATGCGGGTGGAGACCTATGATTCCGCGCAGGCCTTCCTGGACGCCTACTACCCGGGCCGCGCCGGCTGCCTGCTGCTCGACGTGCGCATGCCCGGCATGAGCGGCCTGGAGCTGCAAGCCTACCTGGCGCGGCGCGAGTACCGCATCCCGGTGATCATCATCACGGGTCACGGCGATGTCTCCATGGCCGTCAAGGCGATGAAGAACGGCGCCGTGGACTTCATCGAAAAGCCCTTCGACGACGAGGCGCTCATCGTCAGCATCCGCAACGCGCTCCAGCACGATGAGAAGCAGCGCGCGCTGCGTGCCCAGCGCGCCGACATCGCCGCGCGCATGGCGGAGCTGACGCCGCGCGAGCACCAGGTGATGAGCATGGTCACCGACGGCAGATCCAACAAGGAGATCGCCACGACCCTCGGCGTCAGCGCCAAGACCGTCGAGGTGCACCGCGCCCGCGTCATGGACAAGATGCGCGCGGACTCGCTGGCGGAGTTGGTGCGGATGGTGATGATTGCTGGAGGCGGGGCGCCATAAGAAAGGCCAACCAGAGACGGACCGAGGGGTTAGGGCCAAGCGCCGGGCGCTCCGAGGGCGCTCGCCGGCCCTTGGCCCTTTGGCGCTCGGCCCTTCGAGCTTGCTGCCGGGCAACGAGATCGGTGATCTCCTGATAGCACCAATTCGCGATCATGCGCCGCCAAACCCTTGCCTGGTCCTTCTACGACTGGGCCAACTCGGCTTTTGCCACCGTCGTCATCGCGGGCTTCTTTCCGGTGTTCTTCGCCGAGTTCTGGGCCAAGGACCTGCCGGCGGCACAGAGCACGCAGTGGCTCGGCTACACCTCCAGCGCCGCGAGTCTGATCCTGGTGCTGTCGGCGCCGGCGCTCGGGGCGCTCGCGGACCAGATCGGCGCCAAGAAGCGCTTTTTGCTCGGTTTCACACTCGTCGGCGTGCTGGCCACCGCCGCGCTCCACTGGCTCGCCGCGGGCCACTGGCAGGCGGCCTTGCTGCTGTACCTCGCCGGGCTGCTCGGATTCTTCGGCGGCAACATCTTCAACGATGCGCTGATCACCGACGTCGCCGCCCCCGGAGACTACGAGCGCGCCTCGTCGCTCGCCTATGCGCTGGGCTACCTCGGGGGTGGGCTGCTGTTCGGCTGCAACGTGGCCACGGTGCTATCGCCTGCGACCTTCGGCTTCGCCGACCAGGGTGCGGCGGTGCAGGCGGCCTTCCTTGCCACGGCGCTCTGGTGGGCGGTGTTCACGCTGCCGCTGGCACTGCTGGTGCCGGAGAGTCCCGGGCTGGGGCGGCGCGCGCTGGGGCCGGCCGTGCGCGGCGCCTTCCGCGAGCTCGCGAGTCTGTTCCGCCGCATCCGGCACCTGCCCAACACCTTTCTGTTCCTGCTGGCGTACTGGTTCTACATCGATGGTGTGGACACGATCGTGTTCATGGCCGTCAAGTACGGGCTGGACCTGGGCTTCCCTTCCTCGAGCCTGATGACGGCGCTGTTGATCACCCAGTTCGTCGGCTTCCCGGCGGCGCTGGTGTTCGGCCGCCTCGGCACGCGCTTCGGGCCGAAGCCGGCCATTCTCGGCGCGATCGGCGTGTATGCACTGGTGGTGCTGGCGGCGACGCAGATGACTCGGGTGGAGCACTTCTATGCGCTCGCCGTTGCCATCGGCCTGGTGCAGGGCGGCATCCAGGCCCTGAGCCGGGCGTTGTTCGCGAGTCTGATTCCGGCGGGACAGACGGCGGAGCTGTTCGGCTTCTACAACATGGTCGGCAAGTTCGCGGCGGTGCTGGGGCCGTTCCTGGTGGGCACCACGGCGGTGCTGGTCGGTGACCCGCGGCTGTCGCTGTTGCCGATCCTGCTGTTGTTCCTGCTGGGCGGCCTGCTGCTGTGGCGGGTGGACGTGGCCGGCGGCAGGCGGGATGCGGATGCAGCCGCGGTGGCCGGCGCGACCGACGCAGCCTGAGCCCCGGCCAACTCCGCCGGCATGAGCGGCTACATCGCCAAGCGGCTGCTGCTGCTCGTGCCGGTGCTGCTGGGCGTGTCGCTGGTGGTGTTCGCGGTGATGAGCCTGGTGCCGGGCGACCCGGCGCTGGCCATCCTCGGTCCCTATGCGACGCCGGAGCGCCTGGCTGATCTGCGCGCGACGCTGCATCTGGACCAGCCCTGGCCGCTGCGCTGGCTCGGCTGGCTCGGCGGCCTGTTGCACGGCGACATGGGCCGCTCCGTGTCGTTGGAGCGGCCGGTGGCGGACGCGGTCTTCGAGCGCCTCGGCCCGACGCTGCTGCTGGCCGGCGCCGCGCTGCTGCTGGGGGCGCTGCTGGGGCTCGCCGCGGGGCTCGTGGCGGCGCTTCGGCACAACCGCGCGACGGACCGGCTGGTGACCCTGGCGGTGCTGCTCGGTATCTCGTTGCCGCCGTTCTGGCTCGGCCTGCTGCTGATCCTGCTGTTCGGGGTTTGGCTCGGCTGGCTGCCGGTGAGCGGCATGGCCACGGCCTGGCTGGTGGGTACCGATGCGGCGCCGGCCGTCATGTGGCTCGACGTGCTGCGCCACCTGCTGCTGCCGAGCCTGAGCCTGGCGCTGGTGGCCGCCGGCGTCATCGGCCGCATTGGCCGGGGCGCGGCGCTGGACGTGCTGGCGGCGGACCACATCCGGCTGTGCCGGGCACGGGGCCTGTCCGAGCGGCGCATCCTGCTGGTGCACGTGCTCAAGGGTGTGCTGGCGCGGGTGATGCCGGTAATCGGCCTACAGGCCGGCTTCGTGCTGGGCGGCGCCGTCTACATCGAGACCATCTTCCAGTGGCCCGGGCTCGGCCGCCTGCTGGTGGACGCCATTGCCGCGCGGGACCTGCTGCTGGTGCAGGGCGGGGTACTGGTGCTGGCGACGGCTTACGTGATGGTGAACCTGGCCGCGGACCTGGCCCAGCACGCGCTGGATCGGCGCACGGCGGCGGCGTGAGCGGCGGCGCGCAGCCACTGCCGGGCACCGGGGCGCTGGCGGTGGCGACGCGCCGGCTGCGTCGGCATCCCGCTGCCCTGGCCGGACTCGCGCTATTGGCGCTGGTGTTGTTGCCGGTGCTCGCCGCGCCGCTGCTGTCGCTGCCGGACCCGGCGCTCACCGACCCGGCCCGGCGCATGCTGCCACCGCTCGCCATCGGCCACCTGCTTGGCACCGATCACCTGGGCCGTGACCTGCTCGCACGCCTGCTCTGGGGGGCGCGTACCAGCATCGCCGTGGGCGCGCTGGCGACGTTGACGGCGGCGGCCGTGGGCTCGGTGCTGGGGCTGGCGGCGGCCTGGGGCGGGCGGCGCTTGGACGGGTTGCTGATGCGCGGCGTCGACGTGTTGATGGCCTTCCCCTACCTGTTGCTGGCGCTGGCCATTGTCGCGGCGCTGGGGCCGGGGCTCGCCAACGCGATGCTGGCCATCGCGGTGGCCAACGTGCCCTTCTTCGCGCGCGCGGTGCGCGGCACGGTGTTGGACATCCGCCATTGCGACTACATCGCCGCCGCCCGCTTGGCGGGGCACGGCGAGCCGCGCATCGTGCTGCGGGAGGTGCTGCCGAACCTGGCGCCGACGCTGTTGCTGCTGATGACCACCACGCTCGGCTGGATGGTGCTGGAGACCGCGGGCCTGAGCTTCCTGGGCCTCGGCGCACAGCCACCCGCGGCCGACCTCGGCAGCATGCTCGGCGAAGGGCGGGAGTTTCTCACCACCTATCCACTGGTGGCGGTGCTGCCGGGGTTGTTGATCCTGCTGTTGGTGGTGAGCATCAACCTGCTCGGCGATGGGCTCCGGGACGTGCTGGACCCGCGCTGGTCGCCGCGACGGTCCTTTTCGGCGCCGGCGCCCGCCGATGCCCGTTTGCAGAGCCAACTGGAAGGCGGCGCTTCACTGCTGGCGGTGCAGGATCTGGGTGTGCGCTTTGCCGGTGCGGCGGGGCCGGTGCCGGCGGTGGCAGGCGTGAGCTTCCGGCTGAATGCCGGCGAGTGCGTCGCCGTCGTGGGGGAGTCCGGCTGCGGTAAGACGCTGACGGCGCTGTCGCTGCTGGGGCTGCTGCCGGAGGGGGCCTCGCAAGTCGGATCGGTCCGCCTCGCCGGGCGGGAGCTGATGGCTCTGGATGGCGCCGCCCTGCGCGATCTGCGCGGCCGGCGCATCGCCTATGTGCCCCAGGAGCCACTGACGGCACTGGACCCGCTGTTCCGCGTCGGCGTGCAGATGGACGAGACGCTGCGCGCCCACGGCGCCGGACCCGCCTACACGGCCGCCGAGCTGATCAGGATGGTGGGTCTCGACGGCGTGCCGGGCCTGATGCGGCGCTACCCGCACGAGTTCTCCGGCGGCCAGCGCCAGCGCGTCGCCATCGCGCTGGCCCTGGCGCACGGCCCGGACCTGCTCATCGCGGACGAGGCCACCACGGCGCTGGACGTCACCGTGCAGCGGGAGATCCTCGCGCTGCTGCGCCGGCTCTGTGACGAGCAGGCGCGGGCGCTGCTGTTCGTCAGCCACGATCTGGCACTCGTGGCGGAGCTCTGCGAGCGGGTGCTGGTGATGTACGCCGGGCGCATCGTCGAGGACGCGCCGGCGGCAGCCCTGCTGCATCGCCCGGCTCACCCCTACAGCGCCGCGCTGCTGGGTGCGACGCCGGAGCTGGGCCGCCCGGACAAGCCGCTGGCGGTGCTGGCGGGCGAGCCGCCGGCCCCCGGGGAGCGGGTGGACGGCTGCCGCTTCGCGCCGCGCTGTCCGCGGGCACAGCGGGAATGCCGGGCCGTGGAGCCGGCACTGGACGCGCTGGGGGAGCATCGCCTGGTGCGCTGCCTGTTCCCGATTCAGGAGGCGTCGTGAGCGAGCCGCTGCTGGCCCTGGAGGCGGTCTCCAAGACCTACGGTGGCGGATACCGTCTGTGGCCGTTCGGGCATCGGGCAGGTTTCACCGCCGTCGCCGGCGTTGATCTCGTCATCGAGTCCGGCGCCGCCGTTGGCCTGGTTGGGGAGTCCGGCAGCGGTAAGACCACCCTCGCGCGCATCGCCGCCGGACTGTTGCCGGCCAGCGCGGGTGGGCTTCGCTGGTGCGGCCGGGCGTTGATGCAGCTTTCCCGTGCCGAGCGGGCGGAGTACCGGCGCGGTGTGCAGTACATCTTTCAGAATCCGATGACCGCGCTGAATCCACACCGCAGGGTAGGGGCTGCGCTGGACGACACGCTGCAAGGGCTCACCCGGATGGACAGGGCCCGGCGGCGTGCGCGCATCGAGGAGATCGGCGCGCAGACCGGGGTGGGGGCGGCGCTGCTCGGGCGCTTCCCGCACCAACTCTCCGGCGGGCAGGCGCAGCGGGTTGCCATCGCTCGGGCGCTGCTCGGTGCACCCCGGCTGGTGATCCTGGACGAGCCGGTGTCGGCGCTGGACGTGTCGCTGCAGGCGCAGATCCTGAATCTGCTGGCGGATTTGCGTGCCCGCCATGGGCTCGCCTATCTCTTCATCTCCCACGACCTCGCCGTCATGGAACGGCTGTGCGAGCAGATCCACGTCATGCAGGCCGGGCGCATTGTCGAGTCCGGTCCGCGCGACGTACTGCTGCGTCGGCCCGAGGCGCCCTACACCCGGCGGCTGCTGGCCGCCGTTCCGCGAATCGGCTGAGCCCGGCCATCCTGCGGCGTGTCAGGTGGGCGGTCGATTTGCCGGAGTTGTGCGTATTCCGCGGACATCTATTCCGGAAAACCCGAACTCGATCCCAAAACAACCCCTGGACCCATGATAATTCTCATGGCGCGGTACATTCGCATATTCTAAAATACTTGCCATGGTGCGGAGACGGTCCTGTTGCAGGGACGCGAGCCGCATCAACGGCCCGGCGCCGGCTGGTGGTGTGGTAGATGTCGGCGCGGGGTGGTGACCAATGTCAATGTTGCCGTCAGTCGTCTTAAAGAGGCGCCTGGTCGCAACGCATGATGACCTAGGAGGCTTGCTGTGAAGTACCTGACCGCCCTCAAAGAACTGAACGCTGGTGAGATGATCTCCATCTTCGTCCTCGTCGCCGTGGCTCTCGGCGTCGTGTATGGCGTGCTGAGCTGACGCACGGCCTGCGCCGGCGGCCGCTCGCGGCCGGCAACCAGTTCAGGCAGGGGCCTTCGTGCCCACGAAGCGCCGCCGCCGGGCAACCGGGGCGGCGTTTCGCGTTTCTTCGTTGCGGACAGGAGCCCGCAGACCCCAGCTCCGACCCTTCCCCCCGCCCAACAATCGGCATTCCTTGGGCAGACACCGTTGATTGGCCATCCTGGCCATCCGCGGCGCGGCGCTCGAAAACGCGGCTTCCGAAGGCCCGCACTTGCCGTGTCTCACCGGCACTGAGCGTGGTTAGACATACCGGCCGGTGGGAAACATCAGCTATTTCAGCGCTTCCTCGGGCCGCCCAACACCTTCCCCGCGGCATCGTTTAACGCCGATGGGCCGGCCGGCCCGTCGTCTCATCTGCTCCAGCGCGACGATCCGCAACGCTCCGGCGGTTGCGGCGAAGCGGCTCCCTCATGGTTTTCATGAAGCCGAATAGGCAAAAGGGCGAATTATACCGGTCGTACCGAGCGCCGTTTCGCTTGGTCGTGCCGCCCCTGCTCATATTCCCAGGTAATTGGTAAATTGCTTAATTGCCCAATTACCTCATTAATTAAATAGCAGGACTGCCAATTAATGAAAAACCCCGATTGACAATTGTCAATCGCCCGGTACATTGCTGTTTTTCCTAGTTGAAAGTACCGAGGTTTTGTGGGAAAAGCGGGACGGCCCGGTGCCGCGTTTCATTGCCCTGATTGACGTACGTCAAGAGGTCTCTTGGACGCCAACATTCGATGGCTCGTTTGCATTTACATTTATTTGCAAGGCATGGATGACCGAATTAGTAGATCGTTTCGGTCTGTTTTTACTGCGAAAAGTCAGACCGGCGCCGGCCTTTGCGCACACGCGTGGCCGCCAAGAAAACCGGCCCCAAGAACCCCGTCTGCGGAGTGTGCACGGGGCCGAACACGACAACACCAATTGCGGAGGATCTCCGATGGCCTATGAAGCGACCTTTGGCGACGTATTGCGCAGCCAGGGGGTGAGTCGTCGAGCATTCCTGAAGTTCTGCTCGACCACGGCGTCTCTGCTGGCGCTGCCCGCCGGGACCGCCACGGCCATGGCAGAGGCCCTGTCGGAGACGCGCAGGCCGTCGGTGATCTGGCTCTCTTTCCAGGAGTGCACGGGGTGTACCGAGGCGCTGACGCGCTCGCATGCGCCGACCATCGAGAACCTGATGTTCAATTTCATCTCGCTCGATTATCACCACACCCTGCAGGCGGCCGCGGGTGAAGCCGCCGAGCACGCTCGCGAGGAGGCCGAGCGCGAGAATGCGGGCAAGTACCTGGTGCTGGTGGACGGCTCCGTGCCCATGCTGGAGTACTGCTCGACCGTGGCCGGCATCAGCAACAAGGCGATGCTGGAAGATGCCTGCACCAACGCCGCCGCGGTCATCAACATCGGCACCTGCTCCGCCTACGGCGGCATCCCGGTAGCCAAGCCGAATCCCACCCAGGCGGTGCCGGTGGGTCACATCATCAAGGACAAGCCCATCGTCAACGTGCCGGGCTGCCCGCCAATGCCGCTCGCCATCACCGGCGTCATCGCCCAGTACCTGACCCTCGGCAAGCTGCCGGAGCTCGACCACCTCGGCCGGCCCGTCGCCTTCTTCGGCGAGAACATCCACGACCGCTGCTACCGCCGGCCGTTCTACGACCGCGGCCAGTTCGCCGAGACCTTCGACGACGAGGGCGCGCGCAAGGGCTGGTGCCTGTACAAGCTCGGCTGCAAGGCGCCGGTGACCTACAACGCCTGCGCGCACCTGAAGTGGAACAATGGCGTCAGCTTCCCGATCCAGTCCGGCCACGGCTGCCTCGGCTGCTCGGAGCCCGGCTTCTGGGACATGGGCGGCGTCTACGAGTCGGTGGCCACCGGCAAGTTCGGCGACGGCACCAGGCTCGGTGCGGCGGCCCTCGCTGGCGCGGCCCTCGGTGCGGGTGCCGCGGTGCTGGCGCGGCGCAAGAAGGCGCATGTGCACGAGGAGGATGCGGGCTGAGGCGGGCGCGCGCCGTTCGGCTTGCCGGCCGAGGAAGCGGCACGGCAAGCGATCAAAGCGAGCACGGCAAGGGGTCAGAGCAAGGGGTTAGAGCTCAAGAACAGAACACGAGCCAACACGACAAAACACAAGCCATCCACCGGAGGAATACAACAGATGAGTCTCCTCGAATTCGCCCGCGGCCCGGCGATACACGCCTCGCTGATCATCCTCGTCGCTGGCATCTTCCTGCGCTTGCTGGGCGTTCTGGTGCTCACCCGCGGTGCAGACCTGTCACGGCCGCGTGACGCCTTCGGCAACTTCAAGGGCTATCGCACGGTCTTCAGCCGCGCGTGGCCGAGCAGCGAGTTCACCACCACCACCATCTACCAGACGGTGATGGCCTACGTCTTCCACATCTCAACCTTGTTGGTGGTAGTCGCCATCGTGCCGCACATCGAGTTCATCACCAGCCTGACGGGGCTCTCGTGGCCCGGTCTGCCGAACTTCATCGGTGTGGCGCTCGGCACTATCGCGCTGGCGTCGCTGATCGCGCTCATTCTGCGCCGGCTGAGCAACCCTGCGGTCTACAACTCCACCCTGGGCGACTACGTGACCTGGATCATCGTCGCGCTGCCGCTGCTCACTGGCCTGATGGCCTTCGCTCACGTGGGGCTGCGCTACGAGACCATGCTGGCGCTGCACATCCTGAGCGCAGCGCTGCTGTTCGCCTACATGCCGTTCAGCAAGCTGATGCACGCCTTCTGGTTCATCTTCTCCCGCGCCCAGAGCGGGCTGGCCTACGCCCACAAGGGGGTCCGGATATGAGCGCCACCACCGCAACGCCGTCCGTCTTTCCGAGCTTCGCGGAGGTCTACCAGGGCCTGGCGGCGCAGATCGGCATGCTGCGCGAGATGGCGCCGCAGCCCACCAAGTCGGAGGACCGCCGCCTCAAGGGCGCCATCGACAAGCTGATCGAAGAGACCAATGCCGACGAGGCGGTGTGGCTGGAGAGCTGCATCCACTGCGGGCAGTGCACCAACGCCTGCCATTACTTCCAGTCCATGCAGGACGCCAAGTACGCGCCCATGCGCAAGATGGACCTCTACCGGCGTGTGTATCAGCGCGAGATCAGCCCGCTGCGCTGGTGGTACAAGCTGATCAGCAAGCCAGTGAAGCTCAAGGACTTCGAAGAGGCCCGCGAGCTCATCTACGACTCCTGCACGGAGTGTGGGCGCTGCACCATGGTCTGCCCCATGGGCATCGACACCGCATCGCTGGTGCACCATATGCGCACGGCCATGGTCGAGGCCGAGTTGGTGCCGCCGGAGCTGGCCGCGCTGCGCATGGAGCAGCTGCATCATGGCACGGTCTTCGGCTCCTCGCCGGAGGCGCTGCGGAAGATGATCGACACCATCCGCGAGAAGACCGGGGTGGACATCCCGCTGGACAAGGAGAGCGCCGAGATCATGGTGCTGAGCTCCGCCGTGGACCTGGTGGCCAACGGCAACGGGCTCTTGGCCACCGCCCGCATCATGAACCACATCGGTGCGGACTGGACCATCTGCTCCGACGGCTTCGAGAGCGCCAACTTCGGTCTGCTCTCAGGCGACATGTCCCTGTGGGCCAAGCAGGTGGAGCCGATCGTCGCCGCTGCCGAGCGCATCAAGGCGAAGACCATGGTCATCGCCGAGTGCGGCCACGCCTACCCGGCGCTGCGCTGGAATCCGATGCTACGCAGCGGCGACCTGCCGTTCGAGATGATGTACATGTCGGAGTTCCTCGGCAAACAGGCCAAGGCCGGCAAGCTGCACCTGACGCCCCTGGATGCCAGGGTGACCTTCCACGACCCGTGCAAGACCGGCCGCCGCGGCGGCGCGTTCGACGAGCCGCGTGCGGTACTGAATGCCATGAACGCCGATGTCGTGGAGATGCCCAACAACAAGGAATATAACTGGTGCTGCGGTGGCGGTGCGGGCATCTTCCTGCTCGAGGACGCCACCAAGCTCCGCGATGAGTCCTTCAAGATCAAGATCCGGGAGGTCAACGAGACCGGTGCCGAGGCGGTGGTGGTGAGCTGCGCGAGCTGTCGGCTCAACTTCGAGTCCGGCCGCCAGAAGAACCACTGGGACAAGCGGGTCGAGAGCCTGGTGGAGCTGACTGCAGCCCACCTCGATGATGCCAAGGGCGCTGATGCCAGCGCGAGAGGAGCCGCCCGATGAGTGCACGTGTTGTAGTCGATCCCGTCACCCGCATCGAGGGCCATCTTCGCATCGAGGCGAAGATGAACGGTCCCGCCATCGAGCAGGCCTACTCTTCCGGCACCAGCGTGCGCGGCCTCGAGGTCATCGTCCTCGACCGCGACCCGCGCGAGGTCTGGGCCCTAGTGCAGCGCATCTGCGGGGTGTGCACCCTCGTGCATGGCATGGCCGGCGTGCGCGCGGTGGAGGCCGCGCTCAACTACGAGATTCCGCCCAACGCGGAGCTGATCCGCAACCTGATGATCGGCGCCCAGTACGTGCACGACCACGTGATGCACTTCTATCACCTGCACGCGCTGGACTGGGTGGACGTGGTCTCGGCCCTGCAAGCGGACCCGAAGGCGACCTCGGAGCTGGCGCAGTCCATCAGCAGCTACGCCAAGTCCTCGCCCGGCTACTTCGCCGACGTGCAGAAGAAGCTCAAGGGTTTCGTCGAGGGCGGCCAACTCGGCATCTTCGCCAACGGCTACTGGGGCCATCCCGGCTACCAGCTGCCGCCGGAGGTGAACCTGCTGGCCACGGCGCACTACCTGGACGCGCTCGCCTGGCAGCGCGACGTGGCGGAGCTGCACGCCGTGTTCGGCGGCAAGAACCCGCATCCGAACCTCTGCGTCGGCGGCATGCCCTGCGCCATCAGCCTGGAGTCCGGCAACCAGGCCGGCACCGCGCTGGACGTGGTGGGCCTGGAGCGGGTGCGCAACATCATCGGGCAGATGCAGGAGTTCGTGCACCAGGTGTACGTGCCGGACACCATCGCCATCGCCGGCTTCTACAAGGACTGGTTCAAGCAGGGCGAGGGGCTCGGCAACTTCCTGACCTACGGCGATTTCCCCGCCAAGGGCTATGGCGACCGCGACTCCTACATGGTCCCGGCCGGCGTCATCCTGAACCGGGACCTGAGCCATATCGAGCCCGTGGACCTGGATGCGGAAGACCAAGTGCAGGAGTTCGTCGCCCACGCCTGGTACGACTACGGTGCCGGCAAGGAGGCAGGGCTGCATCCCTACCAGGGCGAGACCAAGCTCGCCTACACCGGGCCCGAGCCGCCATACACGGAGCTGGATGTTGACAACCAGTACTCGTGGCTCAAGTCGCCGCGCTGGCAGGGCAAGCCTATGGAGGTCGGCCCACTGGCACGTGTACTGATGCTCTACGCCAGCGGTGATGCGCGTACCAAGGAGGTGGTGGACGGTACCCTGGCACAGCTGGAGCTGCCACTGGATGCCCTGTACTCCACCATGGGCCGCACCGCCGCGCGCACGCTGGAAACGTCCATCATGGTGGACGCCATGCAGGACTGGTACGACAACCTGCAGGCCAACATCAAGTCGGGCGACGTCAAGACCTTCAACGAGGCGCTGTGGGACCCGTCCACCTGGCCGCGCAAGGCGCAGGGTGTCGGGCGCATGGAGGCCCCTCGCGGTGCCCTCGGACACTGGATCGTCATCGAAGACGGCAAGGTGGCCAACTACCAGGCGGTGGTGCCCACCACCTGGAATGCAGGTCCTCGAGACGCACAGAACCAGCAGGGGGCGTACGAGGCGGCGCTGGCCGGGCATACGCTGCATGACCCGGCACAGCCGCTGGAGATCCTGCGCACGGTGCACAGCTTCGACCCCTGCATTGCCTGTGCCGTGCATCTGACCGACCCGAACGGCGAGGAGGTGCTGACGCTGAATGTCCAGTAACGGGCGCTATCACGTGCCCTGACTCGGGGCCGGGAGCAGGGCGGGCGTACAACACACACCAAATGCCCGCCCACCCCGATCCAGATCGACCGTCCAAAGGAGGACTCAACGCCATGACTTCACTTTCCATTTTGGCCGAGCTGCACGTGCGCGAGTTCGTGTGTCGGCAGAAGCACCAGGATGAAATCAACGCGGAGGACTGTGCCCGGCGCAGTGCGAACGATCTCAAGCGCCAACGCAAGCACCTTGGCGACTGGCAACAGGGCGCCATCAATTGCGCCGGGCCCTTGTGCCTGCTCGACGCCGTCGGCCAGGCGGAGGAGAGCTGGTTGGAGCTGTTCGAGCATGCCCCGCGCTGCGACCTCCAGGACAAGCCGAAGGCCCGCGACGACGCCATAGAGCGCCGACCGTATTTCGGGCGGCCGGCCGATATGACCATGGCCTGATGGCGATCGACAGAGGTCAGGCCTTCCGGCGGCAAGCCCGCTGAGGTTAACCCCCAGCGGTCAGCACCCTGAGGTCGACTCCCTGAGGCCAATCCATTGCTCCGGCGGTGCCGTCTTGGCCACCGGGGCTCACGGTTCCGCGCTGGCGGAGGCAGGGGCTCCGTCCGGGTTGTGTGCCCCGGGCGCGCTCCTCCGACCGCGGCAGTGCCGTTCGGGGCAGCTACGGCTGCCCCGAACGCATTTTTGCGCCCCTCATCCACTGGCCCCATCCGATACGGGCGCTGCCGAGGAACCGGCGCCCCGCCTATCCATCCAAACTCACCGGCAACCCATCATAGGCTCGCGCCGAGCGCGGTCCACGGCAGTAGAATTGCCGCGGCCACGACAGCAATCAACCGGAACCAGAGGAGATGTGAATATGTATGGCGTTTCGACGAAAGTAAGCACCGGCTTCGACGAGACCATCGAGCGCGTCACCGCGGCACTCAAGACCGAGGGCTTCGGCGTGCTGAGTGACATCGACGTTGCCGCGACGCTGAAGAACAAGCTCGGCGTCGACCACCGGCCCTACCGTATCCTGGGCGCCTGCAACCCTGAATTTGCCCACAAGGCCATCATCGCCGAGCCCGACATCGGGGTACTGCTGCCCTGCAACTTCGTCGTCCGCGAGGACGACGACGGCGCGGTGCACGTGCTGTTCATGAACCCGCTGTCCGTGCTGGACCTGGTGGAGAATCCGCAGGTGCCGGGACTCGCTTCCTTCGTGCGCGAGAAGCTGGACCGCGTCATGGAGGCGATTCAGGACTGACATGGCGCTAACGCGAGCGGCGCCCGCGCGCCTGTCCCGGCCGGACGCCCGGACATGACCTACTGCCTGGGTGTCGCCGTCGACGCCGGCCTCGTGCTGGCGTCGGATTCTCGGACCAACGCCGGCATCGACTACGTCACCAGCTATTCCAAGCTGCACCTGTTCACGCCCGCGCCGGACCGGCTCTTCGTGCTGCTTTCCGCCGGCAATCTGGCGACGACGCAGGAGATCATGAACCGCGTCCGCCGGGACTTGGCGCGCGCCCAGCAGGGGTTCCAACAAGACCAGTTCCAGGCGCCGGCGCTTGCCAATCCGACGCTCGCCAACGTGAGCTACCTGTTCGAGGCTGCGGATTATCTGGGCCGGGTCAGCCTCGCGGTGCAGAGCCAGCACGGCCCGGCGCTGGCGCAGCAGGGCATCAGCGCGCAGGCCACGCTGATCCTCGGCGGGCAGATCGCAGGCCAGCCGCCGGGCCTCTACATGATCTATCCGCAAGGCAACTACTTCGCGGCCTCGCCCGAGACGCCCTACCTGCAGATCGGCGAGAACAAGTACGGCAAGCCCGTGCTGGACCGGCTCGCCCGCGCGGAGATGAGCCTGGAGGACGCGGCCAGACTCTGCCTGGTGTCGCTGGATGCCACCGCGCGCTCCAATGTCACCGTCGGCCCGCCGTACGAGCTGGCGTTGTATCCGCGCGACGCGCTGGCCCTGAGCCATCGGCTCAAGCTGGAGACGGAGGCGCCGCTGCTCGCCGCCGCGTCGAAGAGCTGGGATCAGGGGCTCCAACGGGCCTTTGAGGGTCTTCCGCGCTTCGACTGGGAGAACGGTTCCGGCAGTCAGGGTCCGACCTGAGTGCTGGGTACGGCGTGCCGTTCGGGTGCTGGACCAACGGCGACCGGACCCCATTTGGAAGAGACGATCTGGAAAAGACGCCAAACGCCCCCAGCCATCGAATCATGACCGCAAAAAATGTCCTCGGCGAGCCCCTGGAGCTCTGTTCCGACTATCCACGCACAGGCTTTACCCGCAACGGCCGTTGCGAGACGGGTCCGCAGGACCTGGGCTCGCACACCGTCTGCGCGCGAGTGACCCAGGAGTTCCTGGACTACTCCCACGCTCGGGGCAACGACCTGATCACGCCCCTGCCCGAGTTCGATTTCCCCGGTCTCAAGCCCGGTGATCGCTGGTGTCTCTGTGCCGCCCGCTGGCAGGAGGCCCTGGAGGCCGGCTGCGCGCCGCGGGTGGTCCTGCGGGCGACACACGCGCGGGCGCTGGACGTCTGCGACATGGCGGACCTGAAACGCCACGCGGTGGACCTTTCCTGACCGTCCGGGCGCTCGGCGCGGGCGGGCCGGAGATGCCCGCACGCCTGGCCGGGCGCTCGCCAGCCGAGTGCACATCGCAATGAGTCAAAGCCTCCCCATGCCCCCGATCACGCGACGTGCCGATGGCGGACTGCGCCAGGTGGGGGTCGAGATCGAGCTCAGTGGTCTCGACTTGGACCAGACCGCCGCCCTGGTGGCGGAAGCCGTGTCCGGCAGCGTCCGGTCGATCAGCCGCTATGAGCGCAGCGTTGCTGGCGACGTGGCCGGCGCCATGGCCGGCGACTGGCAGGTGGAGCTGGACTTCACGCTCCTGAAGACGCTGGGCCGGCGCGAGCGCGACGGCGGCGAGTTGGTGGACGCGGCCGAGGAGCTCGCCGAGGACGTGCTGCGCATGATCGCCGAGCGCATCGTGCCGGTGGAGGTGGTGAGCCCGCCGCTGCCGCTGGACCGGCTCGACGTCGTCAACGGCCTCATCGGGCGCTTGCGCGATGCCGGTGCCCGCGGCACGGGTGGGGAACTGGCCTACGCCTTCGGCCTCCAGCTCAACCCCGAGCTGCCGGACACGGACGCCGACACCATCCGCAAGTACCTCCAGGCCTTCCTGTGCGCGGAGGAGTGGCTGCGCGAGCGTGCCCGCGTGGACCTGACCCGGCGGCTCACGCTCTTCGCCGAGCCCTTCCCGAAGGGCTACGTGCGCAAGGTGGTGGCGGCCGGCTATGCGCCGAACCTGGACGCGCTCATCGATGACTACCTGCGGGACAACCCGACCCGCAACCGCGCCCTCGACCTGTTGCCGCTGTTCCTGCATCTGGACCCGGAGCGCGTGCGTGCCAAGGTGGATGATGCCCGCGTGAAGCCGCGCCCGACGCTGCATTACCGGCTGCCCAACAGCGAGATCGACGTTCCCGGCTGGGACCTCGGCACCGCGTGGGTCGACTGGCTGGTGGTGGAGCGTCTGGCCGCTGACCCGGTGCTGCTGGATGCGCTGTGCCAGGACTACGCTGCCTTTCTGGCGCAGCCCATCGAACGGCTGGTGGGTGACTGGGCTGCGGAAACGGCGCAATGGCTGGACCGCAACCGGCTCCGCTGATCGCGGTCACCGGCGGCGACCGCAGCGGGCACGCGCCGCGGCGGTTGGTGACGCTGGCGCTGTGGCTCGCCGGAGCGCGCACCGTCAGCGTCACGCCCTCGCGTCCGCGCCCGGAGCTGGAGCCGGACGCCGTGGTCGTCACCGGCGGCCACGACGTCGACCCCGTGCTCTACGCCGCCGCGCCCGAGGTGCAGCCGCGCTACGACCGCGCGCGCGATCGGCTGGAGAGCGACGTCATCGACCGCGCCCTGGCACTCGGCCTGCCGCTGCTGGGCATCTGCCGCGGCGCGCAGTTGCTGAACGTGCGCCTCGGCGGTTCGCTCTATCAGGAGCTGCGCTCGCGCCGTCGGCGCACCTCCAATCGCTGGACCATCTTCCCCCTCAAGACCCTGTGCGTCGCCGCCGGCAGCGGGCTGGAGGTGCTGCTGCGCACCCGCCAGACCCGCATCAACAGCCTGCACAACCAGGGCATCGACCGGCTGGGCGAGGGCCTCGCAGTGGCCGGGCGTGATCTGGACGACATCGTCCAGGCCGTCGAGCAACCGAGCCACCCCTTCCTGCTCGGCGTGCAGTGGCACCCGGAGTTCCTGCTCTACAAGCCCTCACAGTTGCGCCTGTTCCGGGCGCTGGTGGAGGCCGCGCGGGTACGGCGGGCGACGCTGGCGGAGTGACATGGCCGCTGCCGGCCGCTGGCGCGTGGCTGGCATGCGATCCGGGTGATCATGGAAGGCTATCTCGGTCTCTTCACCGCGGCCTTCGTCGCCGCGACGCTCCTGCCGTTCTATTCGGAGCTGGCGCTGGTGGGGCTCTTGGCGGCCGGTTATGATCCCTGGCTGCTCTGGCTCTGGGCCACCGCCGGCAATACGCTTGGCGCCGCGGTCAACTACGTGCTCGGCCGCTGGCTCATGCATTGGCAGGACCGGCCATGGTTTCCGTTCAAGCCGGAGCAGCTCGGCCCGGCGCGGCGCTGGTACGCGCGCTGGGGCATCTGGTCGTTGCTCATGGCCTGGCTGCCCGTGGGCGGCGATGCGCTCACCTTCATCGCCGGACTCATGCGCGCGCCCTTCTGGCTGTTCTTTTTGCTGACCGCTGCCGGCAAAGGCGGGCGCTATGCGCTGGTGCTGGTGCTCTACACCCTCGGTGCGGCCGGGATGGAGGAGGTGTCTGCGTGAGCGCCGTGCATGCTGGATTGACCAAGTATCGGCTGTCCATCGTCCGCTTGGTGCAGCGCGCCGCACGGCTCGGCCTGCTGGCCTGCGTGCTCGCCATCGCCTACCTCGCCTTCGCCCCGCTGCCGGACCCCACGGGCTTCGGCTGGGACAAGGCCAACCACCTAATGGCCTTTGCGGTCCTGGCGGTTCTGTCGGAGCTGGGCTGGCCGGGGCCTGCCGCCAGGCCCTGGCGCCTCGCGCTGGTGCTGGGCTACGGGGTATTGATCGAGCTGGTGCAGGCGCAGCTCGCGTACCGGCAGGGCTCGGTGCTGGACTTCGCCGCCGACGCGCTGGGCGTGGCGCTCTACCTGGCCGGCAAGCGCGCCGCGCTCTGGCTGTGGGCTCGCTTGGGCGGGCCGGGACTCAGCGGCGGGGGGGCAGGTGTTGGTCGTAGCGCTCCAGCAGATAGCCGACGCAGTCCTGGCGGATGACGTCCACATCGCAGGTGAGCATGGAGGGCATCACCGGCAGCCGCAGGCGCAGCTCGCCGTCCTCGCAGACGAAGTAGCGCCGGGTCACGTCCCGGCCCCATTCGTCGCGCACATCGAGCGGCGGCTGCTCGCTTTGGCAGCTTGCGAAGGCGGTACCCGGCGGCAGCTCGCGGAAGTTGAGGTGATCCAGCGTCGGCGAGAGCACCAGCGGCGCCTGCGCCGGCGGGAAGGCAAAGTCCACGTCCGCCGGCACCTTCATCTGCGCCACGGTGTGGAAGAGGTCGATGTCGTGCGCCGGCACCGGCGTCTCGGGTATGTCCGCCAGGTGCAGGCAGGCGTCGATGAGCTCCAGCGCGTGGTCCACGCCGCGCTGGTCCCGGACCTTGCCGCACTCCACGGTGATCGCGGGGCACAGCCGGGCCATGGCCAGGGACTGCACGCCGGGCGGGCGGGTGAAATAAACCACGGTGCGGGAGAACAGCGTCGCCAGGTGCAGATAGCGATTGTCGACGACGTTGACGCAGGCATAGTGCGGATTGGTGCCGGTGTTGTTGTGCAGATCGATGCTGGCGAAGAGCCCGCGCGTGGCCATGCGCTCCACCACCTGCCGCATGAGGCCGTGCATCGGCGTCTCGGGCAGCTCCGAGCCCGGCCAGACGCGGTTGAAGTCCGGTTGCTCCGGCAGGTGGCGCGCGCCGGCGGCGGCCGCGCGCACGTTGCCGATGAAGATGGTCAGCGCCCGCGGCAGCGGGCGGTCGCCGCCGCCCACGTCGAAGTCCGGCAGCAGCCGGCGGACTGCCTCCCAGCCCACGGTCTCGTTGCCGTGCATCAGCACCGACAGAAACAGCGCCGGCTCACGCTGGCCCGGCAGGTGGATGAGGGTCGGACCGTTCAGGTGGCGGATCAGCGTCGCGGCGTCGCAGTCGAGCAGGCCGGGCGGCAGGTGGTCCAGCTCGATGAGTGAATCGGGGGCTGCGGTGGCGGGCATGTCGGCGTCGAAAGACAAGGCTTGGCTCTCTGGTGGTGGTGCGGGCTCCCGGGGCGGAGGCCGGCGGGCGATGGTGATCGCTGTCGATGGTACTCGGATTGACCGGCTGCCGGTTGCGGCGCGGGTTGGCGACAGGGCAGGAATCCGCCGTAAGTCGGGCTGAGCGATAGCAAAGCCCGACATCGCGCTCGCCCGACCACCCAATCGTCGGGCTTCCTGGCGTCGGCCCGACCTACGCGCTAGTGCACCAGTGCACAAGTTCCGAGATCGTCTCAGGTCGTTGTCGTTGTCGTTGTCGTAATCGTGATTTCAACCGTCCGGATATTCGATTACGACCACGACCACGAGGGAGCCCGGTCTCGGAATTTCCGCAGCAAAGCACTAGCCTCCAGCCCCTCATTGATCGAGCGTCCATTCGTGCACCGGCACACCCGTGGCCTGGCGCGCCAGGTAGGCCTCTGTGAGGCCCTCCCAGTCCGGACCGTAGCGGGCCACCCAGGCGCGCTGCCAGAGCGCGGCGGTGCGCTTGACACGCACGCGCTGCTCGATGATGCCGAGCCAGTGCTCGCGCTCGGCACGATCGATGCCGAGGTCTTCGAGCCCGGCGTGGGCGAGCGGCAGCAGGCGCTCGAGGATCAGCTCCGGCAGCGGCACGCGCTGCACGTCGTCCCAGCGGATCTCGGCATCCAGCCCATACTCGGCTGCCAGGTAGAAGTTGGTGCGCGCCTGCGGGAAGGAAATACGCCGCTCCGGCGGCTCCTCGGCGGCGGCGAGGGTATGCACCGCGCCGAAGAAGAAGGCGGCGTTGGCGACGTTGTCCGCGACGCTCGGTCCCGCGGCGGCGACGCGGTGCTCCAGGCGCAGGTGCGGGACCGGGTCATGCCCCGGGCGTTCGTCGAAGCCGATCAGCGGCCGGTTCCAGCGCCAAATCGTCCCGTTGTGCAGGCGTAGGTGCGCCAGTCGCTCGATGGGCTCGTCCATCAGGTCCGGCAGCAGCACCGGGTAGCGGCGGATGTTGGCGCGGAAGGCATCCAGCACCGTCTGCTGCGCATAGTTGATGCCGAAGCTGACCCGCTCGCGCAACGGGCTGCCGCCCACCGAGACGGCCTGCTCGAACAGCGGAATGCGGGTCTCGCACCAGAGCTCGCGGCCGAACAGGAAGGGCGAGTTGGCGGCGAGCGCCACCATGGGCGCGGACAGGATTTTGGCGGCGTTGAAGATGCGCCCCGACTCGCGGGCGCCCATCTTGAGATGGATCTGGAACGAGGTCGCCGCCGCCTCCAGCATCACGTCCTGTTGCTCGATGGTGAGCGGCTGCTCGCCGTGGATCTCGAGCCAGATGGGCGCGCCCTCGCGCAGCCTCAGGATCTGCTCGTTGAGCGCCCGGTAGCGCTCGCGCGGCGTCATCCGCGCCACGACGAGATGCTCCGGGCGCAGCGTCGGCAGGATGCCGCAGGTGACCACGTTGGCGCCGAGCTTGGCAGCGGCGGCGCGTACCCGGATCAGCGTTTTCGTCAGCTCCGCGGCGAGCTGGCTCAGGGCGTCGCCCGCCAGGCGCACCGGGGTGCCGTTCAGCTCCAGGTTGAACTGCGCCAGCTCCGGCACCACCAGCGGGTCGTCTATAGCCGCGAGCAACTCCTCGATGACCGGCGCCGGTGCCGTGTGGCGGCGATCCACCAGCCAGGCCTCCAACTCGAAGCCGCCCTCCCGCGGCGTGTCGGCGAAGCAGTCGTCCTCGAACCATCTGGCGAGCAGCTCCGTTTCCGCGTTGAGCCGCGCCTCGAACTCGTCGAAGTCGGCGCTGGTGAAGCGGGTGTCGGTGATGTCCTGGCCCATGGCGTGCCCCCAACGCGCAGTTGGTGTTCAACCGGCCATCAGCCGGCCCCCTCGCAAAGCAGTCGATCCAGGGCCGCGAGCCGCTCCGGCGTCCCCACGTCGAGCCAGCGCCCGGCGTGGTGCAGCCCGCCGACGCGGCCCGCGTCCATGGCCCGGAACAACAACGGTGCCAGCGGAAAGGCGCCGGGCTCGCAGCTGCTGAACAGGTCCGGATGGTAGACGCCGATGCCGGCGAAGGTGTGCTTGTGCAGCCCGTCCCGTGAGACGCGGCCAGCCCCCAGCGCGAAGTCGCCGGTCGCGTTGTGGCCCGGGTTGTCCACCAGCACGACGGTCGCGAGGTCGCCGTCGGCGATGGCCTGTCCGTTGGACAGCAGGCTGTAGTCGAAGTCGCACCAGACATCGCCGTTGGTGACCAGGAAGGGCGCGCTGCCGTCGGTGAGCAGCGGCAGCGCCTTGAAGATGCCGCCGCCCGTTTCCAATGCCTTCCCATGGCCCTCCGCGGAGTACCGGATCGAGACACCGTGCCGCGATCCATCGCCCAGGTGCGCCTCGATCTGCTCGCCCAGGTGCGCGTGGTTGATGACCAGCTCGGTGAAGCCTGCCGCGGCGAGCGTCACGATCTGGTGCTCGATCAGCGTCCGTCCGCCCGCCATCAGCAGCGGCTTCGGCGTGTGGTCCGTCAGCGGTCGCATGCGGTTGCCGCGCCCGGCGGCGAGGATCATGGCCTTCATGGGTGCGGTCGTCCCCGTCAGTCGCTGGCCCTGTGAAAGGGAACATACCAGAACCGCGCGGCGCCGTCGGACCCGTACGGCGGCCTGAAGCCCGTTCCAACCCGCGCCGCGTCTCGGTTCTGTGTCTCCTCACACGCGCCATCGAACCGCCGCAAACACAACCGTTACCCCCGTTTTGCGCTCGGCGATCCCTCCGGCGGATAGTCGAGTGTGTCGGTGATGCGCTTGCGGTGTGCCTCGTCCATGTCCGGAAAGGGCAGCGCGTGGGCCGCCGCCCATTCGCGCACGCTTTGCTCGGCGGCATCGCGCCCAGGCGTATCGAGCGCGTTGTCGCGGGTCATGTACAGCGTCTGTGCCGGCAAGGCAAAGGCTGTGCCCGCCTGCTTCACGCACGCCATCACCCGCAGCATGATGTCTTCCTGAATGGCGAGGAATTCCGAATAGGCGGTGGTGCGGATATAGGCGCGCAGATCGACGCTGAGGGCATGGTCGCGAAAGCCGATAAAGCGCACCCGGATCGGGTCGTCGGCGGTGTGGATGGTCATCGGGTGGCCGTGCAAGAGCTCGCGCAGCTGGACGAGCAGCCAGCGCAGCTGGTCGGCGCTGGTCTCGTGGCGCAGCGCCAAGCGCTGGTGCAGCAGGAAGCGCTCGCAGGCACTGAGATTGACGATATTGCGCTCGGCCAGATCGGCATTCGGGATGGTGATCAGCGAGCGGTCGAACTGACGGATCTTGGTGGAGCGCAAGCCGATGGCCTCGACCCGGCCGACGGGATTCCAGCCCTCGCCATGGCGCTCATCGAAGCGGATCAGATCGCCGATGCGGACGGGCCGGTCGGCGAACAGGTTCAGCACGGTGAGCGCCAGTGCAAGGCTCGCCACCAGCATGCCCCATTTCCAAACGACCTGTCCGGCGACGGGTTGCTGCGCCCACGCCGGCAGCCGCTCCATCAAGCGCGGCGGCAGCATCCAGCCCGAGAACCCGAGCGCGGTCGCGGTCAGATCGCGTACGTCATCGATGCGCGGCGGGCGCAGGTACGGCAGCGCGCGCGCCAGCTCGGCGTAGTTGCGGGCGGCAGCGATGGTTTCGGGGCTGAACAGGAACTCCCCGGCACGGTGCCCTTGCTCTGGTGGAGCCTGCAGCCGTTCATCGACGACCAGCCCTCGGCCTTTCCCGACGGCTCGGCGAGTCGACGCAAGGAGCTGGAAATGTACGCCGGTACGGATCGCGCCTATCAACTCGCCAAGCAACTCGGCATCAAGACGGCCTGGGGCACCGACATCCTGTTCAATGCCAAGAACGCCGCCCGCCAGGGCGCAAGCTCGCCGCCATGACGCGCTGGTATGCGCCGGCCAAGGCGCTGCGCATGGCCACCGCGGACAATGCCGAGCTGCTTGCGCTCTCGGGTCCGCGCAGCCCCTACTGCGGCAGGCTCGGCGTGGTCGAGGAGGGCGCGCTGGCTGATCTCCTGCTGGTGGACGGAAATCCCCTCGACGACCTGTCGCTGGTGGCGGATGCGGCCAGGAACTTCCTGGTGATCATGAAAGACGGCAAAGTCCATAAGAACACCGTTGCGCCTTAGCCTGAAAGATGGGCACGTTGCGCTTTGCCCATCCTGCGCCGAGACGCGCTCCGGCTGGCGGTCGACGAATGTCTGCCCGGTCTTTGGAGCCTGGAAGCCAGTCGAGGGCCGGCGTCAGCCCTGGTCCTTGCCCTTGACGCGGGCGAGGGCGCGGCGGGCGTGGTCGATGAGTGCCTGGTACCGCTCGGCCAGGGTGCCGTCGCGCTGCATCCGGGGCGCCTGGTCCAGCGCCCGTTGCCACCAGTCGGCCGCCTCGGGTTGGCCGCGCTGCTCGGCGATCACGGCCATGCGCTGATATCCGATCCAGACGCCCCGCACCGCTTGCGCGGACTCCGGGTCGCGTTCGGCGAGCTGCTCGGCGATGTCGAGGGTCCGGCGGGAGGTCGCGGCGCAGGGTTGGCGGCGCCATCAGCCCGCTCGCCTCCGGCACCTGTTGGCCGGCGAGGGAATATGCGCAGCCCCCGGTGCCGGCAGCACAGCGGCAGCAGGGCGGTCTCCATCTTTCGGCGGCCCAGCGCGAAGTCCAAATCACCACCGAAGCCGGCACACCGGGGCGGCGGGCTCCGGGGCCTTCGGCTTGCGCCTCACCGGTAGGGCTCACGGCGGTGGGGTCATGACACGGCCGCGGCGCGCAGCGCTTTGCTGTTCGCCTGGGTGGCCTGCTTTAGCAGCGCCTCGATCTCGGTGCGGTCCAGGGTTTCGGCCTCCAACAGCCGCTCGGCCAGGCGCTCCAGCGCCGGGCGGTGCTTGCGCATGAGCGCGGTGGCCTCGGCCTCGACGGCGACGATCAGGGCCTTGATCTCTTCGTCGATGCGCAGCGCCGTGGTGTCGCTGAACTCGGGTGCCTCGGCCAGCTCGCGGCCGAGGAACACGTGCTCGTGCCCGCGCGGGAAGGCGACCGGGCCGATGGCCTCGCTCATGCCCCAGCGGCTCACCATGTGCCGGGCGAGCTTGGTGGCCTCTTCCAGGTCCGACTCGGCGCCGGTGGTGACCTCGCCGAACACGAGCTGCTCGGCGATGCGCCCGCCGAGCATGACGCCGATGCGATCGCGCAGGTAGCTCTGCGTGTAGGTGTGGCGCTCCTCTTCCGGGATCTGCTCCGTGACGCCCAGCGCCTGGCCGCGGGGGATGATGGTGACCTTGTCCAACGGATCGGTATGCGGCAGCAGCCAGGCCATGAGCGCATGGCCGGACTCGTGTACGGCGATGAGCCGGCGCTCGTCGTCGCCGATGGCCTGCTCGCGCTCGGCGCCCAGCACGATCTTGTCGCGTGCCTCGGCGAACAGATCCATGGTCACTTGCCGCTGCTGCCGGCGCCCGGCGAGGAGCGCCGCCTCGTTGACCAGGTTGGCGAGGTCGGCACCCGAGAAGCCGATGGTGCGCCCGGCGACCAGGTCCAGATCCACGTCGTCCGCCAGCGGGATCTTGCGGGCGTGGATGTCCAGGATGGCGCGGCGCGCCTTACGGTCCGGCAGCTCCAGGTAGACCTTGCGGTCGAAGCGCCCGGGGCGCAGCAGCGCCGCGTCCAGCACGTCCGGGCGGTTGGTGGCGGCGAGCACCACCACGTCCTCGTGGGGCTCGAAGCCGTCCATCTCGCTCAGGATCTGGTTCAGGGTCTGCTCGCGCTCGTCGTGGCCGCCGCCAAGGCCGGCGCCGCGGGAGCGGCCGACGGCGTCGATCTCGTCGATGAAGATCACACAGGGCGCGGACTTCTTGGCGGAGTCGAACAGGTCGCGCACGCGGGCGGCGCCGACGCCGACGAACATCTCCACGAACTCCGACCCCGAGATGCTGAAGAAGGGCACGCCCGCCTCGCCGGCCACGGCGCGGGCGAGCAGCGTCTTGCCGGTGCCGGGCGGGCCGATCAGCAGCACGCCCTTGGGGATCGTGGCGCCGAGGGCGTGGAAGCGCTGCGGGTCGGCCAGGTGGCCGATGATCTCGGCCAAGTCCGCCTTGGCGTTGGCGAGGCCGGCGACGTCGTTGAGACGCACCTTGACGTCCTCGGTGCGGAAGCGCTTGGCGCCGGACTTGCCGAAGCCGAACGGGCCGCCCGACTCCCCGCCCATGAGCTTCTGCTGCATACGGTAGCTGACGAAGAGGAAGAGGCCGAGGATCAGGATCCACGGGATGATCGCGATCAGGGCGTGGCCGAGGTCGCCCTCGCCGGCCGGTGCCGCGGTGACTTCGACGTGGTGCTGCTCCAGCAGTTCCAGCAGCTTCGGGTCGCTCACCTGCGGCTTGAGGCTGGTGAATGCCACGCCGCCGGCGGGCTCACTTCCGCCGGTGTCGGGGCTGCGCTCCGCCATCGGCTCCGGCGCCGAAACCTCACCCGGCTCCACCTGCGGCGCCGGCGCCTTGCCCGGCAGGAAACGGCCCTGAATCTGATCGCCGGTGAAGGTCACCTCCGCCACCCGGTCCTCGCGCACCGCCTGCTTGAAGGCCGTATAGCTGAGCGCCCTGGGCGGTGGCGGTGCGAATTGATCCAGCACGCTCGCCATCACCAGCAGCGCGATGCCGGCGAGGACGTACTTGAGCCACGGCGGGCCGCCGTCGGCCGTCAATTGGGATAAGGACCGTTGATCGTCGGGCGGCTTGGGGTCGGGCATAGCTGGGTCCCCGCGGTTCGGTGGCGTGGCGCGCGCGGCATGCGGCGGCGCGCGCCCTTACCGAAAGCATAGGACGCCGCGGCGGCCCCGCTATCAGGGCAAAGCGGCGTCCCCGCCGCGATCGGGCGCGTATTATCGCGCCGGGGACGGCGCTCCCACGACGCGCCCGCCGCATCTCGCCGCGCTGATGTGGGAGCGGCGTCCCCGCCGCGACGGCTGCGGGCCGGGCTACTCCGCCGCGCGGGCGCGCGCCAGCGCCTGGCTGCGGGCGTAGCGCTGGTAGTTCCAGCCCTTTTCATAGGCGCGCTCGCTGACGAAGCCGAGGCTGTTTTGCATGCGGCCCTGGAGCACGAGGGCGTCGGTGGTGAGCACCTGGCGGCCGTTCTCGGCGAAGAAGGCCAGCGCCGGGAGCTGTGTGAACCCGAGCTCGGCGTACCAGTCGCCGGGCGTGGTGCGTGCGCCGGCGGGTGTCAGCACCGGGGCGGTGGTGTCGTCGGCGTCGAGGCGCACGACGTCGAAGCCGGCGAGCCGCTCCCGAATGGTGTCGTCCCCCAACACCTCACGGTGGAAGCGTCCGCAGCCGCCGCAGTCCTTCCCCTCGAAGATCACCAGCAGGGGTCGCTCCGCGGGCATCCGGTTGCGGGCCAGTGCGTAGGGCGGCGGCTCGAACAGCGGGTCTTTCGGCAGGCTCCAGGCCGCCGCTGCGTTGCCGGCGGCGCCGCTATGCTGCTGGAGGTAGTCGTGCAGGCTCATCTCCTTGTCATGGCCGTCGATGAGATATCTCAGTACCTGCCGGAAGCGCTCCGGGCCGTAATAGCCGGTGAGCTTCAGCAACGGCTCGCCCGAGGTGTCGTAGAACAGCAGGGTCGGCGCGAACTCCACGCCCTCGGCCACCGCAAAGGCTTTCACTCGTGTCGAGTTGCCCGCGAAGTCCGTCAGCTCGGCATCGGAGAAGATCTCCAGCCCGATCGCGTCGAAGTGCTCGCGCAGCCGCGCGGCGATGGCCGGATCGCCCAGGCTCTTTTCGAGGAACAGGTGGCAGTAGGAGCAGCCCTGGGTGGCAAAGAACAGGAACAGCCCCTGCTTGCTGGCGTCCGCGGCCATGGCCGCATCGTCCGGGAGATCGAGGAAGCTGTCCTTGAACCAGTCCGGGTAGTGGATCTGCTCAATGGTCGTGTCGTCGAAGCCGGGCTCGGCAGCGAGGGCGATGGGTGAGGCGAGGGTGATGGTGAGCGCGAGGGCGCAGCCAAGCACGGTTTGCAGCGTGTTGGGCATCGGATCAACTCCAACAGGGCAGCTTGCAGGCAGGGCAGGTTACTAAACGCAGGGAAAGTTGTGTCCTACTTCCGCAACGTTTCAGTCGTTTTTAAATCGTTCCTTAGGGCTCCGATTACGACAACGACAACGACAACGACAACGAGGGAGCCGGGTCTCGGAATTTCCGCGTCGAAGCACTAGCGCACTAGCGCCTGCGCCAGCTCGATCACGCTGAGCGGCGAGGAACCCTCGGCCTTGTTGTTGACGATGACGAAGACCTCCCGTCCCTGGGCGAGCGCGGCGGACACGAGCGCGGCGATGGCCTGGCGGGTGTCCGGGTCCGGCTCCGCAAGCCGGTCGAAGGGGTCGTACAGGTCGCGCGCCTCGTCGTAACCGCGGTTGCGGCGCAGCAGCCAGCGGATCACCAGCGGGTCTGTCGCCGGCTGCACCGCGAAGAGCTCCCGTTGCGCGGTCAACTCCGGCAGGCGCGGATGGCAGGCGAGGGAGGGCACCGCGCCGCCGTGATGCAGCGCGGCGGCGAGGTCCGGTGTCAGCAGGTCCGCATCGCGCGGTTCCACCGCATACACCGGCCCCGCGGGCAGGCGCTTCAGGAAGCGGTACAGGTCCTCGGCGAAGCGCCGTGGATTGGTGTTGCGTCCTTGCGGCGGAAACTGGAACAACAGCACGCCGGCGCGCTCGCCCAATGCCGCCGTGTAGGGTTCCACCGCCTGCCGCAGCGCGGTCTCCACGTCCAGGAAGGTTGGATTGTGCCGCCAACGGCCGTCGCGCTCGCGCACGAACCGCTGGGTGACCACGGCCGGCGCCTTCACCAGAAAGCGAAAATCCGCCGGCACTTGCAGCGCCCAGCGGGCGAGCCGGCGGGCATCCAGCGGTGCATAGAAGCCGCTGTCCACGCCGACGGTGCCGAGCAGGGGATGGTGTGCATAGGCCGTCAGCCCGTCCCGCGACAGCACGGTCTTGGTGGCTGTGCCGGCGTAGATCAGCCCGGCCCAGCCAGGGAACGACCAGCTGGAAGTACCGAGCCTGAGGCCCGGCGGCAACTGCGCCGCGAGCGCGGCCAGCTCGGCCGGCGCGGTTGCCGGCTCGACCGTGCCGGCGGATGGCCCGGGCCGAACGCCAGTATTGTCATCCACCGCGGGCGCAGGCAGGGCCGTGTCGAACAGGCTGAGCTGAGAGGGCATGGGCGGTGCTCGAAGTCTCGCGGGTGCGGGGGCTTCTCACGGAGATTGTTCCCCCGCCCCGGCGCCGCAACCGGGAGCGCCGGCATCTGGGAGCGCCGGCATCCTGCCGGCAACTGGGACCAGGGGCGTCTCGCCCCTGGGACGGGAACATCCTGTTCAGTCGCCCCAAACCGCGAATGCACCCCGATGCTCCTAAACCAGCGGTACGCTGCCGATCGACTATGCCGGCGAGACGTCGGCGCTCCCGGTGGCCGGCAAGATGCCGG
>NZ_JAJDNQ010000169.1 GCF_022340605.1 Thiohalocapsa sp.
GTTTCCCGTATTCGATGACGGCTACGAGGCACTGAAGCGGGCTACCGGAAACTTCCAGCGGTTACGGCCCGAGGCCGTCCTGCCCGCGGTTTACGAGAAGCCCATCGCGCTGATCGTGCTGCGGTGCATCCTCGGCTTCACCCCGTCGGAATGGGCACACCCAGGGTCACACACCCAGGGTCAGGTCTTGCAATCAAGCACACCCAGGGTCAGGTCTTGCAATCAAGCATAGTGCGTGATTGCAAGACCTGACCCCGTCTCTTGACCCCGTCTCCTTTTCCAACGAGTTGTAACGAAGCCAGGCGCCGCGCGGGGCGTGCCATGGCGGCCGTAGCGGCGTTCACCCAGCAGGTGACGTGCAGCGTCTAGCGCGAATCCAACAGCCGCGGGCATTTCGATGCGATTGGAAGCGGTCAACTGCTCTTTCCAGGTCTAAGCTTCGCTCTTGCCTTGGCTCAGGCTCTCGGCGGCGAGAGCCAGGATCAAGCCGCGCCAGAAGCCATGGAACCGCCCAACCCGCGCGTGGCCGTCAGGGCGCAGCCGAGCCTGATGCGGCCGTTAGCGACGCGATGTCCGCCGGGCTGTTGATGTTGTCGAAGGCGTGGTGCGCGGCGTCGAAGGTGACGACCACGGGCCTCAGCCCGGCGAGCCAGCCGCGCACGCTGCGCCCGCCATCGGCGAGGTAGGCGTCGAGTCCGGGCGCCAGGCGCGCCGGCAGCAAGGCGTGCAGCGGGTGCTGGCGCTCGGTGTCGGCGGCGATGGCGAGATCCGCGTCGGGGTCGGCGGCGAGGGCCGCGGCGAGGCAGGTGCACAGGTCAGCGGGCAGCAGCGGCGTGTCGCAGGGGCAGGTGAGGAGCCAAGGCGTCTCGATGACGGCCAGTGTGGCGGCGATCCCGGCGAGGGGGCCTTGGTAGCCGTCGAGCCGGTCGGGGATCACCCGCTCGGCCAATGCTGCGTAGTGCTCGGCGTTGCGGTTGGCGCTGATCCAGAGCCGTCCCACCTGCGGGCGTAGCCTGTCGGCGGTCCAGGCCGCGAGCGGGCGGCCGTGGAGCTCGACGAGGCCCTTGTCCCGACCGCGCATGCGCCGCCCGGCGCCGCCGGCGAGGATCAGGCCGGTGATGTCGTTGCGCTCCATGCTAACGATGTCGCGCCGTGCAGTCGGTCGGGCTGAGTGACCGGTAGGTCGAGCTGAGCAGCAGCGAAGCCCGACGCGGGCGCGAGGCGCGGCGTCGGGCCTCCTGGCGTCGGCCCGACCGACAGGGGCCGAGGTCTGGCGCGCGAGTGCCGACAGGGTTCATCCTAGAAAGAGCGGTTGGACGGTGTCAGGGTGCGTCCCGCGCGGTGGCCGGCGAGGCACAACGAGGACGACAATGACGTCGCGGCGCGGTGTCCGCTGCGCGAGACATGGGGCATTGCCCTCGGCGTATGCCACCGCCGCACCCGCGTTGCCGGGAGCGACAGGCGCCATGCACCGCTCAGGGCGCCAGCCGCTCGATCCTCCACCCATCCTCGTCGCGGTCGTAGCGGAAGCGGTCGTGCAGCCGGCTCTCGCGCCCTTGCCAGAACTCGATGCTGGACGGCACCACCCGATAGCCGCCCCAGAAGTGGGGTAGCGGGATCTCGCCGTCGCCGAAGCGACGCTTCATTTCCGCGACCTTTTCCTCCAGCAGGGAGCGTGAACTGATGACCTGGCTCTGCGGCGAGGACCAGGCGCCGAGGCGGCTGCCGCGCGGGCGGGTCATGAAGTACCTGAGCGACTCCGCGGTCGGGATGCGGGTGGCGCGGCCGAGGATCTGGACCTGCCGTGCCAGCGCCACCCACGGGAACAGCAGGGCGACCCGGTCGTTGTGGTCCATCTCGCGGGCCTTGCGGCTCTCGTAGTTGGTGAAGAAGACGAAGCCGTCGGCGTCGTAGAGCTTGAGCAGCACGGTACGCAGGCTTGGCTGGCCATCGGCGTCTACGGTGGCGAGCGACATGGCGTTTGGCTCGGGCAGGCGCGCGTCGATGGCTTGCCGGTACCAGCGCTGGAACTGCATGAAGGGGTCCGGGGCCAGCGCGTCGTGGTCCAGCCCCTCCGCCATGAAGCGCTCGCGCAGCACCGCGGGGTCGACGTCGGTGGCTTCGGGGGTGGCGAGGTAGGGCGTCGTCACGTCGGTGGCTCGTTCGGTATACATACAGCGAGCCGCGCGGCGCGGTGAGCGCCGCGAGCCGTTCGGCAGTTCGGTGACAGCGAGCCTCAGTCGTCGCGGTGCAGCATTGCATCGATCTCGGCGACCGCGGCGGCCCAGTCCTCTTCGTCGTGACCGGGCTGAAAGCCGCGCCGCTCGGCGCGGTAGTAGGCGGCCTCCTGGATCATCCGGTAGCGCTCCTCAGGCGTCACCTCCGCAACCGGCTTCAAGGTTACCGCACGGTCCGGCAGCGGCGGCTGCGGACTCGCGGACGCGGTGGCCTTCTTGGTGACCGCCTTCTTCGCCACGGTCTTCTTGGCCGCCGTCTTCTTGGTGACGGGGGCCGTGGCCGCTGCCGCGGTCGCCGCAGTCTTCTTCGTCACCGGTGCCGGTGTCGGTGTCGGTGCCGCGGCAGTCGCCGCCGCCTTCTTCGTCGTCGCCTTCTTCTTCGCGGTCTTCTTGGTTACGACCTGCTTGTCGTCTGCCATCGTCGCTCACTCGCCTCTGGTTTTGGTGAAAAGCACGAAGCCGCAACCCGCCGGGAACGCCTGTCAGCGCCACCTGCACCGCCGCCGGCCGTTGGGGCGGAAGGATACACGACAGTGCCAGCGAGCCGAATACCGCAGTGAAGCACTGATGCGTCAGCGCTGCTTGAGAGCTTCCGTATGTGATCGGCCCCCCGCTTGCAAAGGGGTCGGATCGAAACAGGATGTTCACCTAGGCTTAAAAGCGGGTTTTCCCTGGGCGCCGGCGAACGCTCGCGCACCGGCTGCGCTGGCGATCTGCACAGATCGGTGGCCGTCACCGCGGCGCTACTCCTCCCGCAACGCCTGCGCCGGCGCGGCACGGGCGGCCCGCAGCGCGGGGTAAGCGCCGGCGAGCATCGCCGCCACCCATGCCAGCAGCACGCCGGCGGCCAAGGTATCCGGCGTTATGCGCAGGGGCATGGTCCAGCCGAAAGAGCGCAGGTTGATCACCTCGATCAGCAGGTCGCCCATGGCCAGGCCCAGCGGAATGGCCAGCAGCCCCGCCGCCGTACCCATGAGCGTGGTCTGCAGCAGGATCAGGAGTCTGAGCTGTCCGCGGGTCATGCCGGTGGCGCGCAGCACCGCGTAGTCCTTGGCGCGCTCCAGCTCCAGCGCCATCAGCGCGCTCAGTATCCCGACGAAGGCGACGCCGATGGCCAATAGCCGCAAGACCTCGGTGATGGTAAAGGTGCGGTCGAAGATTGCCAGTGACAACGCGCGGATGCCCCGGTTGGTCTGCACCGCGGCCGGTGGCGTGAGGCGCGCGGCGATGGCCTGCACGCGCGCTTCGACGGCGTCCGCGTCGGCGCCGTCGGCCAGCACGATGCCCATGGACGAGACGCCCGGGTCCGCCCAGAGCTTGGCGTAGACCGGCTTCGACAGGATCACCGTGCCGCTCTCGCTGCCGTAGTCCTGGAACACGCCGCCGATCTCGAAGCCGTGCCAGCCTTGGGTGGTGAAGAGCTCCAGTCGGTCGCCGACGCCGACGCCCTGGCGATACGCGTAGGGCTCGGAGACCAGGGCCAACTCGCCCGCTCGCCAGCGTTGCCAGAGGTTCTCGGCCGTCTCGCCTCTGAAGTTGAACCCCCGCGGTGTGCCGGCACTGGAGGTGAGCGCGAGCATGGACATCTGCCCCGTGCGCGTCTCCACCGGCCGCCGGCGGCCCTGGCTCACGGCCGCGACGCCGGGCAGGTCCAGCAGCTCGTCCGCCAGCGCGGGCGGCAAGGATGTGTCGGTGCCCCCGCCGCCGCCCGGCTCCGTGGCGATATAGATATCGCTGGTGAGGGTGTGCTCCAGCCAGTCGGAGACGCTGACGCGGAAGCTGCCGATCATGATGCCGACGCCGACGGTGGCCGCCACGGCGACGGCCAGCGCCGCCACGGCGAGCCCGGAGCGGGTGATTGACGCGGTGATGCCACGCGCGGCGAGTCGCCCGACGCTGCCGAAGAGCCCGCCAAACAGCGGCGTCGTCGCGACCGCCAGCACCCGCACCAGCAGCGGCATGCCGAGGCTCGCGCCGACGATGATCAGAAAGAGCGCGACAAAGCCCCAGGTCATCGACCGCCCGGAGAGCGGGACCAGCCCGACGCCGAGGCCGATGAGCACCAGCCCCGCCAGCGCCAGCCAGGGCAGCAGCCGCTGCCCGCGCTGTTCCACCAGGGTGCGGCGGATCACGTCCCGCGGCTGGGAGCGCGCCGCCTCCAGCGCCGGGCCGAGCCCCGCGATCAGGGTCACGCCAACGCCGAGTCCGACGCCTTTGATCAGCGAGAGCCAGTCCAGGTGCAGGCTGCGCACGTTGAGCTGGAAGTAGATGTCGTTGATGGTGCGGGTGACGAGCTGCACCAGGCCGGCGCCCACGGCGATGCCCATCAGCACGCCCAGCAGCGACCCGATGGCCGCGAGCACCAGCGTCTCCAGCAGCACCAGCGCGAAGAGCTGGCCGCGGGTGACGCCCTGCATGCGCAGCGTGCCCAGCAACGACCGGCGCTGCAGCACCGCGAAAGTCATGGTGTTGTAGACGATGAAGCCGCCCACCAGCATCGCCAGCAGGCTCATGGCCGTGAGATTGGTGTGGAAGGCGCGGGTCATTTGCGCCAGCGCGTTGGTGCGCTGGGCGGTGGTGGTGAGCCGCAGTCCGGTGGGCAGCGCGGCGGCGAGGCGATCGGCCTGGGCGTCGGTGAGGATCAGGTCGATGCGCTCGACGGTGCCGATGCTGCCGGTCACCTCCTGCGCCGTGGCGATGTCGGTGACCGCAAGTCCGCCGAGTGTCTGGCCCTGTTGATCTGGCAGCACCGCCGCGACGCGCATGCGCCGTTCGCCGCTGCCGATGCCGACCGTGATCTCGTCACCGGGGGCGGCGCCGATGGCCTTGGCATCCGCCGCGGACAGCAGCAGCGTGTCCGGCTCCGCCAGCAATGCGATCAGCGCCGTGGCCCACGCCCTGGCCGAGCGCGCATCGGCACCCCCCGCGCCCGCCGCCAGCAGGTCCGGGCGCATCGGCGCCGCGGCGATCAGGTCCAGGCCGAGCAGGGTCAGGCTGCGCTCGCCGACGCGCATCGGCGCCTCGATGACCGGCGTGGCCAGGTCGAGGCCCTGCGCCAGGCGCAGCCGCGTGTAGGTGGCGTCATGGATGCGGCCGTCGGCGGCGCGGATCTGGTGGGTCGCCGGCCCCGCCACCTGCTCCACCGAGAGCCGGAAGCCGCGCCGCGCGCTCTCGTTGGCGAGGTCCACGGCGATGACCACGGCGACGCCGAGCGCGATGCCGATGATCGACAGCCAGGTCTGCCAGGGGTGGCGGGTCAGGTAGCGCCGGCTCGCGGTGAGCAGCGCCGGCGGCAGGCGGACGGCGTCCAGCGCCCCAACGACGCGGGTCCCCGGGCCTCGACTCACCAGGACAGCGCCTCCGTGCGCTCGGTGAGCTGGCCGTCCTCGACGGCGAAGATGCGGTCGGCGATGGCCGACACCTCGCGGCTGTGGGTGACGAGGATCAGCGTGTGGCCCTCGTCGCGAAACAGATGCGACAGCAGCTCCAGCACCCGGTGGCCGGTGTGGGCGTCCAGGTTGCCGGTGGGTTCGTCCGCCAGCACCAGCGAGGGCTCGTGAATGATGGCCCGGGCGATGGCCACGCGCTGCTGCTCGCCGCCGGAGAGCTGGTCCGGGAAGGCGCCCTCGCGCCCGTCGAGCCCGACCTTGCCGAGCAGTTCCGCGATCCGCTCGCGCCGCCGCGCCGCCGGCATCCGGTTCAGCTCCAGCGGCAGGGCCAGGTTCTCCGCGACGGTCAGGGTCGGGATCAGGTTGAAGAACTGGTAAATGAAGCCGATGTGCCGGCGCCGCAGCAGGGTCAGCTCCGGCTCGCCCATGCCGGTGACGCTGCGGCCCATGATGCGCACCTCGCCGGTGTCCGGCCGGTCGATGCCCGCCAGCAGGTTGAGCAGGGTGGACTTGCCGGAGCCCGAGCGTCCGAGCAGGGCCACGCACTCGCCGGCGGCGACGTCGAAGCCGACGTCCCGCAGCACGGTGCGGCGCCGGCGGCCCTCGGCGTAGGACTTGCCGAGGCCGAGGACCTCCAGGGCGGGGCCAGAATGCTCGTCCATTCATGCTTCCAGGTTACCGGGATGGACGAAGCATGCGGGCGGATCACCGCCAGACAATCCCCGCGGTGTCCCCGCCGCCTGGCAGCGAGCGTAGAGCCCGCGAAGCTCTTCTGACTCCGGGATGCGCGGAGGCGGACGGAACGCCTTCCATGGCCAGTGGGGCCGCCGCTGTGGGAGCGCCGTCCTCGGCGCGATCGGCACCGTGTCGCGGCGAGGACGCCGCTCCCACGGCGGGAAGCCCCTGCGCGAGGCCATGATCGAGGCTCGCATCCAACGTGATGCCGCCGGCACGGCGAACCGCAAGCGACGCCGGGATCAGGCGCTCTGCCCAAGGTGCGGCTAAGCCGACCCGTCTCCCTCCATCAGCCAGTTCTCCAGCGCCAATCCTTGCACCCGGCGAAACTCCCCGAGGTTGTTGGTGACCAGCACCGCGCCCTGGGCACGGGCATGGGCGGCGATCAGCAGGTCCATGTTGCCGATCGGCGTGCCGAACTTGCGCAGCTTCGCGCGGAGCTGCGCGTAGTGGGCGGCGGCGGCCTCGGACCAGGGGACCACTGCAAGGCGACGGCGAAAGTCCTCGATGTCGGCGCGGATGTCGTCACCTCGCGTCGGATGGAGCTCGGCGCCATACAGCAGTTCCGCCAGCACCACGACGGAGATGGCGAGGTTGCCGTGCCCGGCCGCGTCGAAGCGCCGCTTGACCGCGGGCGGCCGGCGGCGAATGACGTAGCTGGCGGTGTTGGTGTCAAGCATCCAGCGCATCGGTCCAGTCCCGCTCCTGGGGCGGCTCCTGCTCGCGATCCGCGAGGAAGTCGTCTGGCGTCCGCGGGTTGGCGGCGAAAAAGTCGTCCCAGCCGACGGGCTTGGCGCGCAGAACAACGGCGTCGCCCTGCCGCTCGATGAAGACCTCGGTGCCCTCGAACCGAAACTCCGCGGGCAGGCGCACGGCCTGGCTGCGTCCGTTCATGAAGAGCTTGGCGGTTGTGCTCATCGCCTTCTCCCCGGATAGATGGTATATATCGGAAATATATACCTCCGCGCTGCCGCGGGCAAGAAGGAACGCTTGCCCGAGCCGAAAGAGCCCGATTCTCAGATGCCGATCTCGGTGACACGTCCCGCCTCGAGTGCCATGCGCTCGGCCTGGCGGCCCTTGGGCGAGGGCCGGCCGCCGTCGTGAAGGACGTCGGCCGCCGGCCGGGTGCGGGCTATTTCTCCTTTGGATAGGGCCAGGCCATGATGCCGCCCTCCATGACCTTGACGTTGCGCCAGCCGTGGGCCTGAAGGATCGCCGCACCCTCGTAGCCGCGCAGCGAGATCTTGCAATAGAGGATGATCTCCTTGTCCTTGTCCTGCGGCAGCTCGCCCAGGCGCTCGCGCAGGGCGCCGAGCGGGATCAGGGTCTCGCCGATGCCGAGGCGTGTCTCTTCGAACTCCACGGGGCTGCGGGTATCGAGGATGAAGCAATCGGCCTCGTGGTCCACACGCAGCTTCACGTCCCGCACCGAGATCCCCTGCATCCTGCCCGCCAGCTTGTTTTCGAGCACCTGGGCGTTGACGATGACGTGATCGAGGGCCAGCGAGTAGGGCGGGGCGTAGGGCAGGTCCGCGTTGACCAGGTCGTCGACGGTGAGCTGGCCGCGGATCGCCATTGCCACGGTGGCGACGCGCTTGCTGACGTCGCCGGGGCCGATGCACTGGTAGCCGATGATCCGCCCCGAGCCGCGCTCGGCGATCAGCTTGCTGACCAGGAGCTTGCCCTTCATGAACACGGGGATATCGAGTCCGGAGATGGTCGCGGTCTCGATGTCGTCGAGCCCGAGCGCGCGGGCGCGGTGCTCGGAGAGCCCCGTGATGCCGACCGTGAAGTCGAAGATCTTGCAGATGCCGGTCTGCGTCACGCCGGGGAAGCGGGCGCTGCCTGGATGGATGACGTTCTGACCGGCGACCCGCCCCTGCAGGTTGGCGATGTCGCCGTAGGGGGCGCGGACTTGGTGGCCCGTGATCAGCGACTTGCACTCGACGCAGTCGCCGACGGCGTAGATGTCCGGGTCCGATGTCTGCATGTGCTCGTTGACCAGGATGCCGCCCTGCTCGCCGATCTCGATCCCCGCCGCAACGGCCAGCCCGATGTTGGGACGCACGCCGACGGCGATGACCGCCACCTGACAGGGCAGCTCGGTGCCGTTGTCGAGCTTGACCCCGGTGAGCTTGCCCTCAGCATCGCCGAGAAACTCGGCAACGCCGTTGTTGACGATGATGTCCGGTCCGTTGGCGCGGACATGATTCTCCACCAGCTTGGCCAGCTCCCGGTCCAGGAACGGCAGGATCTGGTCGGTCTTCTCGACGACCGTGGTGTCGATGCCGGCCAGGCGCAGGGCCTCGCAGACCTCGAAGCCGATCAGACCGCCGCCCACGACGATTGCCTTGGCCGCCTTGCGCTCGTCGCGCACGGCGCGCAGGGCATCGGCGTCCGCCATGGAGTGCAGGGTCATGACACCCTCCAGCTCGAAGCCGGGGGCGTTCGGACAGACCGGGCTCGCGCCGGTGGCGATCACCAGCCGGTCATACGCGATGGTCTGCTGCTCGCCGGTGGGCAGGTGCTCGTAGGTGACGGCGTGCGCCTTGCGATCGATGCGCACGGCCTCGGTCTCTACCAGCGCCTTGATCGCCTTGGCCTTGCCGTAGAAGTTGGGGTCGCGGACGATGCCGGCCGGCGTACAGATCAGCAGGTTGCGGTCGTCGAAGGTGCCGCCGACATAGTACGGAAAGCCGCAGGAGGCCATGGACAGGTCAGGCTCGCGCTGGATCAGTGTGATATCGGCGAACTCATCCATCCGGCGCGCCTTGGCGGCGGCCTTGGGGCCGGCGGCGGAGCCGCCGATGACGACGATGCGCAGGGGTTGCGAAGACATGGGAACGACCCTTTCGAGATAGCGGTTGCGGCTGGCTTGCCGCGGCAGCCGACCAGCGGCGACGCGCAGCACTCCCTCTCCGGCGGCATTCGACAGACCGCCGTCAGCGCTGCACCGGCTCATGAGTCTGGTCCCATGCACGCGCACGGGCGTTGAATATCCGCAACGTGCCGAGCGGCACGTCTGACCTGTATCAACGGTGCTTCGGATGTGCGGTGGGGGGTATCCGAACCTGGCGAGCGCTTATAGCCACTTCACCAAGTAGTAAAGCCGTTGTCCCTCCGAGGAACTGGACGGCCCGTAGACTACCGCGGGTTGCAGCTTGCGCTGTTCATCCCGGCCCGCGCGCGCGGCATCCGCGGATTCGACGATGGTGACGCAGCCCTCCGGGAAGCGCCCGCGCCGGCGGTTGGCGGCCTTCACCAGCGCGAAGCGCTCGGTGAGGGACTTGGATGCGGGGTCGACGATGATGCTTTGCATGCTGCTTGCAGATCGCTGTCGTGATCCGAGGGGGCTATCGGGCGGTTATCGGGCGATTATCGGGCGGCCATGCCCTTGTCGAGCACCCGTTGCGACGCCCGCCATCTGCTCAAGTTGCGCCGCTGGCCGCCAGGCTCAACCAACTCCGCCGATCACCATGCTGTGCAGCAGCGCCGATCCGCTATCATGATTCACACGGTCGAAGCCGCGGTCCGGTCGCGCCGCCATCGTCGCCATCCACCCGGTCTCCGCCGTCAACCCTGCCAACGAGCCGTAGAGTCCGCCGATGCCCGCCCATCACGCCCTGGTGTTGAACCTGCACCAGCCCCCCGGCAACCTGGAACACCTGCTGGAGCATGCCACCTGGGAGGCCAAAGAGATCCTGTTCGCGTTGGACCGCATCCCGCGCAGCCTCTGGGGTCAGGAGGGCCTGGCGCGGGTGCACCTGTCGCTGTCCGGCACCCTGCTGGAGACGCTGTCCAGCCCGGTCTTTCAGGAGCGGGTCTACGGCATCGTCGATTGCGGCAAGCTGCTCTGGCACCTTCAGAACACCGAGCTGTTCGAGATCCTCGGCACCGGCTACTACCACCCGGTTTTGCCACTGATTCCGGCCGCCGACCGCCCCGAGCATCTGCGTCGCTGGCAGGCCATCGCTAGGCATCTGTTCTGGCGCGGCGAGTTCAACGGCTTTTGGCCGCCGGAGATGGGCTTCTCGATGGAGCTGATCCCGCTGCTGAAGCAGTTCGGCTACCGCTACGTGCTGGTCGACAGCGAGCACGTGGAGCCGCTGACCCAGATGACCTGGCCGGAGCTGCGCTACCGCCCCCACATCGCCCGCCACGGCGGCGAGGAGATCATCGTGGTGGTGCGCGACCGCGACCTCTCCGATGCTCAGGAGTCCGGCATGGAGCTGGACTGGTTCCTCTCCGAGGTGGCCGAGCGGACCCGCTGGTGCGACTTCGAGCCCCTGATCACCACCGCCACCGACGGCGAGAACGGCGGCTGGTTCCGCAACGTCACCGAGGGCGCCAACTTCTGGAGCGCCCTCTACCTGCCCATGTTGGATCGCGTGCGCGACGGCGCCGCCGACGTCCGCCCCACCTTCATCAGCGACTACCTCGACAAGCACGGCGCCCACGGCGAGGTGCGCGTCGCCACCGGCGCTTGGAACACCGGCTGGCACCATGGCAAGGGCTTCACCCAGTGGACCGGCTCCGAGGCGCAGAAGCGCACCCTGGCGCGTTACGCGGACCTGAGCTCGCGGCTGCGCGCCGCCGCGCGTCGCGCCGCCATGGTGGCGTCGGACGACCACGCCCTGCTCAACGCCCTGGAAGAGGCCCGCTGGCGCCTGCTGCGCGCCGAGACGAGCTGCAACATCTTCTGGGGCGAGGCCTGGGTGGAGCGCGCCGCGGGCGATCTGGATGCCGCAAAGGCCGCGCTCGATGACGTGGAACGGCACTTGCTTTCCGCTAGCCAGCAGTAGAGCGCGCAAGCGAGTCGCGGGAAGCGGTTGCACGCGAAGCCGCAACGAAGACTGGACAAGTATCGGTGTCGCAGCGCTTGTGGGAGCGGCACTCTTGGTGCCGCGACCGGCGCCAAGGCAGCACACACCAGGGCCTGAGTACCAGCCAGGCGGCAGGCAACCGCCCAGCCGTCGTCGCCCCAAAAATAGGCAGCGGCGCTCCCACGCCGGCGCGCCTGGAGCAGCCGATATGGGCGCAGCCGTTATGGGAGGTCGGGTCAGCACGCCGTACCCCGACGATGGGCGTCGGCACGCCGTTGCTTGTCGAGTTAGGTTGTCGCTAACCCGACCTACGATGCGGCCGGAAGAGAGCCCACGCGAAGCCGCGAAGCCGCGAAGAGGAAGACGCCAAGCGGGAACAGATAGATTCGGCCCGCGACGTTGCCGGCGCCACCCGTTGAACCGACATCCGTTTCATTGCCAACCGCACTGGAGACCACCATGCCTGAGCTTCCCGAACAGATCGAAGGCCTGCCCAACATCACCGGCCACGAGCAGGACGTCGCCGCCGCCATGGCGCGGGGCAAGGACAAGCGCCTGTCCGCGTCCCCCGGCGGCGTCGACTTCGGCTCGATCCGCGCCGCCTGCGCGGTCGCCCTGCACCAGCACCAGCCGCTGATCCCGGCGGGCGGCGGCGACCTGCACACTGCCGCGCTCATCAGCAACCTGCAATACATGATGGAGCACCAGGATATCGGCGATAACCACAACGCGCCGGTTTTCGTCTGGTGCTACAAGCGCATGGGCGAGTTCATCCCGCAGCTCATCCACGAGGGCAAGTCGCCGCGGATCATGCTGGAATACTCCGGCACCCTGCTGCACGGACTGCGGCAGATGGGCGAGGGGCACGTCATCGACGCGCTCAAGGGCATCACCATGAACCCGGACTACAACTGGGCCGTGGAATGGCTTGGCATGCCCTGGGGGCATGCGGTGGCGCCGTCCACGCCGGTGCAGGACTACCGGCTGCACGTGCAGGCCTTCCAGCACCACTTCGCGGCCATCTTCGGGCTGGACGCGCTGGAGCGCCTGCGCGGTTTCTCGCCGTCCGAGATGGCGCTGCCGAACCACCCGGACGTGGCCTACGAGTTCGTCAAGACGCTGCAGGACTGCGGCTACCAGTGGGTGCTGGTGCAGGAGCACAGCGTCGAGCAGAGCGACAACGGCTGGCACCCGCAGCGCCCGCACCTGCCGCACCGGCTGGTATGCACCAACTCGAAGGGTGAAACCGCCAGCATCATCGCGCTGGTCAAGACCCAGGGCTCCGACACCAAGCTCGTCGCCCAGATGCAGCCTTGGTACGAGGCCCAAGGGCTGCAACGCTGGGAGCTGGCCGGCAAGGAGGTCCCGCCGCTGGTGACCCAGATCGCCGATGGCGAGAACGGCGGCGTGATGATGAACGAGTTCCCGGACAAGTTCTTCGAGGCCGTGCGCGGCGCCTCCGGCTCCGACGTGCCGCTGATGAACGGCAGCGAGTACTTAGAGCAGCTGTTCGCGCTCGGCATCACCGAAAGCGACTTCACCGAGATCCGCCCGGTGCAGCAGGGCAAGATCTGGGAGCGCATGGAGCCCGGCGACGGCCCGGAAAAACTGGAACAGGTGATCGATGCGCTGAAGAAGGAAGACCACCAGTTCCACATGGACGGCGGCAGTTGGACCAACAACCTGTCCTGGGTCCAGGGCTACGAGAACGTGCTCGGCCCCATGGAAGAGGCCAGCTCGCTGTTCAACGAGAAGGTACTCAAGCCCGGCACACCGACGGATGATCCGCGCTTCCGCAATGCCCTCTACCACCTGATGGCCAGCCAGACGAGCTGCTACCGCTATTGGGGCCAGGGTCTGTGGACCGACTACGGCCGCGAGATCTGCCGGCGGGTGATGGACATCGTCAACTACGACTTCGGCTGAGCGCGCGCCCTTGTGGGAGCGGCGTCTCCCCCGCGACTGGCCGCGAGGGCTGCGCGGTCTCCGGCACAGGGTTGAATGCTGTGCCAGGCCGCAAGCTCGTCATCGCGGCGGGGACGCCGCTCCCACGGTGGGCTCGTTTTAAGTCGCGGTGGGGGCGCCTCCTGCGACGTCCTTTCACGATCGGGCGCAGCGCTCCCAGCCGTGGCTTCGCCGCTCAGCCCGGCAAGAACACCCCGCACCCGAGCTTGCGGTGGTCACCGAGCCCGGCCTCCTGCAGGTGGATGCTGTCGTCCGGTGCGAGGCCGGTGATGGTGAGCGCGAACCCGGACAGGGCGCGTTGCGGCAGATGCAGGTTGCCGGCTCCGCCGAGGATGGGCTCGGCCGCGATCTCCAGCGCCGCGAGCTGGCGGTCGACCTCCGTGATGAAGGCGTCCGCCGCCTCGGCGGCGGCGCTTGCAGCCGGGGCCGATGCCGCGGTTTCGGGCTTGCTGCAATCGTCGAAGACGACCAGGTTGCTGTGCAGGGTTGTCGCCGGCCGCGTCAGTTGGATGAGCGGCTGGCCGATGTCGAGCCCGTGAGCACCGACCATCAAAGGATGTCCCGCGAGGCCGAGCACCCGCGGTAGCTCGTCGGCCGGCAGGCGCAGCAGCAGGCGGCTCTCCGTCGTCAGCGCCAGCAGGCCGTTGGGCTGCGCCCGTCCGGCGATGGGCGCGATGGCGATTTCGTCGGCGTCCGCGAGCCAGGTGCCCAAGTCCGGCAGCTCACAAAGGGCGGCGTACAGGGCCGCGCGGTGGTTGGCGGGCAGGTGGGCGCCGTGCAGCAAAAACGCTGCTTCGATGGTGCGGCAGGGGCTGTGCGTCTGGTCGAGGGGCATCTATCGTGACCTCCATGGCTTGGCCCTCTCGGGCCGGTGGACTGAAGCAATTCCAGTTTTAGCATTGGAACCGGCTCACCAATTGAGCCAGTCGTCAAATAACAGTGGAATTTGGCGATTTGTGTACGAAATTAGGGGCCTAGGGCCTACGGAAGGGCTGTCGAAGTGCTCCACCGCGTGCGCTCACGGCGCGCAGAGGGCAACCTGTGCAGGCTATGTTGGAGCCGGCAGTTCACTGCGAAGAGCGGGGTGGTGTCGCTTGGCCGATTGCGATCGCATGCGTCCCAGCAGGGGCATCATTGGCTTGCTCCTGTTGAAGCGGCCGCGATTCCGGCAGGCCGCGATGGCGGCGTGGGGACGTCGCGCTGGGTTCGCTCGTCGCTGGCAGGCCGCGGCGTCCGCACGGAGCCGAGTGGCCGCGCTCGTCGGCTTGGCCGCGCTGTCGCTTGTGGCTGGCATCGCGTCCGCTGCACCCCAGCACAGCGGGGGCGTGCCGCGACGCGTGGTCATCCTGAACGCGACGGACCCCTATCTGCCGGCTTTCCTCGCCTTGGATGGCGCTATGCGCGAGGTCATCCGCACCGACAGCACGGACCCAGTGGAGCTGTTTGCCGAATCGCTCGACATGCATCGGTTTCCGCGCAAGCTGCTCGACGGGGACGTGGCCGCCCTGCTGCGCAAGAAGTATCGGGAGG
>NZ_JAJDNQ010000074.1 GCF_022340605.1 Thiohalocapsa sp.
CTGTAAAGATTCAGGGATACCAGTGCGATGCGCTACCCAAAAGCGAGCCGGCAGCCGGACAATTTACTACCTACAAAGGAAACTCCCTCGAGCCGACGGTTGATGCATACCCTTGCTATGTGATCCATTTGGACGTGAAAAGCTGCGAGGACTAGCCGCCGAAACCAGGACGGGGATTGGTTTTTGCCCACCCTCACCCTCACCCGCGGCCAGTGATCTATCTACGGCTTCCGCTGTGGCGTCGTTTTACAGCACGCCGCGGGGCCCTTCTCCGAGTGCGCCTACTAACTCGCCAAGGGATCGCGCATGCACGGCCTGCTCAAGAGCGTCGTGCACACCGACAGGTGCTTCTCGACCAGGCGCGGCCGCCGCGTCATTGTCACCGCCTTGGTTATCCGCGAGTGCTTCGAGCAGCCAGCCCGCGTCTGTACAGTGCTCTGAAGCTTTGACCAACTCGTGGAGCAGTTCTTGGAGCAGGTCTGCCGATATCGGTGAAAAGCTTACATTGACCGCTTTATCGCGACGGGCGAGTTCTTCCTGCATGCAGCCAGTCGGCTACGTTACGCCGTCCGACTGCTCTTGGTCATGAGGAGACGTTGACTGGCCGGGGTTTGGGCGGCAGCATTGAGCAGTTGGGGCCGTTCGCCGCCTTCGCTGAGAATCTCCGCCGATCTTGGCTGGGGACGACCAGTGTCCGCGATTTCCTTGCTAGACCCCGAGTTGTCGGCCATCCTGGCCAACATCGGTGTCGCCGTTGATGAAGTTCAAATGACGTTCCACTTGCTCGGCTAGGGAATATGGCTCTGTTCACCTCAACCCGCTTTAGGAGAAGACGCATGAGATCGGCATCGATGAAGAAGGCGACGCGTCCCGTCATCGCACTAATGACGATGTTCGGCATGGCTAGTCTGCACGCGGAACCTGTGTGCCTTAGCGCGTTTGATGGAGATGTTCTCTACGAGATCAATGTTGGCGAAAATATTGCGGACACCGACATCGGACCGTCAATCACCGGCCGCGTTTCGGGTAATTTGGCCCCCTGTGCGGGGCTTGGCGCATGGCCCTTTGAGGGTAGTTGGTTGCTCTTGGGAGACACCGTTGCGGTGGCCTTTCGTGCTATGACAGTGGATGCGCTCGGCTGTGGTGCTGTGGACACGATGATGGTGATGGATTCGGCAAGTTATGAAGGTACGTTGGAGCTGTATAACTCGCGCAGCGACTTTGCCAATACATCGACGGTGCAGAAGATCGACTGCCCCCTGGATATGGAGCTTGGGGGTTCCGGATCAGCCTCCGGAAACGGGGACCTTATAGACCTTTTCGGGAACCCTTTCCAGTAGGCGTGCTTTGGGCGGAGGTGTCTGGTCCCGGCTTTGCCGGGGCTGATCTCTCCGTTATGATCCAGTCGGGCGCGGCGAGCGCTCTTACGATGCCAGCCAAGTGGCTGTCGCTGTCGCTGTGGCCGTCCGGGGCGGCCGAGAACGAACACCGCGTGGTTTGGGCAAGAGGGGCCGGGTCCGTCGCGGGGGCGGGCGCCACCGGCCCGCTGCGCCAAACGCTGCGAGTGGTCCCGGCCACGTCTGCGGGCGGGCGGCATTACCTCACGTCTAGTCATCCAAGCTCCGCCAAGGCGGGTTACAGACCTCCGCGAAAGTCGGCCGGGCGTCAATCGCGAGCAAGTGTGTCGGCGCCGGGGCGGTGCTGCCATTGCGCAAGTCGAGCATCAACGCAACCGAGCGGTGGAAAGAGAGGCCGCGCTATCCCGTGAACGCCTTCGGATACAGGCGGACGCGGGCAGCGACACCTACGGCAGGACAAAGCCTGCCTTATGGCGGCATAAACAGATTCAAATCGCCGCGAGCTTCTTGGCTTCTGCAGCCATGATCGGCGTTGCTGCTTGCTTCTTCATGCCTGCGCGTCGAGTGCTGAGCCGATGTTGTTGCTAAGTCAGTTTAGTTAACGCTACGTCGACGGCATTAGGTCGGGCGCCGGCCGCGGGTGGCGCCCAGGCGCGCGATCACAATCTGAAGCGGTGCATTGGTCTGGATGCGCAACCGGATGTCCGCGCTACGGCATGACAGTCAGGTTGCGTGTACTTCGGGCGTCGGCGTGCGCGCCGGTACCGTGCGTTGGTTCGGTGCAAGGCCCAGCCGACTTTCACGAGACGTGTCGTGACGCGCGTGGATGAGGGTGTGCAGCGCCCACCGACGCGCGCGGCGGCCAAGAGACGCCCCGGCCCCGCTCGCCGTTCCGCTGCGCAGTACGCGCTCCCCTGCTGCCTCTCCTGGTGAAGCCACAGGGCGCATGTGGTCCACGAAACGCAAAGTTTTCGATGTACGCCACGAGCACACGACTGTAGTATGGCGCGCCATCGCCAGTTCCGCTGGCGGCAGTCGCACAGTGCGCCGCGCGCGCCAGGCTTACCGGCGCGCTTGCGTAAGGCCCTATGAGCGCCCCAGTGCGCCCCTGAGCCCCAGCCAGCGGTCCGTGCGCCGCATAACAGACGTCCGTCCACAGAAGGTGCCACCGGCTCTGTGAGGCGGCGACCCCACGCCCTTCGTGGGCGCGCAGCAAGACTGACGCACTGCCCAAGATGTCCCGACGAAGCCCCGCGCAGTACTTCATCGTGCCGCGACGCACGCCGGACTGGTCCAGCCTGTCCGAGCGCTTCCAGCGCGACGGGACCTGTGAGCCCAGCGCCTTCATTCCCGAGATCTTGCCTACGGGCTTTCCAGGTGACCTGCGTGCACGCGTTGATCTCTGGAACAACACCTTCAACTTGGATTTCTTCAGTTGCCGGGCGCGACTCGCGGAGATTGCGAAGGAGTCTTGGGCGGCGGTAGACGGCGCGACGCTGTTGCCGAGCAACGTTGCGCTACATCAGGAGGCCATCGCAGCGGTCGATGCACGCAAGCGATTTCTCTTCGTCGACGACGACGACTGGTTCGCGCCGGGCCTTCCCGCCCTGCTGGAACGGGAAATTACCGCTGGCGCCGCGATTGTGCGTTGGGCCGCCCCGAGTTTCAATGGCGAATGGACTGTCCGCATCCAGCCCGCAATAGGCGCCCGGCTGCTGGTCAAGCTATACCGCTACGCAAACTCCCGTCCCGTGCTAGAGGCGGTCTACCGACGATTGGTCGGATTGTTGCCGCAGGATCCGGCGTGCCCGCTCGTGCCCGCGGACCATGTGCTTTATACGAACAATTATGCGGTGACCGAGCGTTATCTCCGTTATTTCAATGATTTTGCTTGTGTCATGGATCACACCGACGCGACCAGACTCGCGATAATCAGCCGCTTGCGGGTCCAGAGCCGGCCACGGCTCTATCTAAGCGTAACCAATAAGCATCCTTGTTCCGCCGGGGTCATTGCACGCGTCGGCAAACTCGACGGCGGCGAAGCCCGCCTGCGGCAACGGGTTGCAGACTACGTGCGGCGGGGTCGCGATCGTCCCATCCCAGAGCGGCTGGCCTGGTCCAAGCGCTATGTTGAACAGACTCTGGATATCTTCGCGTCCATCCTGTAATGACAGAACGATAACACGATCAACAGCGATAGGTGATTGTGTTCGTCGTGCCGCCATTGGGACGAGCTGCATTGCATGGTCTTTGCTCGCGTAGCCGCAATGTCAAAGTCAGCGTCATGCTACCTGCGCTGCCGCGAGCGGGACCGCTTCGTTAGCGGGTTGCATTGAATGGAACTTCGGCGTCAGGGCATGGGGCATCGCCCACTGCGCATGTCAAGCCGGATTGCGGAGACCGTGCCCTTCGGGGAGTGTCGCACGCAGGTCTTATTTGGATTGCCGTCGTATTGAGGGTGCTGCATGTCGCAGAAGCCTCGATTTGCGGTGGCGATTCCAGCCTACAATCGTGCGGCTGTCATCGCAGAGACGCTCGATGCCGTTTTCGCGCAGGAATTGCCACCGATCGAGGTTGTGGTGGTTGATGACGGCTCCACGGATGGGCTGAGTGACGCGATTGCGCCCTTTAGGGACAAGATCATTTTCGAAAGGATCGAGAACCGAGGTGCTGAAGGGGCGCGTCGGCATGCCATCGAGTTGACATCCGCCCCTTGGCTTGCGCTATGTGACTCGGATGATTGCTGGCTGCCGAACCACTTGGCGAACTTTGCCCGGGCTGTTCGAACTTTTCCGGACGCGGACTTCCTGATTAGTAATTTTCGCACCTTCGGTGATTCACGCAGTTCGGTATCAGATCACTTCGCGCGCTGGCCGCGCGAATGGTATACGCGCTATGCGGAGGTGGCTAAGCCGCCATTCCTTCGTCTAGGTGCCGACGCACTGGCTGGCTTCATGCATTGCAACCTCTGTTTTCCATCCGCGAGTGCCTTTCGCCGTTCGTTCTACGATGCGATTGGCGGCATCAACCCCGCTCTGAGTCGGGCGCCAGCCGCTGATGCCAATCTGACCCGGCGTGCGCTCGGACGAGGCGCGGTGACCGTGCTTGACACAACAGTTACGGTGTTGGTACGCAAGGGTGAGGACAATCTGTCCGCGGATGTGGTGAAGAACCTTGTCGGCAAGAGCGCCATGTTGCGACGGGAGATTGATTTGGGGGAAACGCCCCCGCGATTTGTTGAAGCGGCGCTGCAGGTAATCGACGAGACAGAAGTAGATCTCCTGTGGACGCTGTTTTACGAACAGCGGGATGATGAAGCGCGCCGGCTAGCCCGTTCTCTGAATGGAAAAGCGCTGGATCAGAGAACTTGGCTGCTTTGTTGGTTGCTCAATCAGCCGCGTCCGCTGCGGATGTTGGCGCGAAGATTGAAGACCACGCTGTGGAAGCCGGGCTCGTGGCTAGGTCAACCCTGAGCAATGACAATCTCTGCGCTATGCAAACGCCGATTCTCGTGGTTGCTCAAATCGGCGCTGTCGCAAGGGTCGCATAACAGAGGTGGGGACTTCCGTGAGTAGACTGTCTTGGTGGGAGCCGAGCTTCGGCGAGAAAGAGGCGACCGCTGTCGCGGAAGTCGTTCGTTCCGGCTACGTCAATGAAGGGCCGCAAACGGCCCGCTTTACCACTCAGGTGAGTGAGTTCCTCGGCAGCCGCTTCGCAGTGGCGACGAACAGCGGGACGGTGGCGCTTTTCCTGGCATTGCGCGCATGCGGAGTGGGCCCCGGTGATGAAGTGCTGGTGCCGGATCTGACCTTCGTCGCGACGGCTAACGCGGTCGTTTTGGCCGGCGCGGAGCCGGTGTGTGTGGACGTCCGCGAGCAGGATCTCAACATCGACCCGGATCTTGTCGAACAGACGGTCGGTCCGGCCACCAAGGCGATCGTGCCGGTGCATGTCAATGGGCGTCCGGCCGATATGGTTGCGCTGCGGGCGATCGCCGCGCACTACGAACTTGGGCTGATCGAAGATGCCGCGCAGGCCCTTGGCTCGCGCGATGGCGGTGCGGCGTTGGGGTCGATAGGTGACGCGGCGGCGATTTCGCTGGCGCCGACGAAGATCATCACCTCCGGGCAGGGGGGGCTGGTGATAACCGACGACGAGGCGGTCTATGAGCGCGTGGTTCGGCTCAAAGACCATGGTAGGTTGAAGCGCTCATGGAACCACCACCCCGAGCACGGCTTCAACTTCAAGTACTCTGACGTCTGTGCCGCTATCGCGAGCGAGCAGATGCACCGACTGGACCACCGTCTGCGACGCGCGCAGCAGCAATTTCGGTTCTATGAGCAGGAACTCGCCGGGTTGCCGGGCATCCGCTTCATCGAAACCGATTTCGATGCCGGCCATGTGCCGCTGTGGGTCGATGCCGTGGTCGACGACGCCCCGGGGCTGATCGCTCACTTGGCCGAACGGGGCATCGATTGCCGCCCGTTTTGGCCAGCCATTCATACCCAGCCGGGATACCGCAGCGCCGGGCCCTGTTCGGTTGCTGCACGCATGGCGCAGCACGGCGTATGGTTTCCATCGGGCGCCGGTAAGGACGAGGAGGACCTGGCGCGGGTCTCTTCAGCCGTACGGCAGTTCCTGGAGCGGCGGGCGCGATGATCGACCTCTCCACGTCGAAGGTGCTCATCACCGGCGTCAATGACATGATCGGTCTGCACGTCCTGACCGCGCTGAAGCGGAGAGGCGCCAAGGTCTTGGGCATCGGCGAGTTGGGCAGCGATCTGGGCTCCTTGCGCTACCTGGACAACCAGATTGAGCACTTTCGCCCCGACGTGGTGTTCTTCATCCCGTCCGATCGCCACGGTATTGCCGTGCACCGGCGCTATCCAGGCACGGTCTATTACGACAGCATGATCGTTTGCTCCCACCTGCTGGAAGCCGCGCGCAAGGCTGGAGTGCGTAAGGTCGTCAATGTCATGTCCAACTGTGTCTATCCGTTCAATGCGCCGATCCCGCACCGGGAGGAGGACATCTGGACGGGATTGCCTGAGGAGAGTTTGATACCCCACGCCATGGCGCGGCGGTTGTCGCTGGTGCAGGCCGGTGCGTATGCTCAGCAATTCGGCATGCAGACAGCCTCACTGGTGTTGGCCAGCGTCTTTGGTCCGCACGACAATTTCGACCCCGCAACTGCGCAGGTCGCGGCTTCGATGATCAACCGCTTTGTCACCGCGGCACGCGAGGACCGCGAGCAGGTCGTTTGTTGGGGAAGTGGCCGGCCGACCCGCGAACTGATCTACGTGGATGATGCGGTGCATGGCATCTTGGCCGCCGCGATTTACTACGAATCCGCGGAGCCACTCAATATCGGCACCGGCGTTGAGGTGTCCATCAGAGAGCTAACGGAGGTGGTCGCGCGGCGAGCGGGATATGCCGGAAAGGTGACCTGGGATACGTCGAAGCCGGATGGGCGCGCGCGCGTCTGTCTGGACAATGCGCGGATGCGCGCGGAGTTGCCCTCATGGCAAATGCGCAGCCTGGACGAGGGCATGGCTCAAACGGTGCGTTGGTTTGTTGACAGCGATCATCGCACCGCAGGACATTGAGACCCCAGTGCGAGACCGGGCAGAGCCAGCGCTTCTGGCGGGTCTTGGCTAGCCGTATGCACCAGCAAGTAATGTCGGCAGGGTAGGCGGCCAGCATGAGCGTGGACTCGCGCAAGGCATTTCAGACCGGGCTTGGCTTGCTGGCCAGCGCCGTGTTCCTGTGGTTGGCTTTTCGTGGTGTTGATCCAGCCGGGCTGCTGGACGTTCTGACCCATGCCGACCTGAGCGCGGTCGTGTTGGCGGCCCTGTTCGAGATTCTGGCCCTTTGGTTTCGCGCCATGCAATGGGGAATTCTCCTCGGCAACCTCGGCACCATCTCGGTCGGTCCGCTGTTTCGCGCCACGCTCATCGGTTACATGATCAACTTCGTGATGCCGATCAGAGTGGGTGAAGTTGCGCGCGCGCAAGTATTGGGCAAAGAGACGGGCTTGAGCAGAATGAGCATATTCGGCACGGTGGTTGCCGAGCGGGTGCTGGATGCCCTGGCGATTCTGCTCATCGCACTGCTGTGGTTCATGCTGGGTGCGCTACCCGGTGATGGTGCGCAATTGTCCAGCACCGTCACCGCCGCGATGCTGGGACTGGCGTTGCTGGTGGTGATCGTGATGGGGGGCCTTTGGGTGCTGGTGCGGCACACGGATCGGCTAATGGCGGTGGTGTCCTCGGTCCTCGGGCTGGCCTCGAAGCGACTTGCAGGCGAGGTGCGCTGGCGCCTGGAGCTATTGGCAGTCGGATTTGCGCCGTTACGGGACCGCGGCGGCTACCTGCGCCTGGGCTTGCACTCGGTTGTCATTTGGGGTCTCTCCGTGGGTGCGGTCCGGGTGCTTGCTGCCGGGCTGGGCATGCCGCTGTCTCTGGAGCAGGCGTCTTTCGTGCTGGTTGCGCTGGCGTTGGGCGTCAGCGTGCCGTCGGGTCCCGGATTCGTCGGCACTTTTCACTTCGCGGTCGTGCTCGCGCTCGAGGCGTATGGAATCGATTCTTCCGGCGCGCTGGGCTACGCCATCCTCCTGCACGCCGTCAGCACGCTGCCGATCATTGCGCTGGGGCCGCTTGCGCTCTGGCAACAGCATCTCAGTGTCGGCGGCGTATTGCAGGAGCCGCCGTCGGACCGTCAATAGCAATCTCAGACCCAGCCCCTTGGCCAAGGTTGTCCACATGCAGGAACTCTCAGTCGTCATTCCCACCTTCAACGAGCGTGACAACATCCAAACTCTTGTACCCGCGGTGCTGGCGGTGTTCGCCGACCACGACATCGACGGCGAGATCGTCGTGGTGGATGACAACAGCAACGATGGCACCATCGCGGTTGTGCGCGCCTTGGAACGTGAGCACTCCGCGGTGCATTTGCTGCTCCGAGAAGGGCCAGCCAGCCTGTCGCGCGCGTGGCTCGAGGGGTTTGAGGCGGCGTCCAAGGCGAACATCGTCTGCATCGACGCCGACCTTTGCCACGACCCGAAGCTCTTCCCGCTGATGCTGGAAAGGCTGAACTCCTGCGATGTCGTGATCGGCTCGCGCTACCTCGCGGACGCCACCAGTGGAGAGGGCAAGTCGATCGCTGCAAAGCTGGCGAGCAAGCTGGGGCAATACGCCAATCGCATCTTCCTCGGCATGAGTGAGACGGACAGTTCGCACAGCTTCCGCATGTTCAGGAAGTCGGTTTTCGACGCGATCAAAGGGCAGATGCGCAGCGAAGGCAATGTGTTTCTGATCGAGTTCCTGCTCCGCGCCAAGCGCAATGGTGCCGGCGTCTCCGAGGTGCCCATCGTTTACGGCGAGCGCACCTACGGCGAGACCAAGCTGCGGGTTGGCAAAGAGTCGCTTCGGTATCTGCGCTTCCTGTTCAAGTCGGTTCTAATGGGCCAGCGGGCATGAAGGGGCCAATGGCATTTTTTTGGGTCAGGCTCGCGGCGGCGGCACGCTGGAGCCACGCTCCCCTGTTGGCCCTCGCGGTGATCGTGTTGGTTGCCTGCTTGCGTGTGGCCGCGACCTACCCGGTGTTCTCTCACACCTGGGACGAGCCGTTTCATATCGGCGCCGGCATGCAATGGCTGCACGACGGATGGGGGCACGATGGAAGATTCGTTCCCATCCACCCACCGCTCGCGGAAACGATGAACGCCGTCGGCGTCAACGCCTTGGGCATCGATAACATAGCGTACGACGGTAGCAAGTTCTTCGGGTACAAATCGGGTGTCCAGTTGCTGTTCGCCAAAGGCGACTACTGGCGGACGCTGGCGGCTGCGCGTGCCGGCACTTTGCCGTTCCTGCTGCTGGCCTTGCTTGTCACAGCAATCTGGGCTTGGCGCACTGCCGGCTGGCCGGCGGCACTGTTGGCGTCGCTGGCCTTGAGCCTGTTACCACCGGTTCTCGCGCATGCAGGTTTTGCGACCGTGGATATGGGGTGCGCGGCGACAGTCGGCGCGGCACTATTGGCCTTCGCGTATTTTCTGCGAGCACCGAGCGTCTTGCGCGCATTGCTGTTCGGAGCCTCGGCTGGTCTCGCACTTCTGACGAAGTCGTCGGCACTCCCCTTCATCGTTGCGGGTGGGGGCCTGATGCTGCTGTTGCACGGCATCCTGGCGTGGCGCAAACGGGGCGCTGCGGGCGGCCCCGTGCCTGCTGCGCGGTTTTGGTTGCGCTGGCTGGCCGTTGCGGGACTGAGCGGGTTATTGGTGGTCTGGGCCGGTTATGGGTTCGACACGGAGCGGTTCGGCCCGGACATGAGGCCGCATCAAGATATCGACGCAGTGCTGGGCTCATCCGGCATTCTGCATCATGCGGCCTATCAGTTGGTTGAAGCAGTGCCGGTGCCGATGCCAAACTTCTTTCGCGCCATGCAGGCGGCGTTCGGCAAGGGCAAGAAGGGGCATGAGTCATATTTTCTGGGTGCGGTGTCCTGGCATGGCTCCGCCCTTTATTTCCCGGTCATGTTGGCCGTCAAGTTGCCGCTGGCCTTTCTGCTGTTGCTGCTCATCGGCTCGGTGTATGTGGCGGCCGACTTGGTGAGCGACCGCACGGACGGCGGGTGCGAAGCGGCCCTTGCGTTGGCGGCGGCGCTTGGCATCCTGGCCGTCGGCATGGCCGCGGGTGTCACCAATGGCCTGCGGCAGCTGTTATCCATCATGCCGCTATTGGCCGTTGTTGCCGGATATGGTGCTGCGCGCCTGCTGCGAGTCCGAGGCGGATGGCGTCGGGCGGCGCGGACGGGCGTGGTCGCGCTGTTCGCTTGGTTGGGCGGGGTATCGGTCATGGCCCACCCGGACTACCTGGCCTGGTTCAATCCACTGGCCGGGGAGCATCCCGAGGAGATCGCGGTGGACAGTGATCTGGATTGGGGGCAGGACTTGGCCCGTCTGGGGCCGCTCCTGGAGTCGCTCGGGGTGGATCACGTCTGGATGCAGTACAACGGGAGCCTCGGTACGCCCTTGGAGCGTTTCGGTCTGCCGGCCTTTGATGTCTTGCCACCCAATCAGCGGGTCACGGGTTGGGTGGGCATCAGCGTGTTCAATCTCAAGCTGGGAACGCGCGAGCCACCCTATGATCAATATGCCTGGCTGCTGGATTACGAGCCGGTGGCTCGCGCAGGCTCCTCGATCTGGGTTTATCACGTGGATTGACCGGCGGTCATGCTGGTGATGGCTGGCGGTCTGCAAACTCGGTACTACAGGCGAATGCGGCTATTTCACCAGGATGAGCTTGTCGTTTCGGGTCAGCAGCAGCGTGTACTGCGCCTGCCCGTGCTCGATGACCACACGGCGCCGGCCGCGGAGCAATTGGCTGCTCTGCAGCCGCGGAGGCTCGGGATCGGAAACCGGATTATGGGAAGGGGATTTGTCTGAATAGTGCACGCGAGTTGCTCCATTCTCGATGATCGATGCCGGCGTGCCGCAATCGCATCATGCGGATGCGGCACGCATGGGCCGGTGAAGGGGCGGAAGTCACATCGCCACGTTCCCTCGCATCGCCTCCGCACGTGGCAGGAAGATAACGCCAATGCGAACGGTTCGCAATAGCCGCGAGCTCGACCCGCGGCGCGCGCAGGGACCCGCTGTGAGGCGGTACGTGCCGCCCGGGTGTCGGATGCGGCCATGGGCTGGGACCCCGTGCCTCGCGAGACCGGGCGCGGGCCAGTGAGTCGGAGCGTTTCGCGCATCCCGGTCGGTGCTCATGGCGGCAATCTGGCTGCACTCGCTGCGCGCGCGCGGCGGCCTGCGACCGAGATCATCGACTTCAGCGCCAACATCAATCCGCTCGGTATGCCGGCATCCGTACGGACCGCGCTGGGGGGCGCGCTGGCCGAGCTGGGGGACTATCCTGACCCTGACTGCACCGAGTTGCGCCAAGCCATTGGCGCTCACCTCGGCGTGCCGCCGGAGTTGGTGCTACCGGGTAACGGCGCGGAACAGCTGATTTGGTGGCTACCAAGGCTGGTGCGTGCGCGCCGCGTGGTGGTGACCGCGCCGTGCTACCTGGATTATCGCCGCGGCGGCGCTGTCTGGGGGCTCGACGTGCAGGAGGTGCCGCTCGATGCGCGCAGAGATTTCGCCCTTGATTCCGGCGCGCTCACCGCCGGCGTCAGTGACGGCGACCTCGTTTGGATCGGCCGGCCGAACAACCCGACTGGCCGACTCGTCGATGTCGCCGCCATCGCGGCGTTCGCCAAGGCGCGGCCCGGCGTCTGGTGGGCGGTGGATGAGGCGTTCATCGAATTCGTCGAGGGCGAGGTGTCCGTCGCGGGGCTGCCGCTCGAGAATGTCATCCTGGTTCGCTCCATGACCAAATTCTATGGGCTGGCCGGGTTGCGCCTCGGCTATGCGGTGCTGCGAGGCGATCTCGCCGTTGCCGGGCGCCGGCTGTTGCCGGACTGGTCGGTCAACACCCTGGCGCAGCGCGCGGGCGTCGCTGTACTGACAGACCCGGAGCTTAGCGCCTTCGCCGAGCGCACCCGCGGGTTGATTCGGTGCGAGCGCCAGGCACTCGCCGCAGCGTTGCGCGTGCTGGGGGCGAGCGTGGTGGACGGGGCGGCCAACTACCTGCTGCTGCGCCTGCCGGATACCGCACCGACGGGTGCCGCAGTGGCCGAGCGACTGCTCTGCCGGTTCGGCATTGCCGTGCGGACCTGTAACGACTATGTCGGGCTTGATGCGCGGTATTTGCGAGTCGCGGTGCGAGGCGCGGCGGACAACGCGCGATTGATTGCCGGGTTGGCCGATGTGCTGCACCGCCGTGGGGGGGAGACGGCGGCGGTAGCCCCTGAGCGTGCCGGCCGATGACCTTGCGCATACACATAAAGTATGCATTTTTTGGTCCTGTGTGTCACTTCTCAGCCTTACAGACCGGCGACCATCTGCCGTCCGCGATATAGCGGCTGGGACTCATGGCAATCTGAGCTAGGGAAGCGCCGATGTATCGGCGTTTCCCCTAGGTTATTTACCCCCTATGGGCTTCGCCCTGCTACCCTGCGGGCGATCCGCTGTTGTGCTCGTTGAGTGTTCGCCTTGCGGCCTTCTGCGCAGTCACACCTCCCGGTGCAACGAGCTTTGCTGAGGCGGCGTTACTGGCCGTCCATTGCATAATCCCTTTTGTCCACCGATGGCGCCCGCCTTGGCCATCTTGCACGATGGCGTAGACGGCGAAATGGCTAGCACCGAAACCGTCTTTCCTAAAGAGAAGAGGCGATTGCCACCGAGCGCGCCCGGATCAGTCGAGAACGACTTCTTAGAGCACAGGATGCTGACAGCGCGGGAAGGTCGCCTGGCGACCGATAGGCTCGTGCTCATCGGGCTGTTGGGGCCGTGAGCGCATTGGCACGACTAGGGCTTTACTCTTCGACATCGTGTTGGGCGTTGGTGCCTGCGCGAACCGGGATTGAGCCGGTTTGCGTGGCGCCAAAGCATCACTCGATCTGGAAAGACTGCTTGCCGCTCACCGCAGTTGCAGCCGGTAACGACCGGCGTTTCTGGATGAAGAAGAGGCGAATAATGATGAATGCGAGTGGGTTATGGCCGTTGGTCGTTGCCGCGACGGGAGCCGCTTTGAGCCTCGTCATGGCAATGATGTGGTCCCACGCGGCGCACGCACAGACGAGACACAGTAGTTTCCTGTTGGGCTATGGGATTCACGCCGGCTCGCTGGCGTTGCGCAAAAGGTGGAGCGGCGTCGGTACTATCGCGGGCCGAGTCGTTGCTGGCGAGGCCATCCACATCGGCACCTGCAGTCTGCTGACACACACCGGCAGCGCGCAAGCGGTCTGCCGAGAGCGATCTAGGCACCGCAAGGTCAGGGGGGTGAGCGGCTCTGGCACCTTTGCCAGTCGGGGGCAGCTCGTGACGGACGTCGCGGGAATGAACCAGACGCGACAAGACATGCGCGACAGCCCGTTCCGGAGCGCCTGATGTCACGGATAGCTTGGTGCGCTCTGCTGCTCATACTTCCCGCTTGTGCAAACATCGGAACAATGGGACAGACCGCTGATGTGGCGACCACGGCCGTGGGTTTGTCGCAGGGTTTGGCAGAAGCCAATCCTGCCGCTCTGCCGCTGATCCCGGCGAAGGTCGCAATGACGGGTATGGCGCGTAGGATGGACGATCCGGAGGAGTGCCGGGAGGCGACACAGGGGCTGTCCCTGGCCGGCTTTGGTGCCGCGGGTTGGAATCTGGCAATGCTGGCCGGTGTCTCGACGGGGGGGGCGGGGCTTCTGGCGCTCGGGACCATGGCATTGCTTTGGCGCCCGGCGTATTTCGGCGCAGTGAACAGTTGTCAACAAGGTCCTGAGCTGCCGCCCGGGGTCAAGGCGGCTGAAGCCAGCCCATTTCGGGAGGCGTCGTAATGGACTATGTGCTGATCTGTCTGATCTCTTACGGCTGCGGTGTTCTCATGGGCTACGTCGAGTGTAGGAATGACCGCAAGCGCGCTCGTGGCATCGCCCGGGATGGCGCGGACAGATTCTGGACTTGATGCCTTGGCCGGGCGAAAGAAGCGCCGAACTGGTCGGCGCTTCCAGCCCGGCGGGTTGCGCGGCCCCCTGTTGATCCCGGCAGTTCCCAGCCGGCGACGTCAAAAATATACGCCCGCGGTTCAAGGTGCCAGTGCCCTTGGCCGCCGCCGGTTGTTGCCCATATCCCGCTTGGAATCGGTGCCAAGCTCGTCACGCAACTGGAAGACGCGGTCTTCCGCTTCGGACCCGAGCTCTCCCCCGGAGGATCTGCGCTTGGCGCAGCGGAGACCGGGGTTTCTCAGGCTTGATCCATGTGCTCCAAGAGGTTGTCGAGGTCATTCTCCAGACGCTCCAATCCCCAAGGCCGGCGGAAGGAGAAGATGCGGACCCGTTTCGCGATCACGCTGCACGCTTGCAGGTGCTCCGCGGACAGTTCCAACTCGCGCAGCAACTCCCATCGGTAGGTCTGCGCACGGATGAGGTCGATCGCGGTGTAACCCCTTACCCGCTCGATCAACGGCTGTTCCGCCGAGGCGCGCTCCAGCAGATAGATACCGCGCAAGGGAAGTGGCCTGCCGTGAAAGCCTTCGGTCAAGCGGATATGGTACTTATCGGCGCGGCTGAAATCCCGGGTCAGTTCTTGGTGATCCATGCCGAAGTGCTCCAGGGCATCCCGCCAGAGCTTGATGCGCGGAAAACCAGGATGCAGCAGAACCTGTTGGGCTTCGGGCACCACCAACCCCACATCATCGGTCAGTACCGGCAGACCGCGCCGGTGCAGCGCGGCGGCGAGGGTGGACTTGCCGGCGCCCGATTCGCCGCAGAATGCGTACGCGCCGCTGCCAATTGCGACGGCGCTCACGTGGAGCGGCAGCAACCCCCGCTGGTGGACTGCGACGGCTAGTCCCAGGGCGAGAAGCCAGACGCGCACATCACCATGCCGCGCGTCGGGACAAGGATCGACGAGAATGCGGCTCCCCCGTAGGATGCGGTAATGGCCAACACCCTCGATTGAGAACTGAACGACCCCGGGCGTGATCTGCAGGTGGGGCTCGGAGAGGTTCGCGTTTTCGAGCTCGGGGGTGAGGGTTGCGAGTTCGATCTCAATGTCCGCGGGATCGGCGCCCGATATAGCGACCAGTTCGGGCAGTGCGAGCGCGGATGCGACGGTGAGACCAAACACCCTGTAGCGATAGGTCATCGGGGAATGCCTTAGGCCAGGCAGCAGGGACAACAGGGATCCTGCGTCGCCTATGCCATCATGTTACGGGCTATGCCGGCGCAATAGACAGCAATTTGCGAATGTGCTCAATCAGGGGATACAGGTATGAACACCAGCGGCTCCACCCCGATCGCGAATTTGACGCTCGAGACCGTGGTTCGGCAGCATCCGGATTTGGTCGCCGCCGACGCCGACGGTGAGGTGCTGATGATGCACGTTGATTCCGGCAACTATTTCGGCCTTAACGAAGTCGCCAGTTTCGTCTGGTACCAGCTTGAGTTGCCTCGGACAGTCGGTGATTTGTGCTCCCGCATCCGATTGGAATTCGATGTCGAGGAGGAGCGGTGCATCATGGATTTGTTGGCGCACCTGCGGGATAGCATCGCCGACGGGCTGGTCGAAGTCGTTTCTTCAGAGGATCAAAGCGCCGCGACGCAAGACTGACCCGTCATGGCGCTGGTGTCGAGCACTGACATTCCCGGCACCAGATGCTGAGAAGCCGACTCGTTTCCGTTCCGATCAGAGCAATGCTGCCAGCCGCACGAGCGACGCCCGATCAAGACGACCTCGTGTCGATTCTGCTCGGCTGCCTCCACACCGATGCCGGTCGGCCGGACGCTGTGGCCCTTGCTTGCCTGGGCGCAACAGATTGGGAGCGGCTCGGAGATCTGGCGGCGCAAGGCAAGGTCGAGTTCCAACTCTATGAGCGATTGATGCAGCCGAGGCTGAGGCCGTCGGTGGCGCCCCCGCTGTTGGACCGCTTGCGCGCGTCGGCACAGGCGCAGGCATTGAAGGAACTCGGTTTGCGAGCCACCCTCGTCGAGATACTGCGCGCGTGTGCAATAGCAAGCCTGCCCGTGATGACGCTGAAGGGCATGCATCTGGCCCATACCGTCTACAACAGCGCATCGGCGCGGGGCATGGCGGACATCGACCTGCTGTTCAGGCGGAGCGACATGGCGCGGGCGACCGCGGTGTTCAAGTCGCTCGGTTACCACGTCCCGCATGACGCCAGCAATCTGATCGATCTGGCGCCGGCGAACCATGAATATGCGTTGCTGCATCCCCGCTTTGGCGCCACTGTCGATGTGCACTGGGCTTTGACTGATCCGCGGATGGAGGCAGCCATCGACGAGGCCGCATTTTGGCACCGCGCCTGTGCGGTGACGATCGGTGCAGAGTCCGCATTGGGCCTGGCACGGGAGGACTTGATCGCGTACCTGTGCTTTCACGCCAGCCATCATCACTACTTCGGCACCGTCGGGCTGCGGCCTTTCGTTGACGTTGCTCGGCTCTGCGCAGGGCCATCTCCACCGGATTGGGCGATCCTTGCCGAACGGACACGGGCGTGGGGCTGGGGGCGCGGCGTCTATCTCACCCTGTCGATGGTGCGGCGATACCTTGGCGCCGCGATTCCTGAGCAGGCACTGGGCGGGATCGCCGATGCCCCAGCAGATCTGGAACAGATGCACGCCGCCGCTCTGGCATCCATTTTTCTCGATATGGCATCGCGCGACCGGGTCGGGCGCAATGTCCTGCGGGTGTGGACAAGTGGCTCCAATCGTGAACGGCTTGGTTTGTTGGCGCATCGCCTGTTTCCGCCCCGCATCGAACTGGTCGAGGAATTCGGCCTGACCGAAGCGCAGGCATTGCCGCCGGCATTCTGGCTGCACGTGCGCAGGATAGGGCGGTTATTTCGGCGCCACGGCCCCAAGGTGTGGAACATATGGCGGGGCGATTCGGCTCGTCTGGCCGAGCTCACGAGCCAACGTGTGCTTATCGAGTGGCTTGATTCCACCGACCATGGCTGAGCCGGCGCTGACGCGTGGCGATCGGCATTCGCTCGTCGCGTTGGCGGGAGCGCGCAGCCTATTCGTCGGTGTGCCTTCCCGGACGTGGTTGCTGTTCGGGCTCGTGACGGCGGCCGCGAGTATCACGGAGGGCGTTGGCCTGTTACTGCTCGTGCCGCTGCTGCAACTCGTGCAGGGTGTGGGAGGCGGCGCCGATGATGGCCACTTTGCGGTGTGGCTTAAGTCGGTGCTCGGCTCCCTCGGCCTGCCGCTGGGTATTGAAATCCTGTTGCTGCTGTTTCTGGTTCTGGTCATCGCGCGGGCGGCCGTGCAGTACACACAGGCGTTGCTTGCTGCGCGAATTCAGCATCAGCTGGTGGACGGATTGCGTGGACGTGTCTTCCAGGTGTTGCTCGGGGCGGAGTGGCGTTGGGTGGCGCGCCGCCGTCGTGCCGACATCATCAGCACATTGTTGAATGATATCGAGCGCATTGGCGTCGGGCTGCATTTCGGCTTTCAGGTCCTAGTGGCGTTGGTTACGATGCTGGTGTACCTGGTCGCGGCATTCACACTGGACGCCGGACTGACCCTGATCGCCGTCATCGGTGGCGGGGTGCTGCTGGTCGCCGTGCTTGGGCACCAGCGCACTGCAGTGCGTCTGGGGTGGCAGTTGAGCGATGCGCATCGGGACATGACCGGTGTGCTGGAGGGCAGCTTGAGCAACCTCAAGCTGGCAAAGATCCTCGGCACCGAGCGGCGGCAATTGGATGTCTTTGTGAGCGTGTTGATGCACCTGCGCGAGCAGGAATTGCGCTTCATCGCAAACACGAGTCGGACGCGCGCCTTGTTGCAGGTGATCGGCGCGGTGCTCGTGGCGGGATATCTCTACGTCGGCCTGGCGATGCTGCAGACACCCGTTGCGGAACTGATGGTCTTGGTCCTGATCGCCGCGCGGCTCATTCCGATCCTGTCCGGCGCATTGCAGCAGTCGGCGCATGTTCTGCACGCCTTGCCGGCGGCCACCGAGACCGCGCAATTGATGGCTGCTGCCGAGCGGCACGCCGAGCCAGCCTTGGTGGACCCGGCACCGGCACCGGCGCCGTCGCCACGACGGCACATCTGTCTCGACCGGGTCTCGGTGCGGTACGAGGGGCGGAGCCGGCCGGCCCTGGATGAGGTTTCCATTTGCTTTCCGGTGCGTACCACAACGGCGATCATCGGTACGTCGGGGGCTGGCAAGAGCACATTGGCCGATGTGCTCATGGGGTTGCTCAAGCCCGACGCTGGCGCGCTGCGGATCGATGGTGTTTCCCTGTCGGAGTCGCAGCGCTTGCGTTGGCGCTCCGCGGTCGCCTACGTGCCCCAGGAGACCTTCCTATTCAACGACAGCATCCGTGGCAATCTGCTTTGGGGGGACCCGAACGCGACCGACGGGGCGTTGATTGCGGCGTTGCGGGAGGCCGCGGCGGAATTCGTCCTGGAACTGCCCGATGGGCTCGATACGGTGGTGGGTGATGCCGGACTGCGCCTATCCGGTGGCGAGCGCCAGCGCATCGCGCTCGCCCGGGCGCTGCTCAAGCGCCCTGCGTTGATCCTGCTGGACGAGGCCACCAGTGCGCTCGATCTATCGACGGAGGCCCAGGTGCGCCGCGCACTCCGACAACTGCACGGCAGTACCACCGTGGTCATGATCGCGCACCGGATGGCGACACTGGCGCATGCCGACCAGGTCGTGGTCTTGGATGCGGGGCGGGTCGCCCGCGCCGGGACGTGGGAGGAAATGCGCACGGCGGCGGTCAGCATCGATCATGTCGTGGCATGACTTCGCCGGCAGGTCCAGCGGTGCTGCCGAATAAGTTGCGCAAATTGCGCCGGGAGCCCGGATTCGTTTGGCTCTGGTTGGGCCCGACCTGGGCCCTGTTAGGCTTGAGCCGCGGCCTGATTGCCCTGGTGCCTTTCCGGCGGCTTGCGCCGTTGCTCGGTACGAACGTCGGCGTGGAGCCTTGGGTGCCGCTGGTGAGTGCTGTCCAGGCCGTGCGTGCGCGGTTGATCGGTCGGTCCGTCCAGATTGCGGCCCGCTATACGCCCTGGGAGTCCAACTGCTTTCCGCAGGCGATTACTGCGCGGCTGCTGCTCGGACTCTATCGAATTCCTTTCGCTCTCTACCTCGGTCTGGCGAGAGATCGTGACAACAATGATCTCAGCGCACACGCCTGGGTGACTGCCGGTCCGATGCATGTCGCCGGCGGCGGCGCCGACTTTGAGCGCTTCACGGTGGTGGGGTGTTTCGTTGCACCGGTACTGGCCAAGCGCATGGGGTTGCCGGTGCCACGCATGCCCGGGTGATGAAGATTCTCGCGGAGGCGGTCACTTGACGGATTCCCATTTGGTCCGGTCCGGCTCACGGATCATCAGGCAACTCCTCATCGAGATCGCCCGCATTGTGCGCGGTGAAGGGGGCAGCGTGCATCCAGGCGTGCGGTTGGTCGAGACGGCCGGGAACTTCAGCGTTCATTGTGACCCCACGGCGGGTGCCGTCGGGCAGCCCCTATTCGCAATTCCTCGAGGCCTGCTGATTCCCCTGGAGGGTCTTGTCTGGAGCGAGCGCACGGATCGGATCGTGCTGACCGGAACACCGCAGGGGCTTTCGTCAACGCAGCAGCAGCTACTGGAAATGCATGTCGATCTCTACAACGCGGCGAACAAGCTGGACTGGTGGAGTTGCCGGCATCCGCGACGCGTAGTGATCGAGGACAGCAGGGTTCGGCAGGCACTCGCCGAGATTCGCCCGGATCTCGCTCAGCAGGAACCGGTAACCGCCGCGGCCGGATTCCTGCAAACCAGGGCGTTCTGGGTTCGGCACAAAGGCGACGCTTCCCGGGGAGTTCTGATGCCGTTGAGCGATTTGCTCAATCACCACCATTGCGGCAGCACGATCGACCTCGACGCGTCGACGCTGTGCGTGGCGGTCTCCCAGCCGGGGCTTGGCGCCGAATGCTTCGTTGATTACGGGGGCCGCCGCGATGTTCTGGGCCTGGCCCTGCATCATGGCTATGTCGACCGTACCACGCCATTTGCACGCAGCGCGGCTTTGCGTCTGCGAATGCCTGAGCTCGGTGAGATCGCAGTGTTGGCGCAGACACGCAAGCCGGCGCACCCGACAGACCCGCCCGAGGTGACCCTTGGGCAGCATCGCCTCGAGATCAGTCATCTCTATTGCGATCTGGAACACCCGGCGCGGGCCCGTGCCGCGTTGCGTTTGGCGCTGTTGCGCGCCGCGCGTGTTGCCGGCCTGGCTGGGGACAAAGCCGAACATGCCGTCAACCGGGCCATCGGTGAGATAGCGGTAGGCAACCTGGACCTACTGGCGAACCTGGCGCGCGCGTGTCTGAGCGCCAGCTCGACGAAGGCAGCGACGGACGTGTTGGCAGCAGCCGCCGCACGACAAGCGCAAATTATCCAATCCGTGCTGGTAAGAGATTCCACTCCATGATTACGAATTGGCGCAGGAGTGAATCTTTATGCCACGTTAGCGAAAGCATTACAGCGCCGGGCGGGTGCGCCGTCGCAAGCGATGCATCTGCGAATGCCAAGAAGGCACGATGTGCTCGACGATTCGCTACGTGGCGGATGTGACAGAAGGTTCACTGCCTGCTAGCGCACTGAACCCATCACCTCATCACCTGCGACCGCCGAACACTGATCTGTAGCCTCGGCTTATGAACGCACCAAAGACATACCCACGCCCGCTTCAAAGCCAGCATTGTTCTTGCCGGCCTGTGTCGAAGCGGCGACCGCGATGCGCTGATGCTTCGGCGTGCGGTACTGGCGCTTGCAAATTCGGGCGGCCCCCGTCGCCTGCGTCACCGCGTTCTGGTCGTGTTGCGTGGAGATCTTTCCCATTTCCGAATCCCAGGCAGGTGGTTGACAAACCCATTTTCGAAAGAGAGTTTATCCGAGAGCACAACAGAGCTCTAACAGTATTCCTCTGATTAGGTGATCGGTAGATCCTTTATGGTCGCGCAATGGCAGGCTTTAGGGGAGCGTTGCTCAGCCGTGTGAAATTACGCGAGACCAGGCGACCGGGAGGCCGCGGGGCGTATTCCAGAGCTGTTCGGCGCGACCCACGCGTGGCGCCGGAGCACTGGCGACATCAGGCGGCGGCCAGGAAGGCGCCATGAATGATCTGGGGTATCGTTGTCCCCCAGCCGCTATTGCCCTCCAACAGGAAGGGGCCGGTCGGGGTCAGAATCCAGTCCCAGGCGATGGCCCAGAGATCCGGGAAGCGCGCATGTGCCCGATGACTGGCGGCGACCAGCGCCGACCAGTCCGGGAGCGAAAAGTCATCAGGCACCCGCAACCTGATCTTTGCGCTGCTCTGGCGGTCGCGGGAGAACAAATACGCATCCCTTGGCCACTCCAGCACTCTGCCGACACGCGGGTCGATGGGCAGGATGCAGTAGCGCGTGCGGTCGCTCCCCGGGGCCACGCCACTTGGGATTTCAAGCAAGGCACAGAGGCATGTGGCCTCGGTCCCTCGCCACTGACTGATGTAACGGACGCCGATCGCCGCATCGTCGTCAGTCAATGGCTGAAGGGCGCGATGATTGGTCAGACAGGGCTGTATCAGGGTGTCGCCCAAGGCGTGCAGGTGCTGCCAGGCGTCGTTCACCGCGTCGGTGTCCGGCAGCATGCGGCCGTCGAGACAGCGTCCCGCGAGCCCCGCCGGAGTCCGCCAGGCGCTGAAGGCACCAATCCCCGCATGGCCCGACCGCGACTTGCAAAACACCCGACCTGGACCTTGCAGCCGCTCCAGCAGGCTGTCTAGGGGCTCGGTTTTCGGCACGCATTGAAGCGTTTCGACCACCGGCACCTGTAATCCCGCGAGCTCGGCTGCCAGTGCGAGCTTGTCTTGCAACAGGGCGAGGGACGCGGCGCTCGGCCCAGGTGGCGCGCTTCGCCAATGATGGTAGGCGGGTAACTCGTGCTCGTAGACGTAGTCGAGTGCGCGCTCCGGGTGCCGGACCAGGCCGAAGCGATAGCAGTCGATCGGTGGAATGCACGACCCGAGCGCCAAGCGCAGCACACGTAGCAGTTGGCGCGACTGACCGATCCCCCAAAAGCCGGCGGCGTCGGGGCCGAGTCGAGCCACCGTGCGGACGGCGTCTGTCCAGGCGAGGCAGAAGATCCATCGCAGCCAGAGCCATCCCTGCACGACCAGCCAGGCCGAGCGCGGCCAGCGGGCGCCATTGTGCCACCATAGCGCGCGATGCCGGCGGACAGGTGCCGGCGGCTGCCACAAGAGATAGCGCCAGCCGAGGAGTCCGTGTGGCAACCGCCGCCACCAAAGCTCCCGCTGTGCGATCCGTCCCAATCGCCCGAGGCGATCTAGTGGGCCTCGCCCTTCAGCCATGCATCCAGCCAACGTATTGCACGCACGTTATTGTCGAACATGTATCCGAAGTATTCGGCACCGTCGCCCTGGACAGCGGCCTTGATTTGCCGCCGCAGCTTGGCGCGGTCGATGATGCCGGCGAGTGTCGGATGCAGGTCCGCCTCCAACTCGCGCAACCGCTCGGCCGCCGCCGCCATTCTCGGCAGCCTGAGCTGATCGTGGCGCGCGTCCTGACCCATGTCCTTGGTCGGCTTCCACGCGACCATTGGTGGTACGACGCCATCGATTGCACGTCGGTGCAAATAGCGTCCGATACCCTCGGGGCCAAACTTCTCCAGGCTGGGGGTGGACAGGTACTGCTGCACCAGTCTGGCGTCACAGAGCGGCCAGCGATATTCAACGCCGAAGCTGCGCGCTAGTAGGGAGCAGGCCTCGAATCGGCACGCCATGTAGGACATACGCAGCAGCCCATCCAGAATGAAGGCGTTGATGCGCCGGTAGGGGGCGTCGTACCGCGCGAACTCGATATAGGCGCGATGCAGGTCGAGGTGCGCAATCACCTCAGGACGCAGCAATTGGTATGGCCATCGCGCCTCCCAGGCGTCCAGAACGAAGCGATTGTAGGCGGGGGAGCGCCGACCGATAGTGCTTGCCTTGACCAGGCGCAGCGCCCGGCGTAGCGGGTTGCCGGGCAGGATGTCCCAGAGGCTCGCGTAGTCGCGGCTGTCGAGTAGCTCGTAGCGGAGCAGGTTGCCCGGATTCGTGACGACCTCGTCGCCGCCGAACCCTGAGAACAGCGTCCGAATTCCGCGCTTCGCACATTCGGCATAGAACAGCAGGTGATCCGTGGCGATGCCGCCCTCTTCTGGATAGCCGATGCTCCGGAGTGCGCGGTCGATGCGCTCACTCGTATGCTCGGAGGCGCCGTGGGCCGTGATGACGTAATTGTGCGTTACGCCTTTGGCCCGGCTCGTCTCCAGGATAAACCCGGGCTCCTGCTCGCAGGTCGCGAAGCCGAAGCTGTGCAGACGGTCTCCCGGCTCACCGAGAAAATGGGCCAGAAAGGCGGTTACCGTGGCGGAGTCGATGCCGCCACTGTTCTCTGCGCCCAGCGGGAAATCGCTCGGCATGCGGCAGCGAATCGCTTCTTCGAGTACCGACCGGTAGGCCGCGACCCAGCGCGGATCTCTGCGGCGCGCGGCGGGCGCATCGTCGCGCCACGCATGATACGCCCGCAGGCGCTGGTGGCCGGCGGCGTCCAGGATCAGACAGTGGCCCGGCAACAGCTTGAGAATTTCTCGATATGCGGTCTGCCGGTCGCTATAAGACAGCTGCAACAAGTACCGCGCCATCCAATCCGTGTCGGGCGTGAGGTCGAGGTCGCCGAGGAAACGCAACGCGGCGACGCTGGTGGCGAACGTGAAGCCGCCCGCATGCTGCACGTAATAGAGCGGCTTGACCCCGAGTGGGTCCCGGGCGAGGAACACACTGCGCCGCAGCGGGTTCAGGACGGCCAACGCGAAGTCGCCAAGCAAGTGCTCGGGCAGTGCCTCGCCCCAGCGCCGCCAGGCTGCCAGCACGAGGTCTGCGTCGGTGGGCGGGTGGGGTGCCGCCGTCGCGTCCCGGCCGAGGCGGGCGATCAGGTCGTCCCGGTTGTCCAGTCTGCCCCAGAACGTGAGGACAACGCCGGTGGCCGGGCAGCGCCGCGGCAGCTCGGTGTCACGATTCGCAGCATGGTTGAACACGCGCTGCTCGTAGAGCCAGGCGCCCGTGCCGGCAAACAGGCCGTCCAGATCGGAGCGGCAGTCGGCGGCAAGCGCCGCGTTGAGGCGCTCCCGATCGGGCCCCGCGGGAGCGTTGTCGTGGCGCTGGAGGACGCGACCAATGAACATCGGCAGGGGAGCAGAAACGGGCTAGGGGCGGCCGCATGCGGCGTCGGACGGCGAAGCTATCCACGCCCGCGCCGCTTGTTTGGCGCGATATGCGGCGCATGCGGGATGCAAAACACAACGTCAATTCTCCAACTCCATTAGCCGCGCGCGCATCGCCGCGCATCCGGTCAATCGTGCCGACGAACTGCTGCCTAATGAGGCACCGCCCATTCGCCCTACCTCGTCACGCAACGGCAGCGCGTGTGCATCCGCACTTGCGAGCGGTGCCTCGTGCGGCTTAAATCCCCAGTGTGCCGTCCGACGCGCACGGCGTCCGTCGCCAACCCCGTGGAGTTTCCTGGCCATGCCGGTGTACGAGTTCTATTGCCCCGATTGTCACGCCATCTACAACTTTTTCTCCCGTCGACCGGATACCGAGACGCGCCCCGGCTGCCCGAGCTGCGGGCGGCCGGACCTGGAGCGCCAGGTATCCATGTTCGCCATCTCGAGAGGGCGGGGTGAGCGCGAGGACGACGCCGACGCGGCGCTGCCGGAGGGTGTCGACGAGGCCGCCATGATGAAGGCCATGGCCGCCATGGCGGACGAGTTGGAGCACGTGGACGACGACGACCCGAAGCAGGCCGCACGGGTGATGCGGCGGCTGTTCGACAGCGCCGGCCTCAAGTTGGGCGACGCCATGGCGGACATGATGGCGCGCATGGAGGCTGGCGAGGACCCGGACCAGCTCGAGGCCGAGTATGCGGACGTGCTGGATGCGGAGGACCCGCTGGCCGGACTTGGCGGGGGCGGGGGCGGCGGTCTCCGCGGCCTGCGGCGGAAGCTGCTGCCGCCGCGCCGCGACGACAAGTGGTACCCGTTGACCTGAAGGCGCGTCGCGTCGGCGCTGCGGTGGATGGGCCAAGGGGGCTCAGCGGCAGTAGTGGTTCAGATAGGCCTCGTACTCACGACGGCGGCGTTTGAGCCGCTCGCCGCGGGCTGGCTTGTAACCCGCGCGGAGCTCGTTGTCGACGCGCTGGAGCTGCTGGCGCTTCTGCCAGCAGCGGTCCGCGTTGCGGTCGGCGTGGTCGGTGGCGGAGCGCGACCTGGGCTTGCGCTTGGTCTTCTCGGCCGCCCGCGGTGCAGGCGCGGGCGGCACCCAGCCGGTGGTGTTGTCCCGGATTTCGATTTCCCGCTCTCGGTCTTGCCCAGCGCAGGGGTGCTGGCGGAACTCGATGCCGCCGTCCGGGGCGGTGCAGCGGTACACGGTGGCTTGTGCCAGGACGGTCTGAGGCACGGTCGGAAGGGCGCTCAGAAGTGCAGTCAGGCCTGTCGCGATCAACAGTGCGCCGCGGCGCGGCGTGGTCGGATTTGCGAGCCCCATGTAGCGGGATGTATGCATCTTGCCTGGCCTCGTGACGCGGCGCGAGGATGCCCTCCAAACGTGCGTGTGCGCACGCAGAGTGTACTCGCAGAGGCGTGTCTGTAAACAGTGCGTAACATCGCCGGCAGCCCAAATTCGGCATCATCGGGACGCGTGCCGCGGAGTCGTTCGTTGCCGCGTTCCGGTCAGGATGCGAGGTTCAGTTTTCAACTTGGAGTTCAAGCCATATGCAGAGCATCTACATCGCCGGTGCCGGCTCCGGCAGCGGCAAGTCCGTCGTTGTGCTGGGGTTCATGGAGCTCTTGTCCGCCATCAACCGGCGGGTGGGCTTCTTTCGGCCTGTGGTCAGCCGCGATGTGCACGAGGACAACCTGACCACCCTGATCCGGCGGCGCTACGACCTGCCGTTCCCGGCGGATGCCCTCTACGGGGCCACCGCGGAGCAAGCCAGCGAGCTGGTGGCGGCGGGCCGCTATGACCAGTTGCTCAAGCGCATTCTGGACAAGTACATGCTGCTGGACGAGCAGTGCGACATCGTGCTTTGCGCGGGCACGGACTTCGATGGGCTGGTGCCGTCGCTGGAGTTCGACTTCAACGCGGATCTCGCCAACAACTTCGGCTGCACCACGGTCGTGGTGGTGAAGGGGTTCGGCCGCAGCCCGGACGAGGCCCTGCACGCGGTGCACATGGCGCACGAGTCCATGCTCGACCGTTGCGGCGACCTGCTCGCCACCATCGTCAACGGCGTGGACCCGGACTTCGTGGAGCTGATCAAGCGCCGTGCCCGCGCCGTGCTGCCCGCCAACGAGACCCTCTACGTGCTGCCCGAGACCGAGGCGCTGGCCAAGCCCACCATCGGCGAGATCAACAAGATGCTGGGCGGCGATTGCCTGTGCGGTGAGGATGACGCACTGAACCAGGTGGTCACCAACTATCGGGTGGCGGCCATGGAGATCCCGGACTTCCTCAACTACATCGAGGACGGCAGCCTGATCATCACCCCCGGCGACCGCAGCGACATCATCCTGGCGAGCCTGGCCGCCGACGTGTCGGCGGCCTATCCGCGCGTGGCGGGGCTGCTCCTCACCGGCGGCCTACAGCCGGCGGAGAACGTGCAGCGCCTGCTGATGGGCCTGCGCCGCAACAAGGTGGCCATCTTGAGCGTGCCGTGGGATACCTTCCAAACGGCGCTGGCGGTGAATCGCGTGGAGTCCACCATCCTGCCCGGAGACGAGCGCAAGATCGCCGCGGCGCTCGGGCTGTTCGAGCAAAATGTCGAGATCAAAGACCTGCAGCAGCGCATCGCCGTGCACCACAGCGAGCGCATGACGCCGCTGATGTTCGAGTATCAGCTGGTGCACCGCGCCAAGGCGGAGCGCAAGCATATCGTGCTGCCCGAGGGCAGCGACGAGCGCATCCTGCGCGCCGCGGAGATTCTGACGCTGCGTGGCGTCGCGGACTTGACCCTGCTGGGCGATCCGGACAAAATCCGCCGCCGCATCGGCGAGCTCGGCCTGCAGCTTGCCGACATCCCCATCATCGACCCGGTCACCTCGCCGAAGCGCGACGAGTACGCGGCCATTTACTACGAGCTGCGCAAGCACAAGGGCATCTCCGAGCAGATGGCACACGACGCGCTGGAGGACGTGAGCTACTTCGGCACCCTGATGGTTCACACCGGCGATGCGGACGGCATGGTCTCCGGCGCCGCCCACACCACCCAGCACACCATCCGCCCGTCCTTCGAGACCATCAAGACCAAGCCCGGCACCAGGCTGGTCTCGAGCGTTTTCTTCATGTGTCTGGCGGACCGGGTGCTGGTGTACGGCGACTGCGCGGTGAACCCCAATCCGGACGCCGAGCAGCTCGCCGACATCGCCATTACGTCCGCCGGCACCGCGGCAGCCTTCGGCATCGAGCCGCGGGTGGCGATGCTGTCCTATTCCACCGGCGAGTCCGGCAAGGGCGAAGACGTGGAGCGGGTGCGCGAGGCGGTGCGCATCGCCCGCGCCCGGCGCCCGGACCTGAAGCTGGAGGGGCCGATCCAGTACGATGCGGCGGTGGACGCCAGCGTCGCCCGCTCCAAGCTGCCGGACAGCGAGGTGGCCGGCCACGCCACTGTATTCATCTTTCCGGACCTCAACACCGGCAACAACACCTACAAGGCGGTGCAACGCAGCGCTGGTGCCGTGGCCATCGGTCCCGTGCTGCAAGGCCTGAACAAGCCCGTCAACGACCTGAGCCGCGGCTGCACCGTCACCGACATCGTCAACACCGTCACCATCACCGCCATCCAGGCACAGACGGCGGCCCAGGAATGAGGCCGCGGCGGGTTTCCCGAATTCGCGCGAGGTAGAGCATGAAGATACTGGTGCTGAACTCCGGCAGCTCGTCCATCAAGTTCCGGCTGTTCCTGGCCCCCGCGGGGGATGAGAGCGGCAGCGGTGACTGGCAGGTCGCCGCCAGCGGCGCGGTCACGCGCATCGGCGAGGACGCGGCCCAAGTGAAGCTCAGCTGGACCGACGCCGGCGGTGAGTCTCGAAGCCGCAAGGACGAAGCGCACATCGACTCCCATCACGCCGGGATGGAGCGCATCGTCGATCTGTTGCGCGAGACCGGCGGCCTCGGCGGACACGAGGAGCTCGCGGCCGTCGGCCACCGGGTCGTGCACGGCGGCGAAGCCTTCCATGCCCCGACGGTGGTGGACGACGATGTCATCGCCGCCATCCGGCGGGTGATCCCGCTGGCGCCCCTGCACAACCCGGCGAACCTGGACGGCATTCTGGTGGCGCGCGAGCTGTTTCCGAGCGTGCCGCAGGTGGCGGTGTTCGACACGGCCTTCCACCAGACCATGCCGCGCCCCGCGTACCGCTATGCCATCCCCGGCTACCTTTACCGCGAGCACCACGTGCGCCGCTACGGCTTCCATGGCACCTCGCACCACTATGTGGCCAAGGAAGCGGCGCGGATGCTGGGCAAGCCGCTGTCCCAATGCAACCTGATCACGCTGCACCTCGGCAACGGCGCCAGCGCCACCGCTATCCGCGGCGGTGCCAGCGTGGACACGTCCATGGGCATGACGCCGCTGGAGGGCCTCGTCATGGGCTCGCGCTGCGGCGACATCGATCCCGCGGTGCACTTCTACCTGTGCCGGCACCTCGGCTTCGACAACGACACGCTGGACGATCTGCTGAATCGTCAGAGCGGCCTGCTGGGACTGTGCGGCGTGAATGATATGCGTGAGGTGCATCGCCTGGCGGAGGGGGGCGACGAGGACGCGGAGCTCGCCCTGGGCGTCACTTGCCACCGGCTCAAAAAGTATATCGGTGCCTACCTGGCGCTCCTTGGCCGGGTCGATGCGCTGGTATTCACCGGCGGTATCGGCGAGAACGACGCGGAGATGCGTGGCTGCGCCTGCGCCGAGCTGGAAGCGCTCGGCATCGCGCTGGATGCGGCGGCGAACCGCGCCGTCGCGACACATGCCCGCGCCGTCTCGGCGGCGGACAGCCGCGTAAAGGTTCTCGTTGTGCCCACGGACGAGGAACTGGAAATCGCCCGCCAGGCGCTGGAGGCGCTCAGTTGAGTGCGCCGCACTGCGTCGTCCCGGCACCCCCGGGTGACCCGGGTCCTTGGCCGAGCGAGACCGTGAAAGTACTCGGCGTAGGTCGGGTTAGCGATAGCGTAACCCGACCTACGATCTCCACCAGGCGCGTCGACAGTGTGGGAGCGCCACTGTCTTTTGTGGCGCGATGACGGCTGTGTGGCTGCCTGCCGCTCGGCAGTTACTCGGGGCGTGGTGTGCTGGCTTGCCGTCGGCCGCGGCACCAAGCGCGCTGCTCCCACAAGAGTTGCTACTGCAGACCGTATTTCCGCGCGGAACATGAGTGCTTGCCCAGCCTCCTAATCCTTGGGGAAGCAGCAATCTCGATTGCTTGGGGCCCACGAAGGGGATTGCCTGAGCTGCTGGTAGGTGATTGGGGTATCCTTGAAGTCGGGAGCCCGAAACACTCACGCCGCGGCCATTGGGCCGACCTCTTGCGGAGAAAGCCATGAACATCGCGCGTATTGCACTCACCGCAGCGACTCTCACCGCATTTGTCGGCTGCGCCGACCAACCGGCCAAAGAAGATCAGCTTTTGGAGATCGGCTACGATCACCTTCTGCGGCAGCAGTGGGCGCAAGCGGAAGCGGATTTTCAGCAAGTCTTGCAGCGCGATGCCAACAATCCCTACGCCTTGCTGAACCTTGGAGTGGTCTACCAGCAGACCGAGCGGGAAGATGAGGCGCGCGACATGTACCAGCGCGCCGTGGAATCAGGTACAGGCGCGGTCGCAGTTGAATCGAACGTGGCGGGCGAACAAGGGCGAAGCGTTACGCAGCTTGCGGAGCGCAATCTAAGCCAGCTTTGAGTCTAGTTGCCTTCCCGCCGCCGCCGTCATTAACCGAAGCGGCGGCGTGAAAGGTCACCGCGGTGCCCGCGCGGTAGCTCGGCGGAGGGTCGCATTACTCCGATACAAGACGACTTTCGGTCGTTAGCTGGACTTGCTCATTGGCTGGCACTGCCCGCGGGAACGTCCCATTCAGCCCCTGTCTGAATCAAGCGTCGAGCTGGAATGCTATTGCGGACTGATAGGAAGTGCGGTGCCACCGCTAGTGGTAGTTGTGCCACCGCCGCCACCACCGCCGCCGCCGCTACCACCACTTTCGGAGGCCGCCCAGACGACGCCGGCGGCGCCAAGACCCCCGAGTATCCACAGCCCGGTCTTGCCGCTGGCGCCAGGAAAGAGCCCCGCCGCAGCGCGCCTACGGCCGGGCGCTCCGGCAGCGGGCGGCGCCGGATCAGCCTGACCCAGAGCCGCACGCTCCAGTACGGTGCCGGCGTTGCAGGAACCGCCTTCGCCGATCGTCAGGACGGCGTTCTCGGGCAGTTGCTCCTCACAACCGTCAGCGAACTGGAGGGTGGTCTCGCTGTCTTCCAGGACGAACACGCGAGTCAGCGGCTCCAAGTCCATGCCCACCTTGGCAGGCACGATATCGTCGCCGCTTGACACCAGCGCAGAACCGTCGACCGCTGTCACCACTGCGCTCGGGGCCGCAGCCTGCCCGGGGTCGGCCGAGCAGATCTGCATCGCGCTTGCGGTGCCGAGGCCGGCGACGATTGCGACTGCTTGCTTGAGCATGGGATCTTCCCTCGTTTAAACCTAGAGTTTTTTCTTAACGGAAATTTCAGCAGCAAACCGCATGGGTGTCAAAGCGGCACGCGGCATTATCGAGACCGTGGGTCACAAAAATCGCGCCGCTCGTACGAGGACGCGCGTGATGTCGGTCAGGAGGTTGCGGCGAGCCGCGACGTTACAAGATTTTGCGCACGGTGATCTGCAACAATCGATTGCCGTCGACGCTCCACCAGGCGAGCCGGCTCCCGGCGACGGCGGGGCCGGCAGACGCCGAGTTCGGCCGGCCCGGCCTATCGCCGCTCGGCGACCGCGGCAAGCTCCCGCGTCCACATCAAGGTTGCGCCGGCGACGGCCGCGGGCATAACGACGAAGTTCACCACTGGAATCATGGTCAATCCCGCGGCCGCGGCGCCGAAGCCGAGGCTCACCAAGCGGCGGCGGTGCAGCGTCGCGCGCATCTCGCGGAACTTGAGACCGTGATTCCCCATCGGATAGTCGACGTATTGCAACGTCAGCAGCCAGGCACTGAACAGAAACCACAGCAGCGGGCCGAGCAGGGGCACCAGCAGGGCGATGATCAGAAAGGGCAGGCTCCAGAACACCGCGTACAGGATTTTGCGCACTTCGTCCCAGAGCGTGCCCGGCAGCTCGCGCAGCATGCGCCCCCAGTCGGTGTCGGTGGCTGGTGATCGGCCGGTGGCCACGCGCTCGGCCTGCTCCGCCAGCAATCCGTTGAAGGGCGCCGCGATCAGGTTGGCCACCAGCGTGAAGCTGTAGAAGACGATCACCAGCAGCGCGATCACGAACAGGGGCCACAAGAGCCATTCCAGCCAGTCGAGCCAGGTCGGAATATTTGCCTCCATGCGCTCCATCAGCCGCTCGAAGCCGGCGGCGCCGAGCCAGATGCCGACCGAGAACACGATGATGTTCACGAGGAGCGGGACGATCACGTAGCGCTTCAGCCCGGGGCGGGTGAGCAAACCGATGCCGCGGAGCATGTAAAGCGCCCCGGTGGCGGGATTCGAAGGCATGGCGGAGTTGCGGGTTTCGTTCGTTGGCAAGGCGCGCAAGTATAGCGGCACGACGCCATGACCCTGACCGCCGCGGCAAGCGATCGGGCCGCTGCGGGTGCCTGTCGCCCGGCCCGCAGCGCGGATAAGACCCAGGGTGACCGCCGCCGCGCGGCAGGGCGCCCGCGCGACGGCTCGGTGGCCGGCGCAGCGCGGCTCGCTTGCCGCAGCACACCGCCCCCTTCGTGGCCGCCGCGCGGCTCCGGTATAGTCCCGTCATCGAGTCCCCGAGGGCACCGCGGCATGCTGGCGAGTCGATCCATCCTGCGCACCCAGTCGCTGCGTACGAGCGGCGCCGCCCGGCGCGCCGCCGTGGCGGCCATCAAGGCGCTGCCGGCCTATCGGGTCGCGCTGTGGCCGGACGGCTGGGTGTTGGAGCCGGATGGTGCCGTGCGGGTCGTCGACACCCATGCCATGGCCGAGGCGAGGCGCTGGTTCGAGATGGCCGGGCGTGCCGGCGGCAGCAGCCGGCGCCGGCCGCTCACCGCCGCCGAGCAACGCCGCGCCATGCGCCTGCTCGGCGTCTACGTGCCGCCCGCCGTTGTGGCCCTCTCCGGCCAGCGCTTTCCCTCCGAGCAGGTGGCCTCCGTTGCACTGCAGCTGGTGGCCGGCGACTGGATCGGTGAGCGCCGCCAGCGCCTGCTCGCGCAGCCGGAGCGCGCGCTCTCGGAGCACGCCCGCGCCTGGCGGGGCTCGCGGCACCAGTGCCCCGCCGATGCCGAAGCCGCCGTGGCGCTGCTGCGCCAGGCGCTGGACGCCTGCATCGCCGAGGGTCTGGTGCCGCCGGCCCGCTATCGGCTCATCTCCCGGTGCGAGGACGGCTTCGGGCTCAGGCGCTGGCGCTGCGCGGTGGAGGTGAACCTGGACCCCTACGCCCGCGCCCGTGCGCGCGACGCCTTGAGCACGGCCCTGATCCCCTGGAACCGAGCCGTGATCCGCGACGGCATGCCCATGCCGCTGATTACCCTGGACGTGCGCGCCGCGACCGGCCATCGCGTGGGCTAGCGCAACGGCGCAAGTTTTCGACACCATCTCAGGTCGTTGTCGTTGTCGTTGTCGTTGTCGTTGTCGTTGTCGTTGTCGTTGTCGTTGTCGTTGTCGTGCGGACATTCGATTACGACTCCGATTACGACAACGGCAACGAGGGAGCCCGGTCTCGGAATTTCCGCAGCGAAGCACTAGCGTGCTCACGCGAGATCGCCGCGGATGCGGGCCGTCTGATGCGCTTTGCCCCGCCATCCGCCAATCGCATCGATATCGAAATCGGGACCGGTATCACCATCAAATCGAATCCCAACCTCGATCCCCGAGCCGAAGCCGGCGCGAGAGATACACCATGAAGCCGAGCCTGGTCATCCCCCTGCTGGCCTGCCTGCTGCTCGCAACCGGACAGGCAGACGAGCGCCGACTTTCCGGGGAAGACACCGCGCGCCATCCAACGTCGCGCGCTCTGCCGAGTATGCCCGCGCCCGCACCGAGCATGCCTTCACCTGCGCCGAGCCTGCGTTTTCAGAGCCCGAGCTCGCCGGCGCACGATCGGACGCTGTTGGAGGATATCGACCCGGCCGTGCGCCAGTACTGGTCCGACAAGTGCGTGCAGCAGCGCGCCCGCGGTTGGGGCTACACCGGCGACTGCAACCACCCGGCCTATTCGGGCGGCTACTACGGTCCGGCGCCGATGGTGGTGCCTGACGGCTATCGGAGCTACGGCGAGCGGGCGGGCACCCACGCGCACCGAAAAGGCGAGTCGTGCCGCCGGCGCGGGCACCTCGGCACTCTGCCGCCGCGGCCGCAGCTGCGCGGGTATTTCCGCTGACCGGCACCGGGCCGGTCGTTTCAGCTCGGCGCTTCGCCACCGGGGCGGCGCAACGACGGCGCGCCTGGCAGCATCATCGCGGTTGCATCAGCGCCGCCGGCGGGCGAGACTGCCATCTCAGACGCCTGCCGTATCCGCGCCTTCCCGACCCACTTCATGCCTCGTCCCCCGATCCGTCCCGCCGCAATCGGCCTCGGCCTGCTGCTGCTTGCCGCGAGCATGGCGCCCGCCGCCGCGCCGCTGCGCTTCTTTGCCCTCGGGGACGTGCCGTATTCCGACGCCGAGGCGGCCCTGCTCCCGCTACTGCTGGAGCAGGCCGCGGCGCAGCGGCCGGCCTTCATGGTCCATATCGGCGACATCAAGGGTGGCGGCCAGACCTGCACCGATGCCCGCAACCGTATCGTCGCGCAGCTCTTCCGCGCCCAGCCGGTGCCCGTGATCTACACGCCGGGCGACAACGAGTGGACCGACTGCCACCGCGAGCGCGCCGGCGGCGTCGACCCCCTGGCACGTCTCGACAGCCTGCGCCGCATGTTCTTCGCAGACCAGACGGTGCTGCACAACGCCGCGCTCGGCCTGACCGTACCGGACCCTGAGTTTCCGGAGGACGCCTGGTTCATCCGCGACCGAGTGCTCTTCGTGCTGCTGCACATCGTCGGCAGTGGCAATGCCTGGCAGCCGCGCAACCCCGTCGCGCAGGCGGCCTTCAAGGCCCGCGACAAGGCCAATCGGCAACTGCTCGACCAGGCGCTTGCAGCCGGCGAGCGCGCCGGCGTGCGTGCCGTCGTGCTGGCCTTCCACGCCAACCCCCTGTTCGACAGGCCCAGGCATGCTGGCTACCTACCCTTCAAGCAGGATCTGCGCCGCCTGCTGGCCCGCTTCGACGGACCCGTGCTGCTGATCCACGGCGACACGCATCGCTACCGCTTCGATCACCCGGTGACCGACCCCGCAACCGGCCAGCCCATCGCCCGCGTGCAACGCCTGGAGGTGCCGGGCTCGCCCTTCGTCGGCGGCGTCCAGGTCAGCGTGGACCCGGACGCCGCCGACGTGTTCAGCGTTCACACCCTTTTCCCCAACGCGACCGAGAGCTGGTTGCACCACTAGTGCTTCGCTGCGGAAATTCCGAGACCGGGCTTCCTCGTTGTCGTTGTCGGAGTCGTCATCGAATTTCCGCACGGTCAAGATCACGACAACGACAACGACAACGACAACGACCTGAGATAGTCTCTGGACTTGCGCACTGTTGCACGAGTTTCCAGGAGCGCCTACGGCGGCGAATGCGCGCCGTGCGGCCGCCGCCCGACATCCGCCAACCATCCCCGAACGACCCATGACCGATCCGGACAACCCCCAAGGGCTCGACCGCTATGTCAGTTTCATCGGCCTCGACTGCGACGGCAAGGCCGAGCGCTTCGCCGTCGCCCTGCGCGAGAACCTGCCCGACGGCGACGCCGCCGACCCCTTCTGGACCTACTTCCGCGCCAAGCTCGACGGCCAGCGCGGCCCCGCGCACGACGCCCTCTATCACATCCACTGCCACCTCAACGACCTGCGCGACCTGCTCACCCGCGCCGACCAACCCGACCTGATCCAACTCCTGGAGACCCTGGAGCACGAGTGCTGCTGACCGACCGCCACCACCCCGCCCCGCCGCCACCCGGCGCGCCGCCATCCAGGAGCGCCGGCATCCTGCCGGCAACTGGGACCGCCGGCATCTTGCCGGCTAACTGGGACCGCCGGCATCTTGCCGGCTAACTGGGACCACCAGCATCCTCCCGGCCAACTGGACCTCCAGCCATCCCACGTCCATCCCTGCCACGCAAGAAATGCCACCTCCTCGCCGCGAAGTTCCCCCCTCATGGCCTGCATCCCGCGCGGAGCAGCCCTTCGCCGCCGGCATCGCCAATCAGTAGACGCGGGGCACGAAATCGTCCGTAGCTCGGGCTGGGGCACGAAGCCCGACAGGCTGCGCGTTATCACCGCCGGAATGTCGGGCCTCCTGCGTCGGCCCGACCTACGGGGGCACGTTCTGGATGGCGGCGAGCGCGCATGCTTGGCCAGTCTTCGGAGCATCGCGACGGGGCAGAAGGCCGCCTGGCGGCGGCTGGCCGGCGAGACGCCGGCGGTCCCAGGTGCCGGCGAGACGCCGGCCATCCCAGATGCCGGCGAGACGCCGGCGGTCCCAGGCGCCGGCGGTCCCGGTGCCGGCGTTTCTGGTTGGGGTTACCAGCCGCGTGCCAGCAGGGGCGCGAGGAAGCGGCCGGTGTAGGATTCGGCGCAGGCGGCGATGTCCTCCGGCGTGCCGGTGGCGACGATCTGCCCGCCCTTGTCGCCGCCCTCGGGGCCTAGGTCGATGATCCAGTCGGCGGTCTTGATGACGTCGAGGTTGTGCTCGATGACCACCACGGTGTTGCCGGCGTCGCGCAGGCGGTGCAGGACCTCCAGCAGGTGCTTGACGTCGTGGAAGTGCAGCCCAGTGGTGGGCTCGTCGAGGATGTACAGGGTGCGGCCGGTGTCGCGCTTGGAGAGCTCGCGGGAGAGCTTGACCCGCTGCGCCTCACCGCCGGAGAGCGTCACGGCGTTCTGGCCGAGCCGTAGATAGCCCAGGCCCACGTCCACCAGGGTCTTGAGCTTGCGGTAGATCACCTGCACGGGCAGGAAGAAGCTCAGCGCGTCCTCCACCGTCAGGTCCAGCACCTCGTCGATGGTCTTGCCCTTGTAGCGGATCTCCAGGGTCTCGCGGTTGTAGCGGCGGCCGTGGCAGACGTCGCACTGGACATAGACGTCGGGCAGAAAGTGCATCTCCACCCGGATGAGTCCGTCCCCTTTGCAGGCCTCGCAGCGCCCGCCCTTGACGTTGAAGCTGAACCGGCCCGGCCCGTAGCCGCGCGAGCGCGCCTCCGGCACGTTGGCGAACAGGTCGCGGATCAGGTTGAACACGCCGGTGTAGGTGGCCGGGTTGGAGCGGGGCGTGCGGCCGATGGGGCTTTGGTCGATGTCCACCACCTTGTCGAAGTACGTCAGCCCCTCGATGGCGGCGTGCGCGGCGGCGCGCAGGCTGGCGCCATTGAGGCGGTGCGCCGCGGCCGGGTACAGGGTGTCGTTGATGAGCGTGGACTTGCCGGAGCCGGACACACCGGTGACGCAGCAGAAGGTGCCCACCGGGATGGCGGCATCGATGCGGCGCAGGTTGTTGCCGGTGGCGCCGTGGATGCGGATCTCCCGGCCGTCCTTCGCCGCCACGCGCTCGGCCGGGATCTCGATGCGCAGCGCGCCGCAGAGGTACTGTCCGGTTAGCGACCCGGGATCGGCCGCGATCTCCTCCGCCGTGCCCTGCGCCACCAGCTCGCCGCCGTGGGCGCCGGCGCCTGGCCCCAAGTCCACCACGTGGTCGGCGGCGCGGATGGCGTCGGCGTCGTGCTCCACCACGATGACGGTGTTGCCGATGTCGCGCAGCCGGGTCAGCGTGCCCAGCAGGCGCGCGTTGTCGCGCTGGTGCAGGCCAATGGAGGGCTCGTCGAGCACGTACATGACGCCGACCAGCCCGGCGCCGATCTGGCTCGCGAGCCGGATGCGCTGCGCCTCGCCGCCGGACAGGGTCTCGGCGCTGCGCTCCAGGGTCAGGTACCCGAGCCCCACGTCGGCGAGAAAGCGCAGCCGTTGCGCGATCTCGTGCAGCACCTTGGCGGCGATCTCCGCGCGCTGGCCGGTGAGCCGGCCATCACTCTTGAGCGCCTCGAACCACGCCAGCGACTCGCCCACCGGCATCGCCGAGATGGCGCTCAGGCCCAGGCCCGCCACCAGCACGTTGCGCGCGGCCGGGTTGAGCCGGGCGCCGCCGCAGGCGGGGCAGGGGCGGGTGGAGATGAAGCGCGCGAGCTCCTCGCGCACCGTGGAAGAATCCGTCTCGCGGTAGCGGCGCTGCATGTTGCCGAGCACGCCCTCGAAGGTGCGTTGCTTGCCAGCGCCGTGCTCGTGCGGGAGCTTGAGCTTGAGCTTCTCGTTGCCGCTGCCGTAGAGCACCCGCTCGCGGGCGAGGGGTTCCAGGTCCTGCCAGGGGGTATCCACTTCGAAGCCGAAGTGCGCCGCCAGGGCTATGAGCATCTGGTGGTAGTAGCCGTTGCGGCGGTCCCAGCCGCGGATGGCGCCATCGGCGAGGCTGAGCGCGGGCTCGGCGACGACCTTGGCGGGGTCGAAGTACTGCTCCACGCCGAGCCCGTCGCAGGCGGGGCAGGCGCCCGCGGGGTTGTTGAAGGAGAACAGCCGCGGCTCCAGCTCCGCCAGGCTCCAGCCGCATACGGGGCAGGCGAAGTTGGCGGAGAAGGTCTCGGGCTCGGCCTCCGCGTCGTCCATGGACGCGACCCGCAGGATGCCGCCGGAGAGCTTGAGCGCCGTCTCGATGGACTCGGCGAGCCGCAGTTGCAGGTCGGGCCGCACGCGGAAGCGGTCGACGACCACCTCGATGTCGTGTTTTTTCCTGGCGTCCAGCGTCGGCGGGTCGTCCAGCTCGTGCAGCGTGCCGTCGATGCGCGCGCGCACGAAGCCCTGCGCGTTCAGCTCACTGAGCAGGTGCTGATACTCGCCCTTGCGTGCGGCCACCAGGGGCGCCAGCAGCATCAGCCGCTCGCCCTCGGCGTGGCCGAGGATCTGGTCCACCATCTGCTGCACGGTCTGCGCCGCCAGCGGCTCGCCGTGCTCCGGGCAGTGCGGCGTGCCCACCCGCGCGAACAACAGGCGCAGGTAGTCGTGGATCTCGGTGATGGTGCCGACGGTGGAGCGGGGGTTGTGGGAGGTGGTCTTCTGCTCGATGGCGATGGCCGGTGACAGGCCCTCGATGAGGTCCACGTCCGGCTTGTCCATCATGGACAGGAACTGCCGCGCGTAGGCGGACAGGGACTCCACGTAGCGCCGCTGGCCCTCGGCGTAGATCGTGTCGAAGGCCAGCGACGACTTGCCGGAGCCGGACAGACCGGTGATCACCACGAGCCGGTCCCGCGGCAGGTCGAGGCTCAGGTCCTTGAGGTTGTGCGTGCGCGCACCACGGATGCGGATCGAGTCCATTCCTGCCCGCGCCCCGCTCAGTTGCCGCCGGCGAGCTGCTTCAGCAGGGCATCGGCCCGGGCACGCTCCGGGAAGGATCTAGCCTGGATGTTCAGCAGCACGCGGCGCGCGGCGCCCGCGTCGCCGGTGTCGGCCAGGGCCTTGGCGTAGCGGAAGGCGATGCCCGGGTCGGCGCTGCCGGCGTGGGCCTTGGCGAGCAAGGGCAGGGCGTCGGCGTAGTCGCCCTGTGCCATCAGGATGGTGCCCTTGGTGTCGATGAAGGCGGCGTCGTCCGGGTGCAGCTTCAGCGCGCGGTCTGCATAGCCCAGCGCTCGGCCCGGGTCTTTGTCCGCCAGCAGCATGGCCAGGTTGTTGAGCGCCACGCCGTTGTTGGCATCGCGGTCGAGTACGCGCTGGTACTGCTCGATGGCGAGGTCGTGGTCGCCGCCCGCGATGGCGAGCTGCGCGAGCTCCAGGCGCACGGGGACGTAGCTCGGGTGCTTGTCCAGCCAGTCGCGCACCAGGCCCTGGGCGGCCGCGTGATGGCCGGACCTGTCGGTGGCCCGGGCAAGCCAAAGGACGTAGGCGCCCGTATCCGGATGCGCATCGGCCAGCGCGCGCAGCATGGCGATGGCCTCGCCGTAATCGCCCTGCTTGGCGAGGAACCTGGCTTTCGCCGCTCGCAGCGTGGGATGCTGCGGCGCCACCGACAACAGGCGCTGGAGCATGGCCTGGCGCGCTTGTGCCGTGGGCTGTGCCGCAAGGATGCGTGCCAGGCGGTCATGCTCCAGTTCCTCTCCTCGGTCCACCTCCAGTCCGTCTTCGAGGTTGGTGGCGGCTGCTCGCAGATCGCCCTGCTGGGCGAATACCGAGGCGAGCATGTAGCGATAGCGCGCCATGGTGGGGTTGCGCTCGGCCAGCGTGGTGAGCGTCGCCGTGGCCGCGGGCGCGTCGCTAGCGGCCAGCTCCGCCTGGGCGATCAGCAATTGGACCCGGGGAAGCCGCTGTTGCTCCGGCGGGGCATCCTCGAGCAGCTTGCGGGCGTCGGCGGCGCGCTTGGTCGCGAGGAAGCTCCGGGCCAGGGCGATACGCACCTGGAGCGCCGCCGGATTGGCCTTCAGCGCGTCCTGAAGCCGGGTGTTGAAGGCTTCGCGGTCCTTGTCGCGCAGCGCCATCGCGGCACGGGCGAGGGTGACCTGGGTATTGTCCGGATCGGCCTGAAGCAGCTTGTCCAGGGTCTGACGCGCCTGGTCCGGTTGGTCGGTGCGCACGTCCAGCGCGGCGAGTGCCAGTGCCGCGCGCTCGAAGGTCGGGTCCAGTTCCAGCGCCTTGGCGAAGGCGGCGCGGGCACCGGCGAGATCCTGCTGCTGCGCCAGGATGGCGCCCTTGACGGTATGCGCCATCGGTGAATCGGGTGCCATTGCCAGGTACTGATCCGCCGCCGCGGTGGCCGCGTCGGTGTCGCCTGCCAACAGATGGGCGCGAATCAGCAGGACGCGGGCGCGCGCGTTGTCCGACTCGGCCGCGATGACCGGTTGCAGCGCCGCCAAGGAACCGGCTGCATCGCCGTCACGTTGCAATTGCTCCGCGTAGGCCAGTTGTGCGGAGCTGAGCTTTGGGAAGCGTTCGGCGGCGCGCTTCACGAGCGTCGCCGCTTCGTCGCGCCGGCCTTGCCGGATCAATGCCTGACGCAGCATTTCCATCGCCTGCAGGGTTGCGTCGGCTCCCTCGGCCACCGGTCTGATGGCCTCTTCGGCGCCGGCGGCATTGCCCTCGGCGAGTCGGGTGCGCGCCAGCAGGGTCAGGGCCGCGGCGTTGTCGGGCACCGCTGCCGTCAGCCGGAGCAGGTCTTCCTCGGCCTGTGCGTGGCGCCCGGTCCGGTTCAGTGCCAGCGCGGCGAAGTAGAGGCCGCGCGCGTCGTCGGGCACTGCACGCAGATAGGCCTGTAGCCGCTCCACCGCCGTCGCGTTGTCTTCTCGGAGCAAGGCGAGGCGACCCTGCAGCAAGTCCATTGCCGGCAGGCGCCGCGGCATGTTGCGCAGTGCCTGGATGTCGGCCGCCGCCGACGCCGCCTTGCCCAGGTCCAGGTAGATCTCGGCGCGTTGGATCTGGTACGCCCAAGGGATGTGCGCGTGCTCGATGGCCTTGGTCAGTGCGTTAACGGCGGCCTCGTTGTGCTCTTCTGCGCGCTCCAGTTGGGCCAGCGCCTGCCACCCGTCGGCGGCTTCAGGATGTGCCTCGACCGCCTGCTCGATGCGGGCGCGTGCGGCCTCGGCGTCGCCACGGCGAATGTCGAGCGTGGCCGTGCCCAGCATCGCGCGCAGCGCCTGCGGGTCGGCATCCATGGCGGCCCTGAAGGCCTGCTCGGCGTCCTTCTCCCGGCCCAGCGTCAGCAACACGCTGCCACGCAGGGCCAGGATCTCGGCTTGCTGTGCCGGCGTCGCATCAGCCGGCGGTTCGGCCCATTCCAGCGCACGCGCGGCCTCGCCCTGGAGCAGCAGCGCCTCGATCAGCCCGGCGCGGGTGTCGGCGTCGCTGGCACCGGCATCGCGCGCATGCGTCAATTGCTGCTCCGCCGCCCCTGGCTGCCCGGATTGCAGGTAGATCTGGCCGAGCAGAAGCCGTGCGCCGGCGTCGTCCGGCTTCTGTTGCAGAATGTTCTTGAGGCGGACGAGGGCGCTCTGGATCTTGCCCTGCTGCCAGTCCTGCCGCGCGTCCTCGAGCGATGCCAGGGCCGACAACGGTATTGCAATCAGGAGCACGAAGGCCAGGATGCGTCGGCGTGGGGTGCGATGGGCGGAGCTCTCGAGCATCAGGGGACTTCCGGCTTGGCTTGTAGGCAGACGCCCAATGATACCAATGGGCCGCTTCAGGAAGCTGGCGCGGAACCCCGGGGAGATCTGTCGGTTCCGCCACGCGCAACGGCACAGTCCGTTAATCATGAGCTCGTCCGCCGCCGTGGGAGCTCCGTCCTCGGCGCGACGGGTGTCCCATAGCGGCGGGGACGCCGCTCCCACGGGGCCATGGCTCTGGACGGAGTTACGATCAAGACCAGGTGCACTGCCTCAACGGGAACGGCAAACCTCGGCCTGGTCCGGCCCGAGCTCGGCGCCGCCGCCGCACGCGTCCCGCGTGTGCGACGGCGCCACGGCCGCGGAGGTGCCGAGGCGTGCACGCAGCCGGGGCGCGCAACGACGCTTAGCCGCGGGCGTTCTGCAGGGCCGCGATACGCTCCTCGAGCGGCGGGTGGCTCGCGAAGAGCTTCTTCAGACCATCGCCGATGCCGCCCGAAATGCCGAAGGCGGCGAACTCGCTCGCCGGCAGGTCCTGCGGCTCGTGCACCCGCTGCAGGGCGCGCAGGGCGGCGATCATGTTCTCGCGGCCGGCGAGTCGGGCGCCGCCAGCGTCGGCGCGGAACTCGCGGAAGCGTGAGAACCACATGACGATGATGGAGGCGAGGAAGCCCAGCACGATCTCCGCGAGGATGGACACGACGAAGTAGCCGATGCCGACGCCGCCGCTGTCGTTGTTGCCGCGCAGCGCCGAGTCCACGATGCCGCCGATAACGCGGGCGAGGATGATGACGAAGGTGTTCAGCACGCCCTGGATCAAAGTCAGGGTCACCATGTCGCCATTGGCCACGTGGCTGATCTCGTGGCCGACGACGGCCTCCACTTCGTCGCGGTTCATGTGCTGAAGCAGGCCGGTGCTGACGGCCACCAGGGCGTCGTTGCGGTTCCAGCCGGTGGCGAAGGCGTTGGGGTCCGGTTGGTCGAAGATACCGACCTCGGGCATGCGGATGCCGCGCTGCTCAGACTGGCGGCGCACCACCTCGAACAGCCACTGCTCGAAGGGCGTTTGCGGTTGCTCGATGATCTGTACCCCCATGGAGCGCTTCGCCATCCATTTGGACAGGAACAGCGAGATGATCGAGCCGCCGAAGCCGAACACCAGCGCCATGATCACGAGGCCGGGGCCGGTCTGGGCCGACAGGCCCAGGAGGCTCAGCACGACCCACAGCACGGTAACGATCGCGAAGTTGGTCGCGACGAACAGCAACACTCTCAACATTGTTGGTTATCTCCCAGTGAATGATTCGGTTCGGGCATGGGATTTCCGCGCTGCATAAGTGGATGCCGGTCGCGGCGTCCGCAAGTCGTTGGCAGCGGTGCCAGAAGCCGGATCGCGCCCGGCGATGCATCTGGGGCTGGACAGGCCGATCCGCGGGCACTATACTGCGCGGCTTACTGGGGCCATAGCTCAGCTGGGAGAGCGCAACACTGGCAGTGTTGAGGTCGGCGGTTCGATCCCGCCTGGCTCCACCAAAACATAAGCACGCGCCCGCAAGGCTCCTTGGACTCGGCCGGCCGCAACCGCGGCCGGTCGGCTTTTGGGGCCAAGAGTCCGGGCCGGCAACCATCTAGGTCCCCATCGTCTAGAGGCCTAGGACACCGCCCTTTCACGGCGGCAACCGGGGTTCGAATCCCCGTGGGGACGCCAATACGATCAAGGGGTTGCGCCGATTCTGGGGCAACCCCTTTTTTTCTTGGGTCCCACTTGGATCCCAGTTGGGTCCCAGCACACCTACTCATCCAGCGTTCGGACCCGTCCGAAGATCTCCAGCGCCAAGTGCTGCTGCGTTTCGGTCCTGAAAGCTGGATCTGACATAACCCGCGAAAAGATTTCCTCATTCCCCTCCATGCGCTCGATGAACAGCTCATCGAGCATCCTCTCCAGGAAAGAAGAGAAGTTGTCCAGGTAGTGGTCGAAGGCCAGCTTGTACCGCACCGCGGCGAGCCGGGAGCCGGTGACGACCATCGCCTTGGCGCGTCCGCCAAGCTCGTGCATGACGGTCATCCGGAGGTGCTCGATGATCACCGACACCACCTGCTCGATGTTCACCGGATGCAGCTCCAGGTAGCGGGTCAGCGCCTTCCCCGCCTGCTTCGCGGTACCTGTGGGTCATGCTCCACCTGCTTGATCAGGCCGAAGAAGCGCTTGTAGGTGGTGTAGTTGGCGAGCACGTCGAGGATGAAGCCCTCCTCGATGGCCTGGCGCATACTGTACTCGTGCGGTTATCCCCATTGCTTGGAGCCGCTCGTACTCGCCCAAGACCTGGTCCTTGGTGGGCGCCAGCACGCAGTCGAGCCGGCCAGCACCACCATCGGCAGCATGACCAGGCGGTACTGCGGCGGCCGGTACGGTCCACGCAGTCGGTTGGCGATGTCCCAGATGTGCCCCTTGAGCTGCTCATGGAGCTGCATGTTCATCCGTACACGGTTCCTTCTGCTTGGTGTCTCGGCTGGTATCGTTTCTGCGTCAGTGTCAGCGTCAGCGAGCAACCTGAGACCGTCTGGGACCTATCCCGATAACGAGCGTATGGGCCAGCATAGGGGATGTCCCGAAACCGCAAAGTGTCACTGAATTGAGCTAGTCCCCTGGGGCCAGCCTTGGCTGCACGCGCACGCACGCATCCGTCACAGGTGCGCCCCCATCCGCGGGCATCGGGGGATGGTGTCCGGGATGGTGATGTCGGGCGTAGCGGTCCGCCCCCGCGCACCAGGATCTTCAGGAGACGGCTGGAGCATCGGCACGCAGCGGTGTCAGCGGAAGCGGCCGGCAGTTGCAGCAGCAGCCTCAGCGATCATTGTCTGGGCCACAGTTGCGGCCGCTATGCCGCGCCTGCGGCCTAGGGCCGGTTGCTGGCGGGTCGCTGGGGCGTTGGTAAGGCACAAGCCACAGTCGCTGAGGTCTTGGTCGGGGACCGTCGCGCCGAATTCGTTAGGCGCGATTGGGCGCTTGACGTTAATCACGGATTCGTCGGCGTCGGACTGGTGCACGCCCTTGGAATTGTCGATACCTTTCGCTGTTTGGCGCGAGCGAGTTTCGCCCTGGAGGGCGACATTCCGGCCATCGCGACCCGCGTCCGGAGTGTCGGCCTCCAGGTCGACACGGATCAGCGGCATGGGCGGCCTTGAGAGTGGTCTCGATACTTCCGCATGAGTGCGCTAGGGCATGTCCGCTGCCGTGGTCCGCGCCGGCGGGCTCCGCCGCCGACGCGCGAGGTCGGATCAGCCGCTGAAGTTGCCGGCGACGAAGTCCCAGTTGATCTTCTCCCAGATCGATTCGAGGTACTTCGGGCGGGCGTTGCGGTAGTCGATGTAGTAGGCGTGCTCCCAGACGTCGATGGTCAGCAGGGGCGTGAGGCCATCGGTGAGCGGGGTGGCGGCGTTGGAGGTGTTGACGATGTCCACGCTGCCGTCGGTGGCTTTCACCAGCCAGGTCCAGCCGGAGCCGAAGTTGGTGGCGGCGGATTGGCTGAAGGCCTTCTTGAATTCGTCGAAAGAGCCGAACTTGGCGCTGATGGCATCGGCCAGCGCGCCGCCGGGCTCGCCACCGCCGTTCGGGCTCAGGCAGTTCCAGTAGAAGGTGTGGTTCCAGACCTGTGCGGCGTTGTTGAAGATGCCGCCGGAGGCGTTCTTGATGATGTCTTCCAGGGACATGTTCTCGAACTCGGTGCCTGGAATCAGATTGTTCAGGTTGTTGACGTAGGCCTGGTGGTGCTTGCCGTAGTGGTATTCGATGGTCTCGGCGGAGATCACGGGCTCCAGCGCATTTTTCTCGTAGGGCAGAGGGGGTAGCTCATGGACCATGTGGTGTCTCCCGATTGGCTTGATTGTGGTTGGAGGAGCGGCTGCTTGGCCGTTGGAACGTCTCGCTGCGGCAATCTTGTGCCCGCCCCGGGGTATCTCAAGGCAAATGCCGGCCGCGGCGGAGCGTGCCTGCCGGGGGTGAAATCGGTGACCCTCAAGCCCCATCTCACCCCGATATGCCCTTAGCATGCTGCCCGTCGCGTCTCACTTTGCGGGGCCTCCGGCGGCGTGTGACGATACGGTTTCTATCCAGCCGCAACCGCTTGCCTGCACAGTGGACGCCATCCAGCTCAGCCTCTTCGTCAGCCGTCTGACGGCCGTTTGCGACGAGATGGCGGCGGTGCTGCGCAACGCCGCGCTGTCGCCCAACATCCGCGACCGGCTCGACTTCTCCTGCGCCGTGTTCGACGCCGGCGGCGCGCTGTGCGCCCAGGCCGCGCACATCCCGGTGCACCTCGGCAGCATGGCCTTCGCGATGGCGGACCTGGTGGCCCGCTTCGACTGGGCCGACGGCGACATGGTCATCGTCAATGACCCCTTCCTCGGCGGCACCCACCTGCCGGACGTGACGCTGATCGCGCCCGTGTTCAGCGATGGCGGCGCGGGTGAGCGGGCTTTGGCCGGCTTCGTCGCCAACCGCGCCCATCACGCCGACATCGGCGCCAGCACCCCGGGCTCCATGCCCATCTCGGCGCGGCTGGACGAGGAGGGCGTCGTGATCCCGCCGCGGCTCCTGTTGCGCGCGGGCAGCCTCGACGAGGCAGCGCTGGCAGAGATCACCGGCGCCACCCGCAACCCGGATCATGCCCGCGGCGATTTCTTCGCCCAGATGGCGGCTAACCGCGCCGGCGCCGCCCGCGTGGCCGAGCTTATCGCCAGCAGTGGGCTTGTCGCCTTCCGCGTCGGGCTTGCGGCCATGAACGATTACGGCGAGCGGCTCGCCCGCGGCGCCATCGGCGCCATTCCGGACGGGCGCTACGCTTTTCAGGATGTGCTGGACGACGACGGCAGGGGCCTCGAGGACATCCCGATCCGCGCCACGCTGACCATCGATGGCGACCGCGCGCATTGCGACTTTGCCGGGACCGCGGCGCAGGTGTCCGGCAACGTCAACTGCCCGCTCGCCGTCGCCGCCGCAGCGGTGTTCTACTGCTTCCGCTGCCTGATGCCGGCGGAGACGCCAGCCTGCGCCGGCGCGCTGCGGCCCATCGCGCTCGCGGCACCACCGGGCTGCCTGGTCAACGCCCGGCGGCCGGCCGCGGTGGCGGCGGGCAACGTAGAGACCAGCACCCGCATCGTCGACGTGGTGCTCGGTGCCCTGGCTCAGGCCGAGAACGCCACGTGGCACGGCCATATTCCCGCGGCGAGTCACGGCAGCATGAACAACCTCGCCATCGGCGGCGAGTTGAACGGCCAGCCCTGGGATTACTACGAGACCATCGGCGGCGGCATGGGTGCAGGGGCAACCGGCGGCGGGCTCAGCGCCGTGCAGACGCACATGACCAACACGCTCAACACGCCCGTCGAGGTCATCGAGTCGCGCTTTCCGCTGCGGGTCATCCGCTACGCCATTCGCCGCGGCTCCGGCGGCGCCGGGGCCAGGTGCGGCGGCGACGGTCTGATCCGCGAGATTCAATGCCTGGCCCCGGCCCACGTCACCCTCATTGGCGAGCGCCGCCGCTACGCCCCCTGGGGGCTTGCCGGTGGTGGCGACGGCCAGCCGGGCGGCCAGTGGCGCAATGACCAACCGCTCCCCGGCAAGGTCGCGCTGAACCTGGCGCCGGGCGATCGGCTGCGCATCGAGAGCGCGGGCGGCGGCGGTTACGGCCGCAAGCCATAGCCGCGCACAACGGTGGGCATGCCGGCGTAATCCCGGGGCCACCGACTTTCAGTCGGCCGCGCCCGCCGCGGGCTCGATGCCCGCGGCGGGCGCTGTACGCCGTCTGCCGACGCTGCCGAGCATTGAGCCTCGTACCCGCGTGTCGCAGACGCCACCGATGCGGCATCGAGCCGCGACGGTTTTGCGCGCCAGGTGGCTGATTCTAATGAACACTCAGTCTAGAGGGCTGTTGCGTGCATAAATACCGTGCATAACGGACCGGCGCAGTGCTATGGTTGCGCCTGGCCCTGAACGCAGGGCAGCCGCCGGCGGGACTGGTACTCCCGACGGCGACCTAACCACCACCGATGTCAGGAGCATCAGCAGTGGCTAAGCGCAATCGTAGCAATCCCACTGGCGGGACCGACACCCGCCACATCGTCCGCCGCCGCAACCTCTGGTATTTCCAGCGCGGCATCCCTCGCGAGCACCAAGCGGCCCTCGGCACCAAGCTGTTCTCGCGCTCCCTCGGCACCAGTGATCTCAAGATCGCCCGGCAACGTCGCGACCTGCTCAATCGGGAATTCGAGTCGATGCTGGCCTCCCTCGCCCCCCAGGTCGAGAGCTGGAGCCCGCGCGGCCTGACCATGACGGCGAGCTATGTCCGGCTGCACGCTCCCGGGGAGGCTGCCGAGACCTTCGAGCAGGAAGCCGCCCGCGTCGCCGCCCACCAGCCGACGCCCATGCAGGTCGACGAGCCGGCCCTTGCCGAGGCC
>NZ_JAJDNQ010000076.1 GCF_022340605.1 Thiohalocapsa sp.
GGCATAAGGCTCGACAGCGCGTGCAACCTGTCCGAACAGATCGATGCTGCCGTGGGGGCGAGCGCCGCGAACACCGTTCTTACGAACGTGGAAATCGGGCGCGAGCCCCTCAGCGCCGAACGCGCCAAAGAGACGGTGGAAGCACTGGCCGCAAACCCGCCCGCCCCGGTCAACCTGTCCCGCATGGCCCGCGTGTTCTCCACCAAGGTGCAGTTCGTCGAATGCACGCTACGCGGCGCGCAATGGACCGAGCGCGAAACCAAGGTATCCAGCCTGCTGTTGAACGCGGATGTCTCGGATGACCTCGTGGAACTCTTCGACACCAAGATTCGGCCGTTCTCGAAACAGGCGGACGTGCCAATCCCGGTTCAAGCCATGATTCAGGGTCAACTCGCCTTCGACAAGGGCGGCAAACCGCTGATGACAGCCATGACCCAGGCCGAGATCAAGCAGGTTTGGAACGACATCCTGAAGCGCTACCTGCACCGGATGCGCGGCTTCGGGCTCCTGATCCGCCGTGCGGACAAGCCGCAGTTCGAGGCGGAGGTTACCGCCTTTGAAGAGGTGCTGAAGACCTGGGTCAGCGGATTCCGCAAGCAAGTCAAGACTGACGAGGATGAACTGGTGAAACAGATTGCGGCCCTGGTGCTGAGCCGCCGAGAGCGAGCTTCTTCCGCACCAGCGGGGCCGCAAACCAAGCCCGATGAAATCGAGGCCATCATTCGGACGGGCGTGCAAGGGATGCGGGTCATTGAGCCAACGGTCAAGCTGGTCTTCAAGGACGTGTCGTGGGAATCAACCGGAGACCCGGAATTCGCCCAGGCACTGCGCGACACCCTGCCCGAAAAAGACTTGAAGGGCTGGTTCGAGGTCTACTCTGCCGCGCCGGTCCTGGAGAAGCGGAACGTGTCCGATGCGGAATCGCCATAGTCACGCATTAATCACTAGGAACGAAACGGACCGGATTGCAACCCGACCGACAGCGAAAGACTGCGGCGCAGCGTTCGGACTGCCGCCGCGTAGTCCCGCCTCCAAAGCGGCGCAGTTCGCGAGGGCCGCGGGATGAGCAAGCCTGAACTGAGCTGCGAAGAACTGCGCGACCTGCTGTTCGCCTTCGAGGGTAGCGACGAGCCCGAGGACACCAAGACCGTGTTCAGCCGGCTCTGCGAGTTCTTCGCATGGGCGGCGCAACGGGGCATTGATACGGTTCCTTGTCGCGATGGCGACGATGCGGTTCCGTTGCGCAATTATGCCGCGTTGTTCACCAGCGTCGTCGCATTGCGCATGACCGGGCAGGACGGCAACGCCGAAGAGCCGCCGCGGGGACCTTTGAAGGTAATCGCGCCCAATCAAGCTTTGGGCTGGGCCAACCCGCCTAATCGGCCGCCCGAGTCGAAATACGCCCGCATCGAGCGCGACTTCGCAATGGCCGCGTGCGTCGAGCTGTTCGAGCGTGGGGACAGCGAGCTAGGGAAGCGCAAAAGGGCAGTAACCCGCGTCGCGCGTCTGTTCAATTGCAGCCGGAGGCGCGTGCAGGCTGCGCTGAGTTTCTTCGCGCAAGTTCCCCCCGTCGTTTTCAGAAGCCTATCAACCGCAGAACTAAAGGAGATTCGCAGAGACGCCAAGCCGCTTCCCCCGCGTCGCCGCTAATGTGCAAATAAGCCCCCCGCTCTTATTTGCACGCAACGTGCCTTAGGCTGGCCCTGCATCGTAGTTGACAGCAGAGGCTAGACCGATGACGAACCCCGCAGTATCGCCCGCCCGCCAACTCGACAACGAGAAGGAAGCGGCGGCCTATCTCAAACTTTCCCCGAGGACCCTTCAGGCTTGGCGCCTTCGTGGTGGCGGCCCCGAATACGTGAAGCTCGGCAATGCGGTTCGCTACGACCGCGCGGCCCTCGACCGCTACATTTCTGAGCGCACCCGCCGCAATTCCGCGGGATGAGGTGCGGACCATGAATAACATCCAACGACGACGCCCGCCCTTCGTCCGCACCATCCATCCCGGCACGCGCGACGTGCGTGCGTTTCTCAACTGGGACGATGCCAAGGCATCCGCGGCCGACGGCCGCGCGACTGTTTTGCTCCCGCCCGGCACCGCCCCTGAGGCGATGGACTGGACCTGCTGCCGCGGCGCCGAGGTCTGGCTTCGCTGGCGGACCGACGAGACCGCCCCGGACACCGTTCACCGGTTGGCCGTGGCGATGGTCCGAGCTGGTGCCGAGCTGGTGCTGTCCTGCGAGACCACCGGCGTCCCAGACTGCCAGTTGACCAGCTACCGGCCGCGGGAGGTGCCACGTGTTGCGTGAGCCGACCCGAATCCCGCTTGAGTCGCGACCGGCCGACTTCCTGGTAGACGTGCCCGCCGGCACCGGGCACGGCGACGACTGGCCCGCGCCCGAGGACCTGCCCGCCGGCCTGCCGCCCGTTCAAACCTTCGACCCGGCACTGCTGCCGGCGGCGCTTCGGCCCTGGATTACCGACATTGCTGACCGTATGCAATGCCCGCCGGACTACCCCGCCGCGGCGACCGTTGTCTGTCTGGCGGCCGTTGTCGGGCGGCAAGTCGGCATCCGCCCCAAGGCCCGCGACGACTGGACCGTTGCCGCGAACCTGTGGGGTGCCATCATCGGCCGCCCGTCGCTGCTGAAGAGCCCGGCGCTTGCCGAGCCTATGAAGGCCGTTGACGCCCTGGAAGTGAAGGCCCGCGACGCGCACGCCGACGCCGAGAAGGAGCACCGGGCGGCGCTGACGCTCAACGCGGCCTATGCCAAGGAGGCGACGACCCGGCTACAAAAAGCCGTCAAGGACGGCGACAAGCTGAAGGCCGAAGCCCTGGCGCGCGAAGCCATCGAAGAACCCGAGCCACCCGCGCGGCGACGCTACAAGACTTCCGACGCGACCGTTGAAAAGCTGGGCGAGCTGCTACGCGACAACCCCCGCGGCGTGCTGGTGTTCCGTGATGAGCTTGTCGGCTTCCTGCGAAGCCTCGACCGCGAAGGCCGCGAAGGCACCCGCGCGTTCTATCTCGAAGCCTGGAACGGCACCGGCGGCTTCGTGTTCGACCGCATCGGCCGCGGCACCGTCGAGATCGAAGCGGCTTGTGTGTCCATCCTAGGCGGTATCCAGCCCGGCCCCCTGGCGGACTACCTTAGCGAGACCCTACGCGGCGGCGCTGGCGACGATGGCCTCTTGCAACGCTTCCAAGTCGCGGTTTGGCCCGACCCGCCCGCGGTATGGGTCAACGTGGACCGCTGGCCAGACTCGACCGCGCGGCAAACCGCGCGGCAGGTATTCGACCGACTCGACGCCATCGACCCCGGGGCCATCGGCGCGACCCAGGATGAAGGCGACCGCTTGCCCTGGCTTCGCTTCGACGCGGCGGCACAAGCCCTGTTCGACCACTGGCGCGCGGTCCTTGAGCGGCGCTTGCGGACCGAGGACCTACCGCCCGCCCTGGAATCGCACCTTGCCAAGTATCGAAGCCTTGCCCCGTCCCTGGCGCTGCTGTCCCACCTGGCGGATGTTGGGCGCGGCCCCGTTGGCGAGCCATCACTGCTGCGCGGACTGGCCTGGTGTGAGTATCTGGAATCGCACGCGCGGCGCATCTACGCCCCCGCCCTGGCGCCCGACCTGTGCGCGGCCCGCGAGCTGGACCGGCGCTTGCTGAGTCTGCCCGAGCCGTTCACGGCCAAGGACATCTACAAGAACTGTTGGCGCGGCCTCGACCGCGAAGGCACGACGGCGGCACTGGCGACCCTCGAAGACTTCGGCCGCGTGCGTGGCGAGCGCACCCAAGGCCCCGGACGCCCGACCGTGCGTTACCGCGTCAATCCCGCCCTGCGAGGTGCGCAGCAATGAGCTATCTGGACCTACTGCGCACACTCGACGACGACGGCGATTCTTCGGAAATGCCCAAGTCGCCTACTGTCGAAACCGTCGAAACCCCCTCAAAGCCGGGCTTAGGCAGTTTAGACAGTTCGCCATCTGGCACTTTCCGGAAAATTCGCAGCTTCAGCCCGCCCGAACTGCCGCCGCTTCATGAGCAACTACCCCCCGAGCTGGTGGCCCGGCTCGGGAAGGCCGCGAAACGCATCCTTTGGGACGTGGCCATCGAGTATCGCGACGATGCCGACACCCTTGAAGACCTCACCGATGACGAGCTGGTGCTCGTTGTCGGGCACTACTTGCTAATGCGACACACGCAATACATCGGGTGCGCCAAGCCATGAGCCGCCGACCCAAGCGCCCGAGCCGCGCCCAGATCGGTGCGGAGTTGGCTTTCTTCCAACCGACCGAAACCGTGGCACCGAAGACGAGGACCGACAGTGACGACCGCAGCACGACAAGCCAAATGGCGCCGCCGCGACAGCAAGGCGTTGATACAGGCTAGGCTCACGCCCGAGGCGGTCGAGCGGCTGGACGCGCTCGTTCGGGACCACGGATGGACAGGCCGGGCTGAGGCCATCGAGCGACTACTGACGGCCGATGCAGGACCGGCGCCCGCATGGGTCGCTGACGAGGCAATTCGGCTGGCGCGGGCATTTTTCCAAGCGACTGGCCGCTCGTCATTGTCGGTGCGTGACGGAGGCGCGATTTACACGATTTCGCGCCACGCGCAGTGGTAACGGTTGGACGACGACGCACACGCCTGCGACGCGGCGCCCGTTGGCATGTAGACGCCGCGCCGGCGGCCCGACGGCATTTTCGCGACTGTTACGCGCGCGCGAGGGGGACTTAACGGGGGCGCGCAGCTACCGTGCCCACCGCGTTTCAAACGCGACCCTTCCAAACTCCCCCGCTCCACGCACGCATAACCCGGCCAACCCTGTGCGGCTCCACCGCCACCCGAAGCAAGCCCCGTGCGCCCCGGCTCCCGGTCAATGGCAGATACCTCCTATTCACTTCGGCTGGAACTCACGAACGGCGGACAGCCAGCGTTGTCGACCCACTGCAAACATACTGGCAAGCTGGCCCGCAAGGAACCCGCAGCGAGCGTCGAGACTGTGGTCTTCGCGTCTGGCAGCAGCAAGGAAATTGCCCACGAACTCTTCCGCCTCCTCTTTCGCTTGCGTGGTTGTAGACAACATCAGATCGTTCCAATCTCCATCGTCAAATTCAAATTGCGATACAAAAGCCTCGACTTCTGCCAAAGCCGCCGAATATTCCGGCGGATTCTTGATGAGATAAGCGCATTCCGTGTCCGCGCCGACATTCATCCATACTACAGCCCCAAGGTACGCCCCAAACCCTTCCCCAAGCGTATAGAGTTCGTTCCGCGACTGCACAAGGACTAGCTGCCCAGGCTGTGCATGGGACGCGGTAAACGTATGAGAAGCGCCGACGGGCACGCCCTTCGGTGCATAAACAATAGTCTCGGCCTTAGCCGGATTTAACCATATAGCCGTGCAGAGACCTACGAGCAACACGACCTTCATACTCGAACCTCTCGATAGTCGGGCAGCGGCAGGCTGCGTGACTGGTCAACCTCATCATCGGCATACCCCCCAGCGCTGCTGGCGACCGATGGCCGAGGATGGGAACAGGGTTGGCATCCTTCGCCAAGCCCCGCAGCGGCGACTCAAGCCCGCGAAATCGCCCCGCGTGGTGACTCCATGGTGACTCACGATGGGAGCGGCTTCGGCTGATTCAGCCTAACTATCTGTTTTACATGGAGCTGGCGGACGGATTCGAACCGACGACCTGCTGATTACAAATCAGCTGCTCTGCCAACTGAGCTACGCCAGCGGGGGAAGGAGCGGCGCTGGCTGGTGTCGCCGGCGACCGGTCGGTGATTGTATGCGAGCCGCGCGGCAGCCTCAATCAGTGGAGCCACTGACGGGCGAGTGTCAGCGGCCCAGGCCCGGGTGCGAGCGCAGGGGGCGCTCGGGGCCTCCGCGGGTTTGCCGTGGCGACTGCCGGTGCGCTCGTGGGCTCAGGCGCGTTGGCGATTGCCGTGACCTGCGTAGATCGGGCTGAGGGACGAAGCCCGGCAGGGCGTCCGACCTGAGCACCTGCATGTCAGACTTCCTCGGGTCGGCCCGACCTACGGCGGCTGCAAGCCCCGAAGCCGCAACGGATTTGCGTCAGATCCTCTCAGCCGAAAGCGGCGAGACCGCGCAACACGAGGTCCGGGATGTGCGTCGCGGGCAAGTCGATGGCGGCAGCGAGGCGCTCGGCGTCGCCGCCGCTGAGGATGAGCTGGGGCTCCGTGCCGCCGTGTTGCTGGAGGCGGCGGCCTAGGCGCTCGATGAGGGCGGCGGGAGCCTGGATGCTGGCGGCCGCGATGGCCTCGCCGGTGTCGGCGGCCCAGGCCAGGTCGGCCTCGGCGGGCTCGTAGCGCGGGATCTGAGTGCCGGCGAGCAGACTGTCGCGCATGATGCGGATGCCGGGGAGGATCAGGCCGCCCAAGTGCTGCCCGTCGGCTTGGAGCAGATCGTAGGTGATGGCGGTGCCGGCGTCGACGATGAGGGCCGGGGCAGGATCGCCCTGCTCCGCCGCCAGCCACTGGTGGACCGCGATCAGCGCCAGGAAGCGATCCACGCCGAGGCGTGCTGGCTCCGGGTAGGCGATGCGCACGCCGCATGCCTCGGATCGCGTCTCCACCCACTTGGGCTCACAGCCCCAGCAGGCATCGCAGACCCGGCCGACGGCGTCCTTGACTTCCCGCGGACCGACGCCGGCGGCGATGACCGCATCGATGCCGTCCAATTCATCCCAGACGGCGAGCAGGTCGAGCGGCAGCGCCCCGCCATGCATGGCGGCGCCGTAGTCGTTGAGCTCGGCGTCGTCCGGATGCCGGAGCGCCCACTTGATGCTGGTGTTGCCGATGTCGACGAGGAGTTGCATGGCTAGCTTTATCGAGGTCAGGTAGCTCTCGCGGTGGGTTAGGCATGGAGACCGTGAATGTATGGGAGGTCGGGTTAGCGCAGCGCAACCCGACGTTGAGCGGCGGTAAGCCGTTGATTGTCAGGTTACGCTATCGCTAACCCGACCTACGATCCTCAGCTCGTTGTCGTGATGGTATCCGGATTTTCGCCGCGGGCCATCAGGCGGTCTTCGGCTGCGGCTGGAGCAGCAGGGCCAGCGGCATGGCCAGCAGGGCGAGCACGGCCAGGATCTCGGCGAGCTGGGTGATGGCGAGGATGTGGGATTGCCGCGCGAGCTCGTCGGCCACCACCGCCGCGGTGAGGTCGAGGTTGCCGGACAGCGGTGGGCCGTGCAGGAACTGCTCGAAGGCCGGGTTGCCGGGCGACACGTCGCCCACGTAGCGGGTCCAGTTGCCGAGATTGCCCCGGTAGATCATGGTACCGACGAAGGTAACGCCGAAGGAAAAGCCCAGTGTCTTGACGAAGTTGAACAGGCCGGCGCCCTCGTCGCGCTCGTCGGGGCGCAGGTTGCGGAACGCCTGCGCCGCCAGCAGCGGAAAGATCAGGAACAGCCCGAACATGATGATCGCGCTCGGCACGAAGACGTCAACCGGCCCCGCGTCGGGGTTCAACCCGCTGTAGCGCAGCCAGCCGACGGCCATCAGCCCAGCGCCCACCAGCACCATGAGCCGGATGCCGAAGAAGCCGACGATGCGCCCGCCCACCAGACTGCCGACGACGCCGCAAGCGCCGGCGGCGCCCATCACCAGGCCAGCGGTGACGACCTCCCATTGGTAGTCGTCGATGAGCAGTTCCGGCGTCATGATCAGGCTGCCCAGGAAGATGCTGCCGAGCAGCGCCACCAGCAGCGAGCAGGCGAGAAAGTTCGTGTCGGCGAACAGCCGCAGGCGCATGATGTTGGCGTCGCCGACGACGATGCCGCGAGCGATGAAGGCGAGCGCAAAGGTGAAGGCCAGGATCGCCAGCACCCAGATCTCGACGGCGCCGAACCAGTCCATGGTGTCCCCCTGGTCCAGCATGACCTGAAGGCTGATGACCCAGATGGCGAGCAGCACCAGCCCCACCAGATCGGTGCGTACCCGCTGCGATGGCACCGCACGGACGAAGCGCAGGATCAGCAGCACCGCCACCACGCCGATGGGCAGGTTGACCCAGAAGTTCCAGCGCCAGTCCAGGTCCTGCGCCAGATAGCCGCCGACGATGGGCCCGAGCGCCGGCCCGCCGAGCACGCCCACCGCCCAGATGGATAGCGCCTTGGGCCGCTCTTCCGCCGGGTAGGCGTCCACCAGAATGGACTGGGACAGGGGGATGAGCGGCCCGCTGAACACACCCTGAATGAAACGGAAGATGACAATCTCAGTCAGGCTCTGCGACAGCCCACAGCCGATGGACGACGCGACGAAGCCCACCACGACGATGATGGCGAGCCGCCGCCGACCGAGCAGCCGCGACAGGTGCCCGGTGAAGCCGATCACCAGCGCCTGACCACAGGTGAACATGGTCACCACCCAGGTGATCTGGTCCGGCCCCGCGCCGAGGTTGCCCGCCATGTACGGCAGCGCCACCGAGACGATGGTCATGTCCACCGCCGCCATCACCGACACCATCAGCGCGGTAAGCAGCAGCATGGTGCGCTGGGTGCCCGGCGGCAGGGGCGGCGGTGCGGCGACGGCGTTGGTGTCGGCGTTGCTCATGGGTCGGGGCTCGCCGCAGTGGGGCTACCGACTCGCCGAAGTGGCGGCTTCGGCCTCGTCCGCGCCCTGCCCCTGTCCGCCGGCAACCGCCTCGGCTATCGCCGGTTGGGCATCGGCGCGTTGCCGCTGCGCTTGTGACCGCGCGGACGGTTCGTCAGCCGCCAGCACCGTCACCCTGGCGCTGGCGCCGAGCCGGTAGGGTGCCTCAGGTACCATGGGCTCCAGGCGAATGCGCACCGGGATGCGCTGCGTGACCTTGACCCAGTTGCCGGTGGTGTTCTGCGGCGGCAGCAGCGAGAAGGACGCGGCGCTGGCCGCGCCGATGCTCTCGACCCGGCCGCGGAAGTGCCGGTCGGGGTAGCTGTCGATGCGGACGTCCGCGGGCAGGCCGGCCTGAATGGCCTCGAGCTTGGTCTCCTTGTAGTTGGCCTGCACCCACCAGGTGCCTTCCTCCACCAGCACGAAGAGCTCATCGGCCGTCTTCACGACATCACCCGGGCGCAGCGTGACGCGCGAGACCCAGCCGGCGGCGGGGGCCTCCACGCGGGTCCAGTCCAGGTTGAGCCGCGCCAGCGCCACCGCCGCGGCCGCCTCTTCCACGCGCGCCTGCTGCACCGCCGCCGGCCCCAGCCGCTGGCGGGCCACCTCCTGCTGCGCCTTGGCATCAGCCAGCGCAGCGTCGGTGGCGCGGAAGACGTCGCGAGCCTGGATGCCCTTGAGCTCCGGCTCGTCGCCGCGCTTGACAAGCTCCGCGATGCGATCCGATTCTGCCTTGGCCTCGTCCCTGTCCGACTGCGCCTTACGCACCTTGGCCTCGGCAGCCTGTACCTGCGACTGCTGCATGATGATGTCCTGGCGTACCAGGCGCTCGGCGCTGACCGCACGGTCCAGCGTGGCCTGGAACGGCCGGGGATCCATGCGAAACAGCAGGTCGCCCGCCGCCACGTGCTGATGGTCCACCACGTGCACTTCGGTCACCTGCCCGTTGATCCGTGGCGAGATCCACAGGTGGTTGGCCATCAGGTAGGCATCCTCTGCCGAGGGCCGCTGGCGCTCGTAGTTCCAGTAGACGTAGGCGCCAAACGCGAGCAAGCCACCGACCACGAGCGCCAGCGCGATGGCGAGGCCTTGTTTGGATATGTTGTGCGCGGATGATCCCGCGCCGGTTGGCGCTGCCGGTTGCTCGGGCATGGGAAAACCTCTGGAGTAAAAGCCGGCATCCCGCGGGTGGGCTGCCGGCGACTACTATGCCCGCGGCACGCGCAAGCCTCCAAGTGCGAATGGAGCGAGCGGGACGGCCTGCTGTGGGGTGGGCAAAGCGACAGGGGCTGTGAAAGTATTCGGTGTAGTCGGGTTAGCGCAGCGTAACCCGACGCTGGGCGTCGGTAGGCCGTTGATGGTCGGGTGACGCTATCGCTAACCCGACCTGCGATCCGCTCGTTTTCGGAGTTGGGAGCAATACTTTCGCGGTCTCTCCGACGCGGGAGCGAGCGGGAATGGCCGTGCGGCGCCAGGCTGGTCAGCCCCCCGTGCTCGCGAGGCTCGCGGTGCGGGTGTCGCCATGAGTATTGAGCCAATCCCGCAGCCGGTTGGAGTCCGCCACCGGCGTCAGCTTGCCCTGGGCGTTGAGCAGCACGATGTAGAGCCGCCTCCCAGCCACCACCGCCTGCATCACCAGGCAGCGCCCAGCCTCGTGGATGTAGCCGGTCTTGCTCAGCTCCACCTGCCAGCGGCTGTCGCGGGTCAGCGGATTGGTGTTGCGATATTCCAGCGGCCCTCGCTTGGTGTTCGGGTACGGGTGTGCGGTGAACTCGCCGGTGGAAGTGACCTCGCGGATGAACGGATACTGCGCGGCGGCGTTGATCATGCGCACCAGGTCTTCCGCCGTCGACACGCTGTTGGCGTTCAGGCCCGAAGCATCCGCAAAATGACTGTCGCGCATGCCGAGCGCGGCGGCCTTGGCGTTCATGGCCTTGATGAAGGCGGGCGTCCCGCCGGCGAAGGTGGTGCGCCCGAGCGCGTGGGCGGCACGGTTGTCCGACGACATGAGGGCAACGCGCAACATGTCGCGCCGAGACATCGTTGCCTCGTCGATATAGAGCCGCGAGCGGCTCCAGCGCATGCGGTCGCGGTCCTGCTCGGTGATGGTGATGGGGTCATCCAGCGGCACGTCGGCATCCAGTACCACCATCGCCATCATCAGCTTGGTCACGGAGGCGATGGGCCGGACCTCGGTGGTGTTGCGGCTGACGAGGCGGTTGCCGTTATGGTCGATGACGAGCGCGACCTCCGAGCGGATGTCCGGGCCCGCCACCGCCACACCGGCCGCGGCAAGCAGTGCACAGGCTGCGGCGACCGCGAGCATGCGACGGGGCAAGGCGTGCGAAATCATCTCAAGTCTTCCCGCTAGCGGACTGTTTGTACGGGGCAAAGTGTTCTAATTATGGCACATGATCGAGACTTCATGGCACGGATTCACCACGCCGTTGCAGATTCGCCGCCGAAGTCGTTTCCGTCTTCGCAAGCCACCACGATCAATGTGTTGAACCCCCTCCCCGTCTGGCTCCTGGCCGCCCTGCCACCGCTGTTCTGGGCCGGCAACTTCGTCCTCGCCCGGGCGCTGCACACGCACCTGCCACCCATTGCGCTCTCGTTCTGGCGCTGGACGTTGGCGCTGGCCATCCTGCTGCCCATCGCGTGGCCCGCCCTGTTGCGCGAGCGGCGCACGCTGGGCCAGTTTCTGCGTCGGCACTGGCGCCGGCTGGTGCCGCTGGCCGTGCTCGGCATCACTGGCTACAACACCCTGCTCTACATCGGCTTGCAGGACACTACCGCCACCAACGCGGTGTTGCTGTCCGCGGCGACGCCGGTAATGATCGTCGCCCTGTCTTTCCTCTTGCTCGGCGAGCGCCTGCGCATCGCGGCACTCATCGGATTGGCGCTGTCGCTGGCCGGGGTGCTGGTGATCATGGCCAAGGGCGACCCGGCGGCCATGCTGCGGCTGAAGCCGGCCGCCGGCGACGGCTGGGTGCTCGCGGCGGCACTGGACTGGGCGTTGTACTCGGTGCTGTTGCGTCGGCGCCCGGCGGGCCTGGACCCGCTCGCCTTCCTCACCCTGCTGGTCGCCATGGGCCTGGTGCCGCTGGCCGGGCTCTACGCCTGGGAGCTGTCCACCGGCGCCCGCTTCGCGCCCGACGCGGCCAATCTCGCGGCCATCGGCTACGTGGCGCTGCTCCCGTCGGTGCTTGCCTACATCATCTGGAACCGCGCCGTCGCCGAGCTCGGCGCCAACCGCACCGGTCAGTACATCCACCTGCTGCCCGTGTTCGGCACGCTGCTCGGCGTGTTGCTGCTGGGCGAGCGGCTCGAATGGTTCCATGCGCTGGGGGCGGTATTGATCGCGGCCGGAATCCTGCTTAGCGCATCGCGCTTTCGACCGCAACGCCCAATGCATTAGCATTCGTGCTGCCGGCGTGCGCCGCCTGTCCCCGTCGTTCCGCCCGAAACGGAGAAACGCGTTGTATATCCAGTCCCGACTCCGTCCCCTGCTCCGAACCGTCCTCGCATTCCTGCTGCTCGGTGCCGCCGCGGTCGCCGCCGACGAGCAGACAGTGCACATCTATAACTGGAACGACTACTTCGCCGAGGACACACTGCCGGGTTTCCAGAAGGCCACCGGCATCCGCCCGGTGCTGGACCTGTACGATGCCAACGAGGTGCTGGAGGCGAAGCTCCTGGCCGGCAGCAGCGGCTACGACGTGGTGTTCCCCACCGCGCGGCCGTTCGCCGCACGGCAGATCGCGGCCGGTCTGTACCTGCCCTTGGACAAGAGCAAGCTGCCGGGGCTGGACAAGCTCGACCCGGCCATCATGCAGAGCCTGGCCAAGATCGATCCGGACAATGCACACGTGGTGCCCTACATGTGGGGCACCTCCGGGCTCGGCGTGAACGTGGCGAAGGTACGTGCCGCGCTCGGCGACGACGCGCCGCTCGACACCTGGGCGCTGATCTTCGACCCGGCGCAGTCGGCGAAGCTGGCCGGCTGCGGCATCAGTCTGCTGGATGACCCCACCGAGGTCTTCTCGGCGGCGCTCGCCTACCTGGGCAAGGACCCGAACAGCCTGGACAAGGCCGACCTCGACGCGGCGGCCGAGCTGTTGAAGAAGGTCTATCCGAACATCCGCTACTTCCACTCGTCGCAGTACCAGAGTGACCTCGCCAATGGTGATCTGTGCGTGGCGATGGGCTACTCGGGCGACGTGCTGCAGGCGCAGAACCGTGCGGAGGAAGCCGGGAACGGCGTGGACATCGCCTACCTGATCCCGCGCGAGGGCGCGGCGCTGTGGACCGACGTGATGGCGATCCCGAAGGATGCGCCCAACCCCGACGCCGCGCATGCCTTCATCGCTTACCTGTTGCAGCCGCGGGTGATTACCGATGCGTCCAACTACGTCTACTACGCCAACCCGAACCTGGCGGCAACGCCGCTGCTGGATAAGGCGCTGCGCGAGGACCCGGGCATCTACCCGCCGCCGGCCGTGAAGGCGCGGCTGTTCGCGCCGAGCGAGCGCAGCGACCGCCAAATTCGCGACCTGAACCGGCGCTTCACGCGCCTCAAGGCCCAACGCTGAGTCCAGCGCTAGAGCCGGGGCCGAACGGATTTGAAGCGGAGCGGTCGCGGCTTTGCGTCACGCGGCGCTCGCCGCAGCCTTTGTGGGAGGGGCTCTTGTGGGAGCAGCGCCTGTGGGAGCGGCACTCTTGGTGCCGCGACCGGCGGCAACGCTGCGCAACACGCCCCGAGTAACTGCCAAAGCGGCAGGCAACCGCGCGACCGCAGTCGCGCCACAAAGAGCAGTGGCGCTCCCACAGTGCCGGTGCGCCCGGAGCAGCCTTTCTGGCAGGTCGGGCCGACGCGGGAGGCCCCACGATCAGGTCGGACAATCAGGCATGGCCATCAAGCAGTTATGGCAACCGCCGCGTCGGGCTTCGTTGTTCGGCCCGGCCTAGGCGGGGGCGCTTCACGAGCTTTTCGACCAACGCTGAGAGCAGCGCTGAGCCGCCACGGCCCCAGCCTACCCGCCCACCCTGCCAGCACAGTCTATAGGCACCGCAATGGCCGTCCCCGATCAACGCCGCTCACTGGAGCCCTGGCAGGACCCGGACGCCGCACCCTACGTGCGCATCGATCGGGTCACGAAGAAGTTCGGCGATGTCTACGCCGTCGACGATGTCAGCCTGAACATCTACCAGGGCGAGTTCTTCTCGCTGCTCGGCAGCTCCGGCTGCGGCAAGTCGACGCTGCTGCGGCTGTTGGCCGGCTTCGAGCAGCCCACCGCCGGGCGCATCTACATCGACCGCGCCGACGTGACGGACATCCCGCCCTACGCGCGGCCGGTGAACATGATGTTCCAGTCCTACGCCCTGTTCCCGCACATGACGGTGGAGCAGAACGTGGCGTTCGGTCTGAAGCAGGACCGCTTGCCGCGGGCCGAGCGTCACGAGCGGGTCGGCGAGATGCTGGCGCTGCTCAAAATCGGCGAGCTGCGCCGGCGCAGGCCCGACCAGCTCTCCGGCGGCCAGCGCCAGCGCGTGGCGCTGGCGCGCAGCCTGGCCCGGCACCCGAAGCTGCTGCTGCTCGACGAGCCGCTGGGCGCGCTCGACAAGCGCCTGCGCGAGAACACCCAATTCGAGCTGGTGAACCTGCAGGAGCGGCTCGGCACCACCTTCGTCACCGTCACCCACGACCAGGAAGAGGCGATGACCATGTCCACGCGCATCGGCGTGATGGACGCGGGCCGCATCATGCAGGTGGACACACCCACCGCCATCTACGAGTACCCGAACAGCCGCTTCGTCGCGGACTTCATCGGCTCGGTGAACCTGTTCGAGGGCAAGGTCGCCGCCATCGACGGCGACCAGGTGCTGGTGCAGAGCCGGCTCGGCCGCGGCATGCGCATGCGCTGCCCGCACCCGCTGGCGCTCGGCACGCCGGTGACGGTGGCGGTGCGCCCGGAGAAGATGCGGACCTGCGACGACTACCGCGACGACGGCATCAACCAGATCAAGGGCGTGGTGGAGGACATCGCTTATCTCGGCGACGTCTCCATCTACCGGGTGCGCGTCGGCGAGCGCGGCGACACCGCCTCGGGCATCGTCGAGATGACCCTGACCAACACCCAGCCGCGCACCGAGCAGGCGCTCACCTGGGAACAGGAGGTGGCGATGGAGTGGGCGCCCACCAGCGGCGTGGTGCTGACGGATTAGGGCGCAAACGCCGACATGTGGCGGACAGATAGGATCGGGATCGAAGGCGAAATCGGCCGGCGGGACGCCGGCCATCCCAGTGGCCGGCGAGACGCCGGCGCTCCCGGTGGGCGGCATCACCGGGAAGGCGGCGGTAACCCGACAGCGCCGGCGGCACTGGGAGCGCCGGCATCTTGCCGGCACACTGGGTCCGTCGGCGTCTCGCCGACGGCACGGCAGGAACCTCTGCACAGCAAGCTGTCGTAGTATCGGTACTGCCGATCCCCCCGCCTCGCCCCGTGGGCCAACGAGATGCGCGACCGATACCAGAACGTGGGCAACCCTTGCTCCAAGCGCCACCAGCAGGCACCCCGGACACTGCGCCAAGCGGCAGCTTGTCGGCCGCGCCACCTCCCGCGGTGGCCGGCATGAAAGCGCCCCACCCACGCCGCCGGCTCAGCCCGCTCCTCAACATCGGCGCGCCCTACCTCTGGCTGTGCCTGTTCTTCCTGCTGCCGTTCCTGATCGTGCTGCGCATCAGCATTGCGGAGCCCGCGCTGGCGCAGCCGCCCTACACGGCGCTGTGGGAGTGGATCGACGACGGCGTGCTGTCGATTCAGCTCAACTTCCAGAACTTCATGCTGGTGGTGGAGGACGAGCTGTACCTGGCCGCGTTCCTGAACTCGCTGTGGGTGGCCCTGGTGTGCACGGTGCTGTGCCTGCTGCTCGGCTACCCGATGGCCTACGCCATCGCCACCGCGCGCGAGCGCTGGCGGGTGCTGCTCTTGCTGCTGATCGTGCTGCCGTTCTGGACCTCGTTCCTGATCCGCGTCTATGCCTGGATGGGCATCCTGAAGCAGAACGGGCTGCTCAATCACTTTCTCATCTGGCTCGGCGTCATCGACCAGCCGCTCACCATCCTGCACACCCAGCTCGCGGTGTACATCGGCGTCGTGTATTCGTACCTGCCGTTCATGATCCTGCCGCTGTACGCGAATCTGACACGGCTCGACTTCAGCCTGCTGGAAGCGGCCGCGGACCTAGGCTGCCGGCCCTGGCGTGCTTTTCTCAAGATTACCCTGCCGCTGTCGCTGCCGGGCATCGTCGCCGGCAGCATGCTGGTGTTCATCCCGGTGGTGGGCGAGTTCGTGATCCCGGACCTGCTCGGCGGTCCGCGCAGCCTGATGGTGGGCAAGATGCTCTGGACCGAGTTCTTCTCCAACAAGGACTGGCCGCTGGCCTCGGCGCTCGCCATCGTGCTGCTGGCGCTGCTGGTGGTGCCGTTCGTGCTGATGCAGCGCCTGGAAGCAACCGAGGCGCAGCGGCTCGACGACGCCGCCGACGGGCGCGGGCAATGAACCGCCGCCGCTGGCCACTCCTGGCCGTGCTGGCCTTCGGCTATGCCTTCCTGTACGTGCCGGTGCTGCTGTTGATCATCTACTCGTTCAACGAGTCGCGACTGGTCACGGTCTGGTCCGGCTTCTCCACCAAGTGGTACGGCGAGCTGCTGCACAATCGCCAACTGCTCGACGCCGCCTGGCTCAGCGTGCGCATCGCCACGGTCAGCGCCACCGTCGCCGTGATCCTCGGCACGCTCGCCGCCAACGCGCTGGTGCGCCACGGCCGCTTTCGCGGTCGCACCGGCTTCGAGCTGCTGCTGACCGCACCACTGGTGATGCCGGACGTCATCATCGGCCTGTCGATGCTGCTCCTGTTCGTCGCCATGCAGCAGCTCATCGGCTGGCCCCACGGGCGCGGCTTCACCACCATCGCCATCGCTCACATCACCTTCAGCATGGCCTACGTGGCAGTGGTGGTGCGCGCGCGTCTGGCGCAGATGGACCGCTCGCTGGAGGAGGCGGCGATGGACTTGGGCGCCCGGCCACTCACGGTTTATCTCAGCATCACGCTGCCGCTGATTGCGCCTGCGCTGCTGTCCGGGTGGCTCCTGGCGTTCACGCTATCGCTGGATGATCTCGTCATCGCGAGCTTCGTCTCCGGCCCCGGCTCGACGACGCTGCCGATGGTCATCTACGCCAGCGTGCGCATGGGCGTCTCGCCGCAGATCAATGCGCTCGCCACCATCGTCGTCGCGCTGGTGACGCTGGCCGTGATGGTCGCCGGCATGACGATGCGGGAGCGGCGGCGGTGATCATGCCGATTCTGTCTTTCGCTTCGGCATCGGGCGCTTAGGCGTCGGGTCTCAGACCTCGTCCGGGTCGAACCCCGCCTCGCGCAATCTGGCCGCCAGGGGCGACGACGACAACGACCAAGCGGTCATCGAACACTTGGTAAGCAAGGCGTTACCCCGCAGTGCGCAGCTTGATCTTGTACACATGATCGAACCCGTGGAGGCACGCGGAGGGGACATGTGGAGTCTCAAGACACTCCACGAGCTTCCTCTTGAACTGCGCTTGCAGCGACGGATCGAGCTTCTTCTATTCTCTGAGTGCGGCGGGAAGGAACTGGAACCGGTACGTCGTGTGGCAGGCGTGCTCAGAGCCCATCGAGCGTCACATCGACAGCTTGGTCGAGGTCTGGCTGGCGCTGCTGCACGACCTCGGTAAGCTCGGCATCATCGAGCCGTTCCAGCAGCCTCTCGAAGGCATCGGCGGAGATAAGATAGGCCGCCGGTCTATCCTGATCGAGGCTCGCCAAGGCCTCATCACCCGCAGTTGCGAGGACCGCAGCTGGGTCCCGCCGCAGTTCCTCCAGCGTGGTTGCACACTCTGCAAATGCGCGGTTCATGACATTCGGTCTCAGCATGCGCGCCTGCGCCTCGCGTCGGCATGCCTGGATTCTACACAGAAAAAAGCCCCGCCGAAGCGGGGCTCTTTGCAGGCATCCTTGCCTAGCGGCTCTTTCCCCGTGAGGCGGGAAAGGCGCTGTTACATCATCCCCATGCCGCCCATGTCGCCCATGCCGCCGCCGGCGGGCATCGGGGTCTCGTCCTTGGGCTCTTCGGCAACCATGGCCTCGGTGGTGATCATGAGGCCGGCCACGGAGGCGGCGTTCTGCAGCGCGGTGCGGGTGACCTTGGTCGGGTCCAGGATGCCCATCTCGACCATGTCGCCATACTCGCCGTTGGCGGCGTTGTAGCCGTAGTTGCCCTCGCCGTCGGCGACGCTGTGCAGCACGACGCTGGCCTCGGCACCGGCGTTGGTGACGATCTGACGCAGGGGCTCTTCCATGGCACGCAGCGCGATGCTGATGCCGACGTCCTGGTCGTGGTTGGCGCCGGTGATGGTGCCCTTGATCTTGGTGAGCGCGCGCACCAAGGCGACGCCGCCGCCGGGGACGATGCCCTCTTCCACCGCCGCACGGGTGGCGTGCAGGGCGTCTTCGACGCGGGCCTTCTTCTCCTTCATCTCGACTTCGGTCGCGGCACCGACCTTGATCACGGCCACGCCGCCGGCGAGCTTGGCCAGGCGCTCCTGGAGCTTCTCGCGGTCGTAGTCGGAGGTGGTGTCCTCGATCTGGGCACGGATCTGCTCGCAGCGGCCCTTGATCTCGCCGTCCTGACCGGCACCGTCGATGATGGTGGTCTCTTCCTTGGAGATCTGGATCTTCTTGGCGGAGCCCAGCTCGTTCAGGGTGGCCTTCTCCAGGGTCAGGCCGACTTCCTCGCTGATGACGGTGCCGCCGGTGAGGATGGCGATGTCCTGCAGCATGGCCTTGCGGCGGTCGCCGAAGCCAGGAGCCTTGACGGCGCAGACCTTGATGATGCCGCGGATGGAGTTGACGACCAGGGTGGCCAGGGCCTCACCCTCGATGTCTTCGGCGACGATCATCAGCGGGCGACCGGCCTTGGCGACGGCCTCCAGCACGGGCAGCAGATCACGGATGTTGGAGATCTTCTTGTCGTGCAGCAGGATGAAGGGGTCTTCCAGCTCGGCGGTCTGGCTCTGCTGGTTGTTGATGAAGTACGGCGACAGGTAGCCACGGTCGAACTGCATGCCCTCGACGACATCCAGCTCGTTGTGCAGGCTCTTGCCCTCTTCGACGGTGATGACGCCTTCCTTGCCGACCTTCTCCATCGCCTCGGCGATGATCTGGCCGATGGAATCGTCAGAGTTGGCAGAGATGGTGCCGACCTGGGCGATCTCCTTGTTGTCGGAGCAGGGCTTGGACAGAGTGGCCAGCTCGGCGACCGCGGACTCGACGGCCTTGTCCATGCCGCGCTTGAGGTCCATCGGATTCATGCCGGCGGCGACCGCCTTCAGGCCCTCGCGCACCATGGCCTGGGCCAGCACGGTGGCGGTGGTGGTGCCGTCACCGGCGACGTCGGAGGTCTGCGAGGCGACCTCCTTGACCATCTGCGCGCCCATGTTCTCGAACTTGTCGGAGAGCTCGATCTCCTTGGCGACGGAGACGCCGTCCTTGGTGACGGTGGGCGCGCCGAAGGACTTCTCCAGCACGACGTTGCGGCCCTTCGGACCCAGGGTGACCTTGACCGCGTTGGCCAGGATGTTGACGCCTTCCATCATGCGGTTGCGGGCGTCGGAGCCGAAACGGACTTCTTTTGCACTCATGGCGTGGTGACCTCGATGTTCTGATCGCTGTGTTCTGAATCAGGGATGTGTCAGCGTGGCTGCGATGTCAGCGTGGGGCGCTGCTCAGGACTCGATCACGCCCATGATGTCGTCCTCGCGCATGACGAGGAACTCTTCGCCGTCCAGCTTGACCTCGGTGCCGGAGTACTTGCCGAACAGCACGCGGTCACCCACCTTCACGTCCAGCGCGCGGTGGTCGCCGTTGTCCATGATCTTGCCGTTGCCAACGGCGATGATCTCGCCCTGGATGGGCTTCTCGGTGGCGGAGTCCGGGATCACGATGCCGCCGGCGGAGGTGCGCTCCTCCTCCATGCGACGGACGACGACACGGTCATGGAGCGGTCGAATGTTCATGTGTTGGGTTCCCCTCAGCTTCAGGAATCTGGTTGCGGGTGGGTTGGCGGGGAGCGCGCCTCAGGATTTCTGCCGACCGCGATGCGGCGGCGACGACCTGTTAGCACTCACCCCTGGCGGCTGCTAATAATAGGCGGGGCACGGCTGCTGTCAAGTGCCGATTCCGGCAATTGGGGCCAGAAGTTTCGGGGGATTTGCGCAGGCTGCGTTCAGCCTGTGTATGGCGCTCCGGTGCGGCTGCCGCCCATCAAGGCGTTGGACGCAGCGTTGGGGCCGATGAAGAAGACCAGCGTAGGACGGGCTGAGGAACGAAGCCCGACTCTCCGCGCGCGATCCAGTGCACGGCCTTGGAATTGTCGATACCGTTCGCTGCCCGGCGCGAGCGAGTGTCGCCCCGGAGGGCGACACTCCGGCCATCGCGACCCGCGACCGGCGTGTCGGCCTCCAGGTCGACACGGATCAGCGCCGCGGACGACCTTGAGAGTGGCCCCGATACTTCCGCATGAGTACACGAGTGCACCCGTCCCGAGACCATCTCAGGTCGTTGTCGTGGTCGTGGTCACGGTCGTAATCATGATCTCAACCGTCCGGATATTCGCGATTAGGACCACGATGGAGCCCGTTCTCGGAATTTCCGCGGCGAGGCACTGGCCGGCTGCTTGTCGGGCCTCCTTCGTCGGCCCGATCTACAAGAAACCGCTATGGAACGCGGCGAGCACGAAACCTTCACGGTCTCGAAGCTCATCCGCCGGCCGCGCTCAAGCAGTCGCGGCGGGGACGCCGCTCCCACGGCGCCGGATACAGCCTGTCGCCGGGCTCCCTGCGTCGGCCCGACCGAACGACGGCGGCCTGAATCGACGCCGCGGCGGGCTTGCGTCAAACCGTCTCAATCCTCGCGCCGGTACTCGCCTTCGATGATGTCCGGCCGATGGCCGACGCGGTGATGCTCGACATCCTGCCCGCGGCCCGGCCCCAGCGGCACCACCTTCACATAGCGGCGGATCAACGCGTGCCGCAGCGGCGGCACCAACAGCAGAAAGCCGACTATGTCGGTGAAGAAGCCCGGCAGCAGCAGCAGGAAGCCGCTGATCAGCAATACTGCGCCCTCCATGAGTTCCAGCGCGGGTGCCTCGCCGCGGTCCATGGCCTCACGCACCCGCATCAGCACGCCGAGCCCCTGCATGCGCACTAGCGCGCCGCCGATGATCGCGGTCAGGATCGACAGGGCAATGGTGGGCAGCGCGCCGATCACGGAGCCCACCTGAATCAGAAAGTACAGCTCCACCAGCGGTATGCCGACGAAGAGCAGAAGGAAAATCCACATGGGCCCGGTCTCTGGCTGTAACGGTGGACGGTTTGCGCCGCGTGCGGCAGATCGTCCCGGCATCGGGAGCTGGGCGTGACGACGCGCGAAAATCCGGAACATTTGTCCGGATAAGGCGCGATTCAACCAGCGGCCGGTCGGTTCGCGTCGCCGGCGCCAAACGCCATCGAACCACGGCCGCGAATTCCGTTAGGCTATCGGCCCGCCGCACAGGATACGTCGATTTTTCAGCGTTTCCCGAGGTCGCGCGCCGAAGCACGCGGTGAGGCGCGCCGAACAGTGCGTGCCGGCCTCGCCGCCGAATCAGCCAACAGGCGAGCGGCGCCGGCCATTATCGGTCCACGAAGCAGCAGCCCAACCAGCGGAGTCTGTGCCCATGTCCGCCGAGCATCCCGCCAAGGTCTACGTCGCCTATTGCACCTGCCCGGATGCGGCCACCGCGGAATCCCTCGCCGGCGAGCTGGTCGAAGCAGGGCTGGCCGCCTGCGTCAACATCCTGCCGAGCGTGCGCTCCGTCTATCGCTGGCAGGGCGCCATCGAGCGCGACGAAGAGCTGCTGATGCTGATCAAGACCAGCGCCGCCCGTGTGGACGCGCTGATCGCACACATCCGCGAGCGACACCCCTATGACGTGCCGGAGGTGATCTGCCACCCCATCTCCGCCGGCAACGACGACTACCTCGATTGGGTTCGACAATGCACGAAAACACAAGCCTGATCGCCGCCGGGCCGAGGCGGCCGCAACACCGGCGCACGCACTGGCCGACGCGGTGGAGCCCGCGCGCCCCAACGGCAACGCTGCCGCGGCTGCTTCCGATCCTGCTCGCGGCGCTGATGCTGCTGCCGGCGGCGGCCTCCGCCGAGGACGATTTCCTGCAACCCGATCAGGCGTTCCGTATCTCCGGCACCGCGGCGGGGCCGGAAGCCGTGGTCGTGCGCTGGAACATCGAGCCCGGCTACTACCTGTACCGGAGCAAGTTCCGCTTCCGGAGCGAGAGCCCCGGTATCGCGCTCGGGCACCCCGACCTGCCGGCGGCCGAGACCAAGCACGACGAGTTCTTCGGCGACGTGGAGATCTACCGCGACCACGTCGAGGCCCGCGTGCCGGTGGAGCGCGGCGCGAACGCCGGCAACATGGTGGCCATCGAGGCCAAGTCGCAGGGTTGTGCCGACGCCGGACTCTGCTATCCGCCGCAGCAGCAGCGCATCCTGCTGGAGTTGCCGAAGCTCGCGGCGGTGGACACCGATGCAACCCAGACCGGCGCCGCGGCCGTCCAGCCCGAGCCGGCCGAGCCGGCCGAGCCGTCGCCACCGCAATCCATGGCGCAGGCGCTGGCCGGCGGCTCCGGCAAAGGCGGCGGCGTCGCCCAGTCCCTCGGGCTCGGCATGGAGGACGACATCCTGCCCGCCGAGGAGGCCTTCCGCTTCAGCGCGGAGGTGGCCGCACCGGACCGGCTCCAGCTTACCTGGGACATCGCGCCCGGCACCTACATGTACCAGGAGAAGATCGAGCTGGCGCTGCAGGACGCCGAGGGCGTGCAGCTTGGCGAGTACGAGCTTCCCGAGGCCGAGATCAAGCACGACACGGTGCGCCCCGACGGCAGCATCGGCGATGAGGCTATCTACCACGGCACCGTAAACCTGGACCTTCCGCTCGAGCGCGGCAGCGCCGAGCCCACCGACGTGACCCTGGTGGCCAAATTCCAGGGCTGCGCCGAGCGCGGCATCTGCTACCCGCCGGTGACCGAGCGCGTGCCCCTGGCGCTGCCGGCGGCGAGCGCGACGGTCGCGCTGGCGCAGGCGGCGCCCGCGGAAGAGAACGCCAGCACGAGCGGCGGCGGCTCGGGCGGCAGCGGTGACGACAGCGCCTCTGCCAGCGCTGGTGGCGGCAGCCAGGCAGCACCCGCCGGCAGGCGCATCTCGGAGCAGGACCAGATCGCCGCGCGCCTCGCCGAGACGGGCATCTTCGGCGCCATGGCCATCTTCTTCGGCCTCGGCCTGCTGCTGGCCTTCACGCCCTGCGTCTTCCCGATGATCCCGATCCTGTCGGGCATCATCGCCGGCCAGGGGGAGACCATCACCACCCGCAAGGCGTTCTTCCTGTCGCTGGCCTACGTGCTGGCCATGGCGCTCACCTACGCGGTGGTGGGCGTCATCGCCGGGCTCTTCGGCGCGAACCTGCAGGCCACCTTCCAGAACCCCTGGCTCTTGGGCGCCTTCGCGGCAGTCTTCGTCGCGCTGGCGCTGTCCATGTTCGGCTTCTACGACCTGCAACTGCCGAGCAGCTGGCAGAGCAAGCTCACCGAGATCAGCAACAAGCAGGAGGGCGGCACCCTGGCCGGCGCGGCCATCATGGGCGCGCTGTCTGCGCTCATCGTCGGTCCCTGTGTCGCGCCGCCGTTGATGGGCGCGCTCATCTTCATCGGCCAGACCGGCGACGCGGTGCTCGGCTTCTTTGCGCTGCTGGGCCTGGGGCTCGGCATGGGGGCGCCGCTCCTGGTGATCGGCACCTCCGCCGGCAAGCTGCTGCCCCGCGCCGGCGCCTGGATGGACGCGGTCAAGGCCGTGTTCGGCGTGCTGCTGTTGGCGGTGGCCATTCTGCTGCTGGAGCGGGTGCTGCCGGCGGCCGCATCCATGGTGCTGTGGGCGCTGCTGCTCATCGCCTCCGGCGTCTACATGGGCGCACTCACCACGCTGACGCCGGCGTCCCGCGGCTGGACCAAGCTGTGGAAGGCGCTGGGCCTGGCGCTCTTGGTGTATGGCGTGCTGATGCTGGTGGGCGCCGCCGCCGGCGGCAAGGACACCATCCAGCCGCTGCGCGGCCTGGTGCCCGCGGGCGGCGGTGGCGCGACGGCGGCACAGGCGGAGTTCAGGCGCATCAAGACCGTCGACGACCTGGACCAGGCGCTCGCCAGCGCAAGCGCCGCGGGCAAGCCGGTGATGCTGGATTTCTATGCCGACTGGTGCGTGTCCTGCAAGGAGATGGAGCGCTACACCTTCCCTGACCCCAATGTCATCGCCGCCATGAACAAGTTCGTGCTGTTGCAGGCCGACGTCACCGCCAACGACGCCGAGGACAAGGCGCTGATGCAGGAGCGCTTCGGCATCCCCGGCCCGCCGGCGATGCTGTTCTTCGACCCGAGCGGCACCGAGCTGCGCGGCTATCGGCTGGTGGGCTTCGTGCCCGCGAATGACTTTGCGGCTCACCTCAACGAGGTTGCTCCATGAATCCGGCAAAGGTACTGGTCGTCACCATTCTCGCCGGCACACTGAGCATCGGCGCCGCGCTGTTCGGCGAGCGCTGGTTCGCGCGGCATGACCTCGACTTCGGCGGCGGCCGCCAGGACGACGGCCGCATCGCCACCCTGCCTGACCTGCGCCTGCCGGACCTTTCGGGGCAGGAAGTCGCCAGCAACGCTTGGGCCGGCAAGGTTGTGGTGCTGAACTTCTGGGCCTCTTGGTGCCCGTCCTGCCTCAAGGAGATGCCGATGCTCGACGAGCTGCAACGGGGCGTCGATCCAGGGCGCCTCAAGGTGGTGGGCGTCGCCATCGACGCGCCCGATGAGGTGCAGCGCTTCCTCGGGGAGAACCGGGTGGACTACCAGATCGTGCTGGGCGGCGCGGACACCGTGGAGCTCTCTCGGCGGCTCGGCAACCGCACCAGCGGCCTGCCCTTCACGGTGGTCTTCGACGCCCTTGGCCGGCGCGTCTACAGCCATACCGGCGAAATCACGCCGGCGGACGTGCGCGAGCGCATTCTGCCGCTGCTCCAGGCCGAACCCGGCTGATCTGGGGGGAAACCCGCGGCCATCTGCGCCGAAACCCGAGTAGCCCGGTCTTTGTAATCCCGCCGCAATTGCCTTAGAGTGTGCGAGATTGACTGAGCGGTGCGCTTGTCGCCCGATCGCCGCAGTTACCGCCCCGAAGACGACGCTTTTCCGGCGCACGGTAGCCGGTCCGTGCTTGCCGGACCACTGGTGCGGCCTGAATGCGCCGGACTTTGGCGGAATGCGCCGAAATGTGCCGGACCGCGCCCCAACATGTGCCCCTTGAACGCGCCCAATAAGCAGACCCGAGAGACGAGCCTGCGCAGAGGCGCCTCGGCTGCCGGGCGCAGTGACTCGCGCCGCCACGCCCGGCTGATCCGATCCGCGTGCGACACCCCAGTTCCAGGCATCCCAGTTCCAAGCGCCACAGCCCCAACCGCCCAAGCATGTCCAAGATTCTGTGCCTCAACGGCCCCAACCTGAACCTGCTCGGTGCCCGCGAGCCGGACAAGTACGGCCGTGACACCCTGGCGGACATCGGCGCACGGCTCACGGCCATGGCTTCCGCGGCCGGCCATGAGCTGCTGCTGGAGCAGAGCAACGCCGAGCACGCGCTCATCGACTGCGTGCACCGCGCGGGCGCCGCGGGCGTCGCCTTCGCGCTGGTGAACCCGGCTGGCTTCACGCACACGAGCGTCGCGCTCCGGGATGCGTTGCTGGGCGTGCGGCTGCCGTTCATCGAGGTGCACCTGTCGAACATCCATGCCCGCGAGCCGTTTCGCGCGCACTCGTATTTCTCGGACATCGCCGAGGGCACCATCAGCGGCCTCGGCGCCATCGGCTACGAGTTGGCGCTCACCGCCGCCATGCGCCGCCTGGACGGACGCGGCGCCTAGGCCCAGGCCGTCGCCGACCCCGCCGAGCCCAGTGCCGCCGCCCGCACAACGCATCACCAAGGCCCAAGACCCGGAACAACCGCCCAATGGATATCCGCAAGGTCAAGAAGCTCATCGAGCTCTTAGAAGAATCCAACGTCGCCGAAATCGAGATCCACGAAGGCGAGGAGTCCGTGCGCATCAGCCGCCACGGCAGCATGCCCATGCCGATGATGATGCAGGCGCCGGCTGCCCCCGCGGCACCCGCCGCGGCGCCGGCCGCCAGCGCGACAGCGGCCGCGGCGAGCACCGCCGAGCCGGAGGTGGACGAGGGCTCGCTGGTGCGCTCGCCCATGGTGGGCACCTTCTACCGGGCGCCATCGCCGGGCAGCAAACCGTTCGTCGAGGAGGGCCAGGACGTCAAGCTCGGTGACACGCTGTGCATCATCGAGGCGATGAAGATCCTGAACCAGATCGAGTGCGAGAAGGCCGGCGTCGTGCGCCGTATCCTGGTGGATAACGGCCAACCCGTGGAGTACAACCAGCCGCTGTTCGTCATCGAATGATCGAGAAGATCCTCATCGCCAACCGCGGCGAGATCGCGCTGCGCATTCAGCGCGCCTGCCGCGAGCTCGGCATCAAGACCGTCGCCGTGCACTCGGAGCCGGACCGCGACCTGAAGCACGTGCTGCTTGCCGACGAGTCCGTCTGCATCGGCCCGGCGCCATCGCGGGACAGCTATCTGCACATCCCGTCCCTCATCAGCGCGGCGGAGGTGACCGACACCGTCGCCATCCATCCGGGCTACGGGTTCCTGTCCGAAAACGCCGACTTCGCTGAGCGCGTGGAGCGCTCCGGCTTCGTGTTCATCGGCCCCAAGCCCGACACCATCCGGCTGATGGGCGACAAGGTCTCCGCCATCAAGGCCATGAAACAGGCCGGCGTGCCCTGCGTGCCTGGCTCCGACGGGCCGCTCGACAGCAACAGCAAGCGCACGCTGGAGCTGGCCCGCGAGATCGGCTACCCGGTGATCATCAAGGCCGCCGGTGGCGGTGGCGGACGCGGCATGCGCGTGGTGCACTCCGACGCCACACTGCTGAACGCCATCTCGCTCACCAAGGCCGAGGCCGGCGCCGCCTTCGGCAACGACACCGTGTACATGGAGAAATACCTGGAGAACCCACGCCACGTGGAGTTCCAGGTGCTGGCCGACCAGTACGGCAACGCCATCCACTTGGGCGAGCGCGACTGTTCCATGCAGCGCCGCCACCAGAAGGTGGTGGAAGAGGCCCCGGCACCCGGCATCACGCCGGAGCAGCGTGCCTTCATCGGCGGTCGCTGCGCCGAGGCCTGCAGCAAGGTCGGCTACCGCGGTGTCGGCACCTTCGAGTTCCTGTACCAGGACGGCGAGTTCTACTTCATCGAGATGAACACGCGCGTCCAGGTGGAACACCCTGTGACGGAGATGATCACCGGCGTCGACATCGTCAAGGAGCAGATCCTGGTGGCCTCCGGCGAGCAATTACGCTACCGCCAGGAGGACATCACCTGGCGCGGCCACGCCATCGAGTGCCGCCTCAACGCAGAACATCCGGAGACCTTCCGTCCCAGCCCCGGGCGCATTGAGGAGTTCCATGCGCCGGGCGGCCCCGGTATTCGCATGGATACGCACATCTACGCCGGTTATGTCGTGCCGCCTTACTACGACTCTATGATCGGCAAGCTCATTGCCCACGGCGAGGATCGCCCGGCGGCACTGGCACGCATGTGCAACGCCTTGCGGGAGACGATCATCGAAGGCATCGACACCAACATCCCGCTACAACGCCAGATCATGAAGGATGCCGCCTTCCAGCAGGGGGGCGCCAACATCCACTATCTGGAAAAGAAGCTCGGCCTCTAAATGAGGGACTACGGGCTAGAGGCAAGGGACTAGTGCACGGCCTTGGAATTGTCGATACCGCTCGCTGCCCGGCGCGAGCAAGCGTCGCCTTGGAGGGCGACACTCCGGCCATCGCGACCTGCGGCCAGAGTGTCGGCCGGAGTTTCGGCCTCCAGGTCGACACGGATCAGCGCCGCGGGCGGCGTTGAGAGTGGTCTCAATACTTCCGCATCAATGCACTAGGTGCCACGCGCTGCGCCCGGTACCCGGACTCACCCCTGGTGCACCAGCGCGGAAATGCCGAGACCGAACTCCCGCGTTGTCCTAATCGGAGTCGTCATCGAATCTCCGCACGGTTGGAACCACGATTACGACTACGGCAACGGCAACGGCAACGACCTGAGACGGTCTCGGGACTTGCTGTTGCACCAGTCCCCCTACCCTGGCCCCTACTAGCCCCTCATTCATGCCCTGGCTGCAGCTCACAGTGATTGTCGACCGCGACCACGCCGAGCCGGTAGAGTCGGTGCTGGAGAAGACCGGCGCGTTGGCCGTCACCATCGATGACGGCGCCGAGGAGACACCCACCGGCGGCGCGGCCGATCCGATCGCGGGCGGCGTCTGGGAGCCCGCGCCCGCCACCCAGCCGTTGTGGCAGCAGATCCGCGTCACCGCGCTGTTCGAGGACAACGATGCGGGCGCCGGCGCGGCGCGGCAGGCCGCCGAGCGGCTCGCCGCGCTGGCGTTGTTCCCGCCCGGCGTCACCCGCCTGGAGGATCGCCCCTGGGAACGAATCTGGCTGGAGGAGTTTCACCCCACCCGCTTCGGCCGGCGGCTCTGGGTCTGCCCGCGCGGCCAACGCCCGCCCGAGGCTGGGGCAACCGATTGGACCGGCGTCGTTGTCGATCTGGACCCCGGGCTCGCCTTCGGCACCGGTCATCACCCGACCACTGCGCTCTGTCTTACCTGGCTGGACGGGCTGGACCTGGTCGGCAAGCGGGTACTGGACTACGGCTGCGGCTCGGGCATTCTCGCCATTGCCGCGCTGAAGCTCGGCGCCGCGGCCGCCATCGCCGTCGACCACGACCCGCAGGCGCTCGAGGCCACGGTGGACAACGCTAGCGGCAACGGCGTGCTGGAGCGACTCTCCGTGCTGCGTCCCGAGCAATCGCCCGACGCGCCCGCCGACGTAGTGGTGGCCAACATTCTCGCCGGACCGCTGTTGGAGCTGGCACCAACGCTCACGGCACTGGCGGCGCCGGACGCGACGATCGGTCTCTCGGGCATACTGTGTCATCAGGCGCAGCGCATCACTGATGCCTATGGGGGGCATTTCCTGATGAATTATCCTGAGACCTGCGATGGCTGGGCGCTGATCACCGGCCGGCGGCGCTGACCCCGCGTGCGACCTGCACGGGGTTGCGGCCTGTCGTTCACGAATTGACGACAAACACCCTGTCGCGTCGACACTAATTACCAAAAATCAATACGATGTGCACTTGGCAGTGCACATTAGGTGCATTTGTCGGTGAAATTCGGGCATATGCAGTGATGCACGGCACTGTGCCGGCGCGCGAGTTTGGCTAGAATTTCGGCTCTTAGCACCGCCTCCTCGGTGACCCATGCCAGCCCTGCCGACGCGCCCGTACTCCAATGGCGACGCAACCGCCGCCGTGCGGCCCTGCGCTAACCCCGATGGGGTATCGGGCGTACCCTTAAAGGCTGAGTCATCAAATTGCCTGACAGCCACACCCTTACGTGAAGCAAAGATAGAATGCTTGCCTTCGACCTGGGGCGATCCGCTAAGGATTGGTAACGTAGAGATCGAGAACCGGCTCATTCTGGCTCCTATGGCCGGCATCACCGACCGGCCCTTCCGCAGCCTCTGCCGGCGCCTGGGCGCGGGGCTCGCGGTGTCCGAGATGCTCTCCGCCAACCCGGCGCTGCGCGGCTCGCGCAAGAGCCGCGAGCGCGCCGACCACCGCGGCGAGCCCGGCCCGATTGCGGTGCAGATCGCGGGCAGCGATCCCGCCTGGATGGCCGAGGCCGCTCGCGCCAGCGTGGACCAGGGGGCCGAGATCATCGACATCAACCTGGGCTGCCCGGCAAAGAAGGTCTGCAAGGTGGCCGCCGGTTCCGCGCTGCTGCGCGACGAGCCGCTGGTGGCGCGCATCCTGGCGGCCGTGGTCAATGCGGTGCCCGTGCCCGTGACGCTGAAGACCCGCACCGGCTGGTCGCCCGAGACGCGCAACCTGCGCCGCATCGCTAAGATCGCGAAGGAATCCGGCATCGCCATGCTGGCGGTGCATGGACGCACCCGCGCTTGCGGCTACAGCGGCTTGGCTGAATTCGACAGTCTGCGGGCGCTGCGCGCCGAGACCGACTTGCCGCTGGTGGCCAACGGCGACATCGACTCGCCCGAGCGGGCCCGATGGGTGCTCGGCTACACCGGCGCCGACGCCGTGATGATCGGCCGCGCGGCGCAGGGCCGCCCCTGGCTGTTCCGTGAGATCAGCCACTACCTTGCCACGGGCGAGCGGCTGCCACCGCCGACACCGGCATGGGTTTGCGCGACCCTGCTTGGCCACCTGGATGCGCTATACGACCTTTACGGCACCGCCCGCGGCCCGCGCATCGCCCGCAAGCACATCGGCTGGTACCTGCGCGGACAATGGCCCGGGGACGACCCATGCCGCAACGAAATCCTGGCCCGCATCAACCGGGCCGAGACGACTCAACGACAAACCGAATTGGTCCGCAGCCTGTTCGACGGGCTGCGGCCCCTGGAGGATGCAGCATGAGCAGCGCAACAGCCGCCGAGCTTGCGCAAGTGGACAATCGGGAAGCACATCGGGAAGGACTGACCGTGATTCAGATGAGTCGAGGCGAGCCGCTGCGCGAATGCGTGCGCACCGCCGTGCGCGTCTACCTGCGCAACATGGACGGCCAAGAGGTGCAGGGTCTGCACCGTCTGGTGATGGACGAGGTGGAGCGCCCCCTCATCGAGACGGTGCTGGAGAGCACCAACAACAACCAATCGGTCACGGCCCGCATACTCGGCATCAGCCGCAGCACGCTCCGCAAGAAGCTTGCCTGCTATGCCGAAACACCGCAGACAAAGGGCTGAGGCCACCTGCCCCTCCCGTCTCACCACCGCTGACCGCCGCCGCAAGGACCTGCCGTTGGTGCAGGCGCCCCTCTGCGGCGCGGGTTCCGCGGTGGCATAATTCCCCTTCCAGCAGCGCGCTGCCCGCCGGACGCGGCACCGATCCGCAACCATAGGCTCGCGCCATTCGCGGCGTCTCACGCATAGCCCAACCGGCCAGTGCGATGCACCGGGCACCCCGGCGATGTCGGCGCGACCCGGCGACCGCAGCAGACACCGCGCCTACCGAACCAACATCGCGAGGCCCTACATGCAACCCATCCGACGCGCCCTGATCAGCGTCTCCGACAAGACCGGCCTCGCCGACTTCGCCCGAGCACTGACCGAGCGCGGTGTCGAGATCCTCTCCACCGGCGGCACCTCCAAGCTGCTCACCGATGCCGACATCCCCGTCACCGAGGTCTCGGACCACACCGGCTTCCCGGAAATCATGGGCGGACGGGTTAAGACGCTGCACCCGCGCATCCACGGCGGCATCCTCGGCCGCCGCGGCATCGACGACGCGGTGATGCACGAGAACGAGATCAAGCCCATCGACCTGGTGGTGGTGAACCTCTATCCGTTCGAGGCCACCATCGCCAAGCCCGACTGCGACCTCCCCACCGCCATCGAGAACATCGACATCGGCGGCCCGGCAATGCTGCGCGCGGCGGCCAAGAACCACGCCGCGGTGACCGTCGTCGTGGACGCCGCCGACTACGCCCGCGTGCTCGCCGAGATGGCCGACCACGACGGCGCGGTCAGCGATACCACCCGCTTCGACCTGGCGGTGAAGGCCTTCGAGCACACCGCCGCCTACGACGGCGCCATCGCCAACTACCTCGGCAGCATCCTCGAGCACCCGGAGCACAAGCCCGAGGCTTGGCCGCGCACCTTCAACCTCCAGTTCCACAAGCGCCAGCCCATGCGCTACGGCGAGAACCCGCACCAGCAGGCCGCCTTCTACAGCGCGCGCCAGGTGCCGCCGGCCTCCGTCGCCGGCGCCGAGCAGCTTCAGGGCAAAGAACTCAGCTACAACAACATCGCCGACACCGACGCCGCTCTAGAGTGCGTGAAGCAATTTTCCGACGGCCCCGCCTGCGTCATCGTCAAGCACGCCAACCCCTGCGGCGTCGCCTATGGCGAAACCCTGAAGCACGCCTACGAGCGCGCCTTCGCCACCGACCCGGAGTCCGCCTTCGGCGGCATCATCGCCTTCAATGGCGAGCTCGACGCCGAGACGGCCGAGGCCATCGTGCAGCGCCAGTTCGTGGAGGTGATCATCGCACCCTCCGTCACACCCGACGCCACGGCGGCCGTCGCCGCCAAGAAGAACGTGAGGCTCCTCGCCTGCGGTGCCTGGGGCGATGAGGTCGCCCCCTTCATGGACTACAAGCGCGTCCTGGGCGGCCTGCTGGTGCAGGACGCGGACTTGGCCCTCACCGGCGAGCTCAAGGTCGTGACCCGCCGCGCACCGTCCGAGCAGGAGATGCGCGACCTGCTGTTCGGCTGGCGCGTGGCCAAGTTCGTCAAGTCCAACGCCATCGTCTACGCACGCGATGCGCAGACCATCGGCGTCGGCGCCGGGCAGATGAGTCGGGTCAACTCCGCACGCATCGCCAGCATTAAGGCGGAGCAGGCCGGGCTCGCGGTACAGGACGCGGTGATGGCATCCGACGCCTTCTTCCCGTTCCGCGACGGCATCGACCAGGCCGCCGCCAACGGCATCGCGGCCGTGATCCAGCCCGGCGGCTCCATGCGCGACGAGGAGGTCATCGCTGCCGCAGACGAGCACGGCATGGCGATGGTCTTCACCGGCATGCGGCATTTCCGCCACTAAAATCAGGGGCTAGGAGCTAGGAGCCGGCAACTAGTGCTTCGCTGCGGAAATTCCGAAACCGGGCTCCCCCGTGGTCGTGGTCGTGGTCGTAATCGAATATCCGGACGGTGGAGATCACGATTACGACCACGACAACGACAACGACAACGACCCGAGACGGTCTCGGGACTTGTGCACTAGGCCCCCAGCCCCTAGCCCCTCATATGCTCCACCCCACCGCCATCATCGAGCCCGGCGCCGAGCTGCACCAGAGCGTGCGGGTGGGCCCCTACTCCATCGTTGAGGCGGGCGCGGTGTTGGGCGAGGGCTGCGTGGTGGAAAGCTGCGCGCGCGTCTACGGCCACACGCGACTCGGGCGCAACAACCGGGTCTGCCATGGCGTAACGCTGGGGTCAGACCCCCAGGACCTTGGCTACACCCCCGCCAAGGCCAGGCCGCTCACCATCGGCGACGACAACAGGTTCCACGAGGGCGTCAACATCAGCCACGGCATCAAGTCCGAGGCCGGCACCCGCATCGGCAGCCGCAACTTCTTCATGGCCCACAGCCACGTGGGCCATGACTGCACCGTGGGCGACGACAACATCTTCGCCAACACCGCCACCCTGGCGGGACACGTGGAGCTGGACCACCATGTGTTCGTATCCGGCCAGGTGGCGGTGCACCAGTTCTGCCGCATCGGCGCCTACGTCATGCTCGGTGGTGTCAGCGGCGTGCCCAAGGACGTGCCGCCGTTCGTCATCGCCAACGGCCAGCGCGCGCGCATCGTCGGCCTCAACCTCGTGGGGCTGAAGCGCAACGGCTTCGACGCCGCACGCCGGGCGCACATCAAGGCCGTCTACAAGCTGCTGTTCCACTCCGGTCTGCGCCTGGCCGAGGCTCTGGCCCGCGCCGAGCAGGAGCTGCCGGGGCCGGATACGGATACCATCGTCGCCTTCTGTCGCGGCTCCGAGCGCGGCATCACCGGCTTTGTCTGAACCACCAGTCACGGGAGCCCCAGATGGCAACCGAAGAGCGTTACCGGATCGAAGTCAGCGCGGTCAGCGACTACATCGCCGAGCAGTCCGCTCCTGAAGATGGCCGCTATGTCTTCGCCTACACCATCACCATCCGCAACACGGGCGAGATCCCCGCGAAGCTCCTGAACCGGCACTGGATCGTCACCGATGCCGACGGCAAGGTGCAGGAAGTGCGCGGTGCCGGGGTGGTCGGGGAGCAGCCGCACCTCCAGCCCGGCGAGTCTTTCCGATACACCAGCGGCACGCAACTTGCGACCCCACTGGGGAGCATGCACGGCAGCTACGACATGCTGGCCGACGACGGCACCCGATTCGACGCGGAAATCGCGCCGTTCTCCTTGGGCGACCGGGGCCGGCTGCACTAACTGCCTCGCGGGGGAGTGCCCTGCAAGGTGCGTCGAGCTGCCCACGGAATCCAGCACCTTGGCCCTCGGTGCTCGGCGCTCGGCCCCGTTTCAGCCAATTTTGCAGGCGTCAACCCGGGTGATGCCGGAGCCGCGAAACCAGGTCGAAGTCTCTGCTCGTTCGTGGTCGTGGTCGTGATCGGATACTCGACAACGACAACGACAACGACAACGACAACGACAACGAAGGCAAAGTTAGGTGAAACGCTGCACTAGTGCGCCCATCCACCATTTGGCGGCAACCTCGACGTCCGCCAGCCAACCGACGAATGGCCTCCCTTAGAATCTGATATGGCTACCTACGCCATCGGCGACATCCAGGGCTGCTACGACGAGTTGCGGCGGCTGCTGGACCACATCGAGTTCGACCCCACCCGCGACAAGCTCTGGTCGGTGGGCGATCTGGTGAACCGCGGGCCTGGCTCGCTTGCGGTGCTGCGCTGGTTCAAAGCGCTCGGCGAGCGGGCCGTCGTGGTGCTGGGCAACCACGACCTGCACCTGCTCGCGCTCGCCGCCGGCAATCACCGGCGGGCGAAGAGCCACACCATGGACGAGGTGCTGAACGCCCCGGACCGCGATGAGCTGCTGCACTGGCTGCGCCATCGTCCCGTGTTGCATTACAGCGACCACAAGCGCTTCGCCATGGTCCACGCCGGTCTGCCGCCGCAGTGGGACCTCACCCAGGCGCGCGCCTGTGCGGCGGAGCTGGAGGTGGAGCTGCGCGGCCCCGGCTATGCCGACTTCCTGCACGCCATGTATGGCAACGAGCCGGACTTGTGGTCGGACGACCTGCGCGGCACCGATCGGCTCCGCTTCATCACCAACTGCTTCACGCGCCTACGCTACTGCAACATCGACGGCCGCCTCCTGCTGCACGAGGACGCCCTGCCGGGCAGCCAGCCGGAACACGCCCTCCCCTGGTTCAAGGTACCGGGCCGGGCGAGCCGGGAGACGCGCATCGTCTTCGGCCACTGGTCCACGCTCGGCTACGCGGCCGAGCACAACGCCTGGGCGCTGGACACGGGCTGCGTCTGGGGTGGACGCCTGACCGCCGTGCGCATCCGCCGCAAGCGGCCCATCAAGGTCTACGACCTCGACTGCCAGGGCCATCAGACACCGGGCTGAGTGCGCCCGCCCCGCCGACGCCAATGGTGCAGCATGCCGCTGACGCCGCGGCCGAGCCGGCCCCGGTCAAAGCGCTGACGGCGCAACGGGAGCCGCCAGCGTGGTTGATCCCGGCGGGACTCCTGTTCTGGGGCCTGCACACGGGGCTTTGGTGGCTGGCGGCACCGCTGGCGCTGTTGGCGGCACTGCCGGCCTGGCGCGGCCGGCGCTTCGAGCTGGCCACCACCGAGCGCCGCCGCGTCGCGGACCTGTGCTCGTTGCTCATCATGCTCGCCGGCGCCTGGCTGCTGCTGAACCAGGCCCGGCTCGGCGTCGCCTTGATCCTGCTGATCCAGTGGCTGCCGGGGCTGCTGTTCCCGTTGCTCGCGGTGCAGCTCTTCTCGCGGCGGCCGGGGGTGGAGCTGTCGGTGCTGTTCCTGAGCCTGCGCGCGGGCCGCAATGGCCACCGGCCGGGGGGCGAACTGCTGGCGGACCTGCGCTGGCCCTACCTGCTGCTGTGCGTACTATCCGCGTCCATGATCCAGCCGCAAACGCCTTGGTTCCTGCCCACGCTGGTGCCGCTGGCAGCGGGCGCGCTCTGGCCCTGGCTGCCGGCACTGCCGCGGCGCACGCCGCTCGCGACGGGACTGCTGGTTCTCACGCTGGCGCTGGCCATGCCACTGGCCGCGGGCATCCGCTGGGGCCACGCGGAGGCCGAGCGCGCGGTACTGGCCTGGATGGAGCACTGGCTCGGCGCCGGGCTCGACCCCTACCGCGCCACCACCGCCATCGGCGAGGTGGGTCGCCTCAAGGGCTCCACCCGCATCTTGCTGCGGGTCTATCCGGACCTGCCGCAGGCCGGCCCGCTGCTGCTGCGCACCGCCGGCTACGACCGCTACGTGAACGGCACCTGGTTCACCACCGGCTCGCTGTTCCAGCCGGTGCCGGACCAGCGCGGGCGCCGGCCATTGCTGCCGGACACGGCGCAGGCCGCCGCCAATGACAACGGCATGCGCGTCGTCATGCTCCTGCGCCGCGCCGAGGGCCTGCTGCCGGTGCCGCAAGGCACGACCAGCGTCAGCGGCCTCGAGGGCCTGGAACTGCACCGCAACGGCTACGGCACCCTGCGCTATCGCTCCGGCGGCGGCCGACCGCTCCTCAACTACCATGCATACGTGGCGCCACGGCCGGCGCGCGCCGGTTTCGAGACTGCGCCAGGCGACGCAGACTTGCGCGTGATCGGCCCGGATGCCCCGGCCATCAAGGCCCTTGCCGATAACCTCGGCCTCGCCAGGCTGCCACCCGCAGAGGCCATCAAGACCCTGCAGCACTACTTCACGCGCAACTTCCGCTACACGCTGGACCTGCCGCCGACGCCGCCGGACACGGGTCCGCTGACGGGCTTCCTGACTGTCAGCCGTTCGGGCCACTGCGAGTACTTCGCCACCGCGGGCGCCCTGGTGCTGCGCGCAGCCGGCATCCCGGCCCGCTACGTGCGCGGCTGGTCGGTGCAGGAATTCAGCCCGCTGGAGCATGCGTGGATCGGCCGCGACAGCGACGCCCATGCCTGGCTGGAGGCCTTCGTGGACGGCCGCTGGCAAACGTTCGACCCGACGCCGCCAGAGTGGTCGGTGCTGGAGGCCGACCAGCGCCCGTGGACGCAGCAGATCGGCGACTTCCTGGCCTGGCTGCGGCTATCCTTCTCCGGCGCCGCCGAAGAGGACCGGCACGACCGCCAGTGGCTGCTGCTCCCGCTGGTCGCACTGGTGCTGCTGCTGGCCTGGCGCATCGCCCGACGCATCCGCCGCGGCGGCGGCGAAGGTGTAACGCCGCCGGCACAGCGGCAGGCGCGCGCACCGACGGTCTTTGCCGAGCTGGAGCGTGCCGCGGCGAGGCTCGGCCACGGCCGCCGCGACGGCGAGACGCTGCTGGAATGGGCGCGGCGGCTGCACGGCGAAGGCGTCGGCGCGGCACCCGCGCTCACCGACGCCGTCACCCTGCACTACCGCCGCCGTTTCGACCCCGCCGGTATCGAACCCGCGGCCGAGCGCCGACTGCACTGGCTGCTCGACGACTGCCAGCGGCGCTGGCGCTGAGCCGGCCGCGTCAGTCCCGGCCGTGCCGAAGCAACCCGTCCAGCAGCAGGAACAACAACAGCGCGTTCAGCAGATGCCAAAGGAAGTGCGTGCCCACCGGCAGCCAGCCGCAGACCACGGGGTCCAGCGTCCGTAGGGTGACTGACACGGCGAACAGCGCCGCCGCCAGCACCATGGTGCGCCACATGGGATGCCGGGACCGGTGCAGCCACCAGGCAAAGGCCACGAGAAATGCCAGCGCCGGCAGATAGCCCACCGAGCCGTTCAGCGCGTCCGCACCGACACCGGCCACGAGCCCGAAGCTCACGGCCTGGTAGCCGAGCCAGAGCAGCGGCAGGTCCACCCAGCGCAGGCCCAGCACGCGCCAGCCGAAGGCCAGCAGATAGACGTTGATGAACAGCGTGATGGGCAGGACGTCCGCGAGCAACGCCCAGGGCGTTGCGAAGGTGTGGTAAAGACCGCTTCCGACACCGATGACCGCCAGCAACAAGGCCAGCAGCCAAAGGTCCCCGCCGTTCCGCCAGCCGAGCCCGGGCGCCCGCGCCAGCCGCAACCCGACCACCACCGCCGCGACGATGAAGGCGAGATTGGTCAGCGCATTGACCGGTTCGGCCCAAAGGCCGGCGGCGCCCGCGCGTTCGCAGTAGACGTCGAGCATCAGCGTATCAATCGACACCGAAGTTCACGCAAAGGACGCTCCGGGACTTCTGCTGACTTTTTAAGGCTATCCCGGAGCATCCGAAAATCCGCCGATGTTTACTCTTGAAGTCAGTATCCGCCCTGCAAAGCCTTGCGACCTGTCCAGCCCCCGGGGTCCACCTCAGGAACAAACCCATGATGACACTCAGCGATCTTTTACCGATACGGGAACTGCCTAACCGCGCGGCGCGGATGACGCTCGTGCTGGCGTTGTGCGCGGTGGCGTTCTGCTTTCCGGCAAGGCAGGCCAGCGCCCAGGCCGACTATGAAGCCGTGCTGGAAAGCAATACGGCCTTCGCCTTCGACCTCTACCAGCGGTTGGCCGCCGCGGGTGACGGCAATCTTTTCTTTTCGCCCTACAGCATGTCGATGGCGCTGGCGATGACCTACGCCGGCGCGCGCGGCGAGACCGAGACGCAGATGGCCGAAGCATTGCACTTTACCCTGCCGCAGGCCGAGCTCAATCCGGCCTTCGCCGCACTGGATGCAGCCATCCGCACCCCGCCGGCGGACGCCAACGTGCCGGAGGAAGAGCGGCTCATCCTGAACATCGCCAATGCGCTGTGGGGGCAGGAGGGCTTCCCCTTTCGCCAGGACTATGTGGACCTGCTTGATCGCTACTACAACGCACCGCTGATACTGCTCGACTTCCAGACCGCGCCAGAAGACGCGCGTCAGGTGATCAACGACTGGGTGGCCGAAAAAACCGAGGATCGCATCCAAGACCTGCTGCCGGAGGGCAGCGTGGATGCCATGACCCGCCTGGTGCTGACCAACGCGATCTACTTCTACGGACAGTGGGCCAGCCAGTTCAACGAAGGAGCAACCGCCGACGAAGCCTTCACGCTGCTGGATGGCACACAGGTGATGGTGCCCATGATGCACCAGGTGGCGCCGTTCGGCTACACGGCGGGAGCTGGGTATCAGGCCATCAGGCTGCCGTACACGAGCGGACAGGGCGCGATGCTGGTCATCCTGCCGGACGAGGGGCGCTTTGACGATGTGGAAGCCCAACTGAACGCCGAATTCTTCCAGGACGTGCTGGACGATCTGCCGACACGGAGCGTGATCCTCACCATGCCGCGCTGGAAGCTGGAGTACGAGGTCTCGCTGGACGGGGTGTTGCGTGCGCTCGGCATGACCGACGCCTTCGACCCGCAGGCGGCGGACTTCTCCGGCATGGCCGATCTCTCGCAGGCAGCGGGCAACCTGTTCATCAGCGCGGCGTTGCACAAGGCGTTCGTGAGCGTGGACGAAAACGGGACCGAGGCCGCCGCCGCCACCGGCATCGTCGCGGGTGTGACCTCCATGCCGATAACCGATGTCACGCTGCGCCTGGACCGGCCCTTCATCTACGCCATCGTGGACGGCAACACCGGCTCGATCCTGTTCCTGGGGCGGCTGCTGGATCCTTCTTGACGGCGGGAGCGCCGGTGAGCGCTCCGGCGCATGCACGATTGGAACGCCATGTGACCTACAGGCTTGCGCCAGCAATCCTTCATTGCAACCGCGGGTTGGCGGGGCATTATGCCGACGACGGGCTCGATGCGCGCGTGGCGAGTCTCTCGTTCCGGTTGGGATGGTGCAGCAACAGCAGCAAAGGCAGCGCCGCCAGGCTCACCAGCATCATCAGCCGGAAATCCTGCAAATAGGCGAGGGTCGCGGCCTGCTTGGTCACTTCCGCATTGATCCCGACCAGTCCTTGCGTCGTACCCAGCCCATAGCCTCCAGCCTGAGCCGCCTGCTTCAGGGCCAGATTGAAGGGCGTGATGTAGTCGGCGAAGGCTGCGTGGTTGATCTGGGTGCGCTGTGACAGATAGGAGACGACGACCGAGATCCCGATGCTGCTGCCGATGTTGCGCATCAGGCTAAACAGCGCGGTGCCCTCGTTGCGGTAGTGCGGCGCCAGGGTCGAGAAGGTGAGCGTGGACAGCGGCACGAAGATGAACCCGAGCCCGAGCCCTTGGGTGACGCCGGTTCGCACCACGTCCCAGCCCGAAATGTCGAGCGTGAAGCCCGTCATCTCCCAGAGTGACAGGGACGTCAGCAGCAGCCCCAGCAGGATCATGGCGCGCGGGTCGACCTTGCCGGACAGACGCCCCACGGTGGCCATCGCGATCATGGTGCCGAACCCGCGTGGCGCCAGGATGAGCCCGACGTCGATCACCGGATAGCCCATCAGGTTCTGCAAGAACGGCGGCAGCAGTGCCATCGTGGTCAGCAGAATGACGCCCACGATGAAGATGAAGACGAGCCCGACACTGAAGTTGCGGTCTCTGAAGAGCCCGGGCTCGATAAAGGGATGCTCCGACGTGAGCATGTGCACCACGAAGAGATAGAGCGCCAAGCCGGTGAGGAGGGTCTCGACGATAATCTCCGGGCTATTCAGCCAGTCGAGTGTCTGGCCGCGATCGAGCATCATCTGTAGGGCGCCGATGCCCAGGCTCAACAAGGCGAAGCCCAGCCAGTCGAAGCGTCGCACCCGCTCGAGCGTGGTCTCGCCCACGAAGGTGATCAGACCCAGGCAGGCCAGCACGCCGAACGGCAGATTGATGTAGAAGACCCAGCGCCAACTGTAGTACTCGGTCAGCCAACCGCCGAGAGAAGGCCCCAGGATGGGTCCAACCATGACGCCCAGCCCCCACAAGGCCATAGCCGAGCCATGGCGCTCGCGCGGATAGGTATCGAGCAGAACGGCCTGCGACAAAGGCACCAGGCTGGCGCCGAAGACGCCCTGCAACAGCCTGAAGAGCACGATCTGCGGCAGGCTCTGCGCCGCGCCGCAGAGCATGGACGACAGGGTGAACCCGACCACGGACCACACGAAGATCCGTTTGCGCCCAAAGCGCGCAGAAAGAAAGCCAGTCAGCGGCATGCAGATCGCCGCCGCAACGATGTAGGAGGTCAGCACCCAGGAGATCTGGTCCTGCGTCGCGCCCATGGCCCCCTGCATGTGCGGGAGCGCCACGTTGGCGATAGTGGTATCCAGCGCCTGCATGACGGTCGCGAGCATGACCGACAAGGTGATGAATCCGCGGTGCTCGCCGATCGCCCGCCCGGGGGCTCGAAGTCTGATCACGGCACCACCGTCAGAGCGACAGGCCGAGCAGTTGCCGGCGATGGCCGGTATCGATCTCCACGTCGGCGCTCAATCCAGCACGCAGGCGCGGCTGATCCGCAGCCGCGGCGATGCGGATGCGCACCGGTAGCCGCTGCGTGATCTTGACCCAATTGCCGGTGGCGTTCTGTGCCGGGATCACCGAGAACTCGGCACCGGTCGCCGGGCTCAAGCTCTCGACGACGCCCTTCCAGCGATTTTGTGGATAGGTGTCGATGCGGATGTCCACCGGCTGCCCGGGACGCACATAGGTCAGATCGGTCTCGGTGAAGTTGGCCTCGATCCACGGCTTTCCAGTCACCACCAGCACCATCAGCGTCGACCCGGCCGCGGTGTACTGACCCGGCTTGGGCAGGCGGCTAACGGTCCCCGGCAGCGGCGCGGACACCTCGGTGCGGCGCAGGTCCAGCTTGGCCTGATTCAGCTCGGCCAGCGCCTCGCGGTACCTTGGGTGCTGCTCGAACGGCGCCTCGGCGTTGCCGCCCAGGGTGGCGGCGATGCGCCCGAGGTCTTGCTCCAGCGCGGCGATCTGCTGCTCGGCAAGATCCTTTGCCTGGCTGGCATCATCGAAATTGGAGGCCGAGACGAACTTCTTCGCCACCAGATCAGCCTGGCGCTGCTGTGCCTTGCGAGCGAAGGCGAGCTTGGTTCTGGCCAGCGCGATCTCGGCCTGCTTCTCGCGATAGCTCGCCTGCGACGCCAGCAGCTCGGTGCGCACCTGAGCGAGTTTGGCCTGCGCCTTCTCCATCGCCAGCTCGAAGGGTGCGGCGTCGAGCCGGAACAGCGGCTGCCCCGCCCGCACGGCCTGATTCTCCTCGACGAGTACGCGCGCGATCACACCCGACACTTCCGTGCTGATCGGAACCTTGTCGGCCTTCACGTAGGCATTGTCGGTTTCGACATAACGGCCGCTGCCCAGATACAGGACACCGCCCACGAGTGCGGCCAACAGCGGCACCAAGACCATCAAGACCAGACGCTTGCGCCGACGGCCCGCCCGGCCGGCCGCGACTGGGGTCGACGGCTCACGGGATATCAAATCCTGGGTCATGCTCAGTTGTCTCCGAGGATCGCCAACTGCCTGAAGCTATCCCCGCACCGTGAGTTGATCGCGCATCTGGCCCAAAGCGAGCAACACCGTACCGACTTGGTCCTTGGTGAGCCCTTGCAGCGCCTCCGCGCTGATCGCCGCGCCCACGTCACGAATCGCCGCCAGTTGGGGAGCCGCCTCCGGCGTCAAGTGGAGCAGGTGAGCACGCCGATCTGCCGGGTCCGGCCGGCGCTCGACGAGCCCGGCCGCCGCGAGTTGGTCGATCGACCGCGCCAGCGTGATGGGCTGAACGTCGAGCATGTCGGCGATGACGACTTGGCGGACGCCTTGGTTGCGCGAGATGTAGACCAGGGTCTGCGCCTGCGCCAACGTCAAGGCGCTGCTGGCCTCCAAGCGCTTCTGAAAGGCGCGCCGGAGCAGTCGATACACATCCGCAATCAGGAACCCGAGGCTGTCTTCCTGCTGTTGCATCAGATAGTTAGCATATAGTATATGTTACTTATTATATACTACGAGTTAGTATCTGAGGCAAGCCGCCGCAAGGCAGGCGGCCCGCCGGGAGCGACAGCTTGCAGCCGGCGCGCCGAGTGCCGGGCTCGACGCCGGGCACGCGGCGTCAGGGTGTCGACACGCGTATTGATTAGGCGTGAATAAGGGCTCAATGGGTGTCCCCCTCAAGCCAATGTCGTCGTCGATGGCGCGCTGACGGTACATCGCGCGCCGGGTCCAGGCCTGCTCGACTCGGTCTACGAACCAGCCCTCGCGCACGAGCTGGAGCAACGCGGACTGAGCGTTGAGCGCCAGGTGCCGATTCAGAAAGATATCTCGCGCAGAGACGCAAAGGCGCAGAGAAAAAGAGAGAAATGAGGCAAATGAAGGCGTCGATCGTAAGTCCACCCACCGGCAGGGCGCTGGCTCCCACGCTCAAGCGTTGGGAGCAAGGGCGGACGCTCCGCGTCCCGAGCCATTGTCACTTGATGGTCGGAGTGATGATCAAGGCCCATTGTTGCGAGGCCGCATCCGTTCAGTTCTCGCATCGTTCCCCAGCGTCCCTGCCGATTCGGCCGGTCGTCGTTAGCCGGACAACATGTCCGATTCTGCTGCAATGATCAGGGTTTTCGACCGTAGCCGGGCGTCTTGGCGAGACTGTCCCATTTCCCGAGAATGTCGGGCTCGAACACCTGCTCGGTCCAAGCTTCCGGGGCGATCTCCTCGAACGCGACCGAGACAGACTCATCGCCATAGTGCAGCACGCTCGTCACATCCCGCACGATTGCCTCGGTCAGCCGCGCCTTCTGCTCATCGCTCTTGCCAGGCCAGAGTTTCACGATGACATGTGGCATGATTCACGCTCTTCCGCTGGCAAGATATTCTTCGTCCGTCACCTTCTCCATCCAGGTGACGTTCTTGCCGTCGAGCGCCTCCTGAATAGCGATATGCGTCATCGCCGTCGTTGCCGTGGCGCCGTGCCAATGCTTGTGCTCGGGCCGACACCAAATCACGTCTCCGGCATGGATTTCCACGCGAGATTCTCGTTCGCATTGGGTCCAACCTGTCCCGGAAGTCACGATGAGGGTCTGCCCAAGCGGATGGCTGTGCCAGGCGGTGCGTGCGCCCGGCTCGAATGTCACGATGGCGCCCGTCAGCCGTGACGGCTCGCTGCGCTGGAACTGCGAATCGATCCGCACATCGCCGGTGAACCACTCGTCCGGCCCTTTGACCGAGGGTCGGGTTCCGTTACGCGCAATTTCCATTGATTACCTCCCATTTTTCGTCGGTGGTGAAGGTCGCGGTCTGACCATCCAGTTGGTGAGCGGCAGGCCAAGACATCTCTCTGCTGCTCCTTTTGCGGACCTCGAAAAATGCCCTCCATGGCATTTTTCGAGACGCGGGCACCTCGAATTATTCGAGGTGCCCTTTTGTCAGCGGTGCACGGCTAAACCGGCTGCACGGTCGGACGGAACAGGATTTCGTTCACGTCCACGTCCTCCGGCTGTGAGATCGCGAACGCAACCATGCTGGCCATGGTGCTGGCCGGCAAGCCGATCTGGCTCACGACGTCCTTGACGTCGTCCGCCAGTCCGGGCTCGCTGATGTGATCGGCCAGCTCTGTGCTGACCGCCCCGGGCGAGATGGTGGTGACGCGGATGTTGTAGTCCTTCACCTCCTGACGCAGCCCTTCGGAGATGGCACGCACGGCGTGCTTGGTGGCGCAATAGACGGCGCCGGTGGCAACGACCTTGTGGCCGTAGACCGAGGAGACGTTGATGACGTGTCCGGACTTCTGCTCTTTCATGTAGGGCAGCGCGGCGGCAATGCCGTAGAGCGTGCCCTTCATGTTCACGTCGATCATGCGGTCCCATTCGTCGATCCGCAGGCTCTCCAGCGGCGAAAGCGGCATGAGGCCGGCGTTGTTTAAGATCACGTCCACGCGACCGTAGGTCTCCTTGGCGGTGTCGACCAATTTCCGGACGTTGTCGAGCTTCGTGACATCGGTGGCGAGAGCGACCGCCTCACCTCCGGCCTCGGTAATGTCCTGCACGATGGCCTCGAGCCGGTCGGCACGGCGGGCGCCGAGCACGACCTTGGCCCCCTTGGCCGCAAGATCGCGGGCGGTCGCCTCGCCCATGCCACTGGAGGCGCCGGTGATGACGATGACTTTGCCGGTGATGTTGTCAGTCATGACGATCTCCCATGAGGTTGTTGTTTGCCGCTGTGATGCGAGCAGCGGAACGGCCCGGTTCGCGGGGGCGAGCGCAACACGCGGTCCGGAGCGGGCAGGCTTCTCGACCACGTCGATTGCGGGCGAGGCAATCAACGCATCCGTGCTGGCAACTGCATGAGGGATGCCAAGGGCGTCGGCGTGGCTGCGCTCGAGCCGGCTGCTCGCGACACCCGCCCCTTTCTCGCCGCTCTTCTCGCTTGAGCTGAGACCGACGCCACTGATCCGGATCACGTCCGCGTTGATGCCGTTTCCTCGTCATCTTGGAACATCCACGGCAGGGCGCCCCGCCCTGTGCCGTCGGCATAGCGTGCCGTCAAGACCGGCCCTACGACTCGGCCTCCTCGACGCCGTCCGCACCGGCGCCGCATTTTCAGCAGGGCGTCGATCACCTGGCGCCGATGGTAAGTCCGACCAGCGCCACGGCACTGGCTCCCGTGCTCCAGAGACCGGGCAAATATTGCTCGCAACGCCGAAATCAGGGCATGGTAGGTCGGGTTAGCGATCGCGTAACGCGACAATCAACGGCTTACTCGCGCCCTGACTGGCGCCCTGACTGGCGCCCATCGTCGGGTTACGCTGCGCTAACCCGACCTCCCATACTTGCCCAATCTCTCCAGTGTGGGAGCAAGCGCGGACGCCCGGCGGCCCGGAGCCATTTTCGCGAGATGGTCGAAGATATGCTCAGGGCAGATCGGCGAAGGTGCCGAGGCGGATGTGGCCGCCGGAGGTCCGGACCGGCGTGCAGAAGATCGCCAGATTGCCCACGGGTGCCGAATAGGTGATATGACCCGCTTCCGGGTGTAGTCGGCCAACGCGTCCGTGGTATCGAATCGCAGACGTCAGTTCTCGCATCGCTGGGCGTCGTCCCCGACGATTGGAGAGCAATAGGGGACGTGAGGTATTCCCACGAATTGCGCCGCACCGGACTGCTCCCGACCTGCACGGCCCGCTGGGAGCGCCGGCTTCCAGCCGGCTCGCCGCGTGCCCGGCTCGGCGCCGGGCACGCGGCCTCAGCGCGTCAGCACGCAGTTAAGCCTTTACCGAGGCAACCGATGTTTTGGGGACACCCCAGGATTTGTGCCTGTATTTTCCAGGTCAGGCCAAAGATGCGGTGCCAGTTGATCACCGGCCGACGTCAGTCCGTATCCGGCAGCTCGCGATCGAGCAGCGCACGGAGTCGCACGAGCTCTTCCTTGCTCAGACCTTGCAGGCGCTCCTCGGGTGGTAGCCCGCGCAGGCGTTCTTCGGGTCGTAGCCCACGCAAGCGCTCCTCAGGCGGCAACCCACGCAAGCGCTCCTCGGGCGGTAGCCCACGCAGACGCTCCTCGGGCGGCAGCTCCGGCAGCACCTCCAGCGCCACGTCACGGCGAAAGTCTTCGATGGTGTAGGACATGCGCAGGCCCGCATTGCGGTAGTGTCGGTACAGCTCGTTGAGGATAGGCAGATGATCGGCCGCCTGCCAGCGGAAGTTGCGCGCCCCCTCGGCCACCCGCTCCGCCTCGGCGCTGAACAACTCCCACAGCGCGTTGCGCGGCGCGCGCTCGACCGCGCGCGGGACGATGACGGTCACCGCACGACCGCACGACCGATCGCCGGGAGGCGGTAGACGCCAGGCTTAGACTCGGCAGGCTGCACCTGCTCGAACAGCGCGCGGGATGGCGCGTGGACACCGCATACAGCCCGAACGCGTCCGGCGCGGCACCCGGCGCGAACGCCTTGCGGTAGTTGACATAGTGGCCGATCAGCTCCTCGATCGCCCAGCTGTCCAGGCTCTCGTGCAGCGACTTGTAGGTCAGCAGGTTGTGCGCGCGCAGCCCTTCCAGCCCGTCACACGGCGCCGGCAGTCGCCACACGGGCGTGCGCTCCGGCTCGCGGATCACCAGCACGTCGAGCAGCTGGCGCTTGCGCGCCAGGTCCTTCTCCAACTCCACCGCATAGCCGGTACCGGTGAAGTAGTCGTCCAGCGTCAGGCCGAAAAGGCGGTGCCAGTTGATCATGACGTCCAAAGAGAAATCAGCCGATAGCTGGAACTACAAGCGCGCAAAAACCGCGAATCCTCTTGTGAAGGTGCCGACGACAGTTACCGACTATCCGCACAATATGGCGTGTTTGGTGCAAAACGCCGGCACGAATCTGGCACACCGACGGAGAACCTCGTGCCTTTGTGCACCGCTCCAGCGTCTCCGTTGATGCTTGATTGCAAGACTTGCCCCCATCTCTGGTGACCGCGGCCGTCACGCCGAAGAAGGCGCTCCCACGGCGGTGGAAGGACTTATGATCATGGCCGGCGATTCATTGGGTGCCATGCAGAAAACGTGGTGCGTCCCCATTTTCCCGTTTTCCGTTACACGCCATTGGTGGAACCGCTCCGAGACTGAGAAAGAATGCTCCGTAGATCAGGCTGAGGAACGAAGCCCAACACCGCGCGCGACCTAACCGCCGGTTTGTCGGCCCTCCCTCGTCGGCCCGACTAAAAAAGAACGCTTTGGATGCGGCGAGCAACATACTTCCACGGTCTGTCCGCTTGCTGCACCCGACGCCGCTGCCTTTGCGGGATGCGGAGCTCATTGTGAAAACGGCGGAGACTCCTGCGCGCACCGGGCGCTATCGGGCGGGAGGTCTCCGTCGATCAGATAAGCGGCAACGTAGTCTTGCGCGCACTGGCTCGGATTGAGCAGTTGGGTATGCCCGAAGCCGTCGACGGTTAGCAAATGGCCGTCCCATAGCTCGTCGGCCATGCGCCGCGAGCTGGAATACGGGGTGGCCGGGTCAAAGGTGTTGCCGATCACGAGTACCGGCGGGGTCGGCGTGTCCCACGGCCCGAGATAGCGATTGGACGCCCTGACCGACCAGCGGTTGCACACGGCCCCGAAGGGCCAGCCGTTGAGTCCGGCGCGCTCGTACGAAAACCACGCCTGCGCCGCGTACGCCGCCGGCGTCGTCGGGTTGGGGCTCTCCCCGCAGATCACCGAGCGTTGGCGCCCCACGCTGGTGACGTAGGTGGACGGCGCCGGCGGCCCTGCCGCTTCCTCGGCCGCTTCCCCCGCCGGTTCCTCGGCGGGGGCCGGCGGGGCCAGGGGCTGAGCGGCAAGGCACGCGGCGACGTCGCCGTCCCCGACTTGCTGTTGCGATGCCTCCCAGACCTTCTCTAGTGCCTCCGCAACGGCACGCCATCCCGGGAACCGGCCGAAGCCGGGCAATGGGCGCAGGAGGTAGATCTTGCTCGTCACGTACGCAATCAGCGCCCGGTTGTCGACGGGCTGATCGAGACCGTCGACCGACCCGGCCGTCACGGGGCACGCATCGATGCGCGCCAGAAGAGTCGCCCATTTGCGCCATGTCGCCTCGGGCGATCCGGCCGAGAACGCGCAGCTGGCCGTGTCGACGTCGCCGCATTGGTTCATGAATTCACTGACTGTATCCGCGGCGCCCAAGTCCGAGCCGATCCGCACGAAGGTGCTCAGCAACGCCCCGTCGCCGTCGTTGCCAGCCCAGGCCCTGGGGTCGGCGGCGCCGTCGAGGACGACCGCCCGGACCCGGTCCGGAAACATGTTCAGGTAGGTCGCTCCTAAGAACGTGCCGTAGGAGGTTCCGTAGTAGGTCAGTTCCTCGTCGCCGACCGCCTGGCGCAAAAGGTCAAGGTCGCGTGCGTTGTCTGCCGTCGATACATGCGCCAGCAGGTCGCTATTCCTGCGCAGACAACGTCGATTGAGCCTGGTGTGGCCTTCGATGTAGCCCGCCAGCTCCCGCGCGGATACGGGGATAGCGGGGAGGTCGGCGAATGCGGCTTCAAGGAAGCCGATCTCCTGCTCCTCGCTGTCGAAGCATTGGACGACGGGAGTGGTGCGCCCTCCCATGCCGCGCGGGTCCCAGCTCACGACATCGAACGAGCGCCGCACCGCTTCGGGAAAGCCCCAAACGGACGCCGGCAGGTATTGAGTACCGACATCGCTCGGGCCACCCGGGTTCCAGAACAGGGTCCCGATTCGGCTGCCCGGGTCCTGTGCCGGCGCTTTGATCAGGGCAAGGCTGAACGTCTTGCCGCGCGGCCGCGAATAGTCCATCGGTACGTCGGCGGTCGCGCACTCGAAGCCGTCTTCATCGGCACAGGGCTGCCAGTCGAGCACGGGTACGCGTACGCTGGCCAGCTCCGGTGTTGCGGCGACGACAGGAGATGCGACGTCCAGCAGGCCGGTCATCGCCAATGCGGCGGTCATTGCGATCGGCTGCCGGCAGCGGCGTTGCGGGCGCGGTTCGATGGCGGATGGGGCACGCTCGGAACGCATGCTCATGGACACCTCGGCGCAATTCATCGATGGAATGGTAACGACGCCTTTGTCAACGGCGGCGCGGCAGGCTGGCGGATTTGCAGCGCCCTCACCCTTCCACCGCTTTGATCACCGCAAGCGCCAACTCACCGGCGTGGTCGGCGTCACCTTCCGCCCCGCTGTTGAGCGCGATGGTCACGATCAGGTCCTTGTCCATGAGATAGACATAGAGGACGCGGTAGCCATTGGTCTCGCCCTCATACTGCCAGCCGGTGCCGAGTTTCGAGGCGAAGCCGGAGACGCCAAGGCCGAAGCCGCGGGGGTCGTCGGTGGTCACTCCATCGATCGGCTTGCCCGTCTTCATCGAGACCATCTGGGTCAGCTCGTCGCGCGCGGCGGGGTCGAGAAGATCGCCCGAGCCGAAAAGCGCGCGGACCCAGCGGTTGACTTGCTCGGGGCGCGAAACGATCGCGCCCGCCGGGCCCGCCCAAGACATGTCCTCCAGCATTACGTCGGCGCCATCATAGGCCCAAAGGGGCGCATATCCGTCGGCAATGAAATAGCCCGAGGCCATCCGGTCGGTGATCTCGGGTGGATAGATCTCGTCACGGTAGTAAGTCGAGGTCAGGCCGGAGCGCGGGCCGAAGAACCGCTCCTCGAAGTTCTCGCGGACACGCTTGCCGGTCGCGCGCTCAATGACCATGCCGGCGAGCATGTAGTTGGTGTTGGAGTAGGAATAGCCCGTTGTCGGCGCAGGTGCGCTGGGATAAGAGGGATCCGCGAAGCCCACGAGCACCTCGGGCGAGAAGTGGCGCGAGAGGCCCACCTTCGCGATGCTGTCGAGCATGGCATCGATGTCGTCGTAGCTCGGGATGCCGCTCGTCATGTTGAGCAGTTGACGGAGCGTGACATGCTTCCAGGCGGGATATTCCGGCAGCCAAGTGCCAAGCGTGTCGTCGAGATCGAGCACGCCTTTTGACTGGAGCTGGAGGAGGGTCACCGCAGTGAAGGACTTGGTGATGCTGCCGATCTGGAACAGCGTCTCGGGCGTCACGTCCGCCGCGTCCGGCGCGTTCGAGACCTTGCCCGAGGCGACGTTCACCGTGCCCGCATCGCCCGGCAGGCTCACGCTGATCGAGATCGCCGTGGCCCGCTCCCCCGGCGCGGTGTCGGCGATGTAGCTGTCGGCGATGGTCTGGAGCTTCGATTCGAGCGTGGCTTGGGACGTGTCGGCGAAAGAGCGAGCGCCGGGAAGGCCAAGGCACATTGCGGCGACGACAACAACGGCGGCCGTTGGACGGTTCATGGTTTTTTCCTGAAAAGTCTTGTGCTAGCCGCGACCTAAATTCCATCGCTCGGGGCACTCATGCAGTGCCTACCTCCCCCGTACGCCGTGCTCAGCACTGCGTGCCGCGCACGGAGTGCGCGCCCTAATCTTCCAGCAACAAGTCCTTAGCCGCGTTGATCTGCGCGGCCAGGTAGTCGCTGCCGCCGCGGTCGGGATGCAGGCGCTGCATCAGGCGGCGATGGGCGGCGCGGATAGTCTCGGGATCGGCGCCGGGTTCAACACCGAGGATAGACCAAGCGTCCTCCTTGGTCATCCCCCCGGTAGCGGCGTGGGCACCGCCGCCTGGGGCTTCGCCGCTGCCGGCCGTCGCGTCGCGCCAGTCGCCGTGCTCGCGGTCCAGGTACGCGGTCAGCACCGCCGCGGAGCGAGCGTCGGATTCTTGGTATAGCTCCAGCATCCGCAGCAGTTGCGACAGCGAGAGCTGCGAGAGCCTCTGGCCGGTGAACGGGCCTTCACGCACCTCGCCGTCCATGACGCCGTTGGCGTGGTCGAGGCTCATGTCCAGGTAACGGGTGCGGATGGACGAGGTCCTGCCGGCGCCAGCAGCGCTCCCGGCGCTACCGCCCGCGCCGCCGCCCGAACCCGCGCCGGGAGCACCCGGCCCGACGAGCCCCAGGGACTGCAACAGCCGATGCAACGCCGGCAGCGACTGGAGCAGGTTCAGCGCCCGCATCGCCACCGGCACGGCGGCGGCGACGGCCGCGAAGATGGGGTTGAGCCGCCCGCTCATCACCGCCAGCAGCACCAGCGCCACAACGGCCCAGACGGCGCCCTTGCGCAGCACCGCGGCGACCTTGGGCGCCGGCGTGGTGCGGAACCAGTGCAGGAACCACCACAGCAGCAACACCACCGCCAGCAGGACGATCAGCCGGGCCATATGCGACCTCTAAACCTCATCAACGTCTCCAATGCCGTCAGCGCTCGCCGAGCTGCCGGGTCAGTTGCAGCACCGCGCCGCCGCGGCGACGGCCGAAGTCCGTCAGCGCCCGGCGGCCTCCGGCGGCGAACACGGCCACGGCGCTGAGCAGGTCCTTGAGCACCTGCGGGCTGTTGTGATCAAACGGGCACCAGGCGCCACCGGAGAGCCGGGCGATGTCGCGGAGTATCCGCTCGGCACCAGGCTCGCGCCCCTCCTGGAACACGAACACGGGCACGCCGAGCAGCCCGAGCTCGCCCGCATGCCCGGCGAGGGCATCGTGGTCTTCTTCCACGCAATCGCCGACGAACACCAGGGCGTTCACGGCGCCGCGGCCGGCCTCGGCCTTGGCGTGGGCCAGCACCCGGCCGATCTGGGTCAGACCGGCGGCGCAGTAGACGCGGGTCATGCGCGGCAGCAGCTCGTCGGCGCTGCCGCACCACGGGGAGGCATGGAACTCGTGAAAGCCGCGGTACCAACAAAGCTGCACCTCCAGCCCGCCCAGGTCACGGGTCTCTTGGAACATGGCCGCCTGGATGTCGGCGGCCCGGTCCCAGGTGGGCTCACGGCTGGCGGTGGCGTCCATGGCGAAGATGAGCCGCCCGCGCGCACCGGCGCCGGCGCGCTGCGGTGTACGCGCCACCTGCGCCAGAAAGGCGTCGATCTCGCCGTCGCTGGAGGTCTTCTGGAGGTCTTTGCCGGATTTGCTCATAGATGTCTAGATGGGGCTTCAATCGTCCCGATTGGACCGGGTGGCGGCGCCCGGGTGCCGCGCCGCGGCGCCCATCCACACCGGCCCTGTGGCAAGGTCGCCGGGCCGATCGAGATCTTGCAGGATACCCGGGTCGTCCACGGGGATCGTAACGAGCTGATCCGCGTGGGCCACAAGCAATGCGCGCGCCCCCTGATCGCCGCGCGAGGCCAGCAGCGCATCCCGCCAGCGGGCGCCGAAGCCCACCGGGTGGCCACGCCGGCCGTCCAGCGTCGGCGCCGCGATCCCGGCGCCCGCCGCGACGGCCCGCGCAACCGCCGCGATGGTCGCTGGCTGCAAGAAGGGCATGTCGCCGAGCGCCACCACCCACCCGTCCGCAGCCTGACTGGCGCCGACTCCGCAGGCAAGGCTGTGTCCCATGCCGAGGTGCGCGTCCGCGCAGCCGATGACGACCACGCCAAGCCGCCGCAGCACGGGTCCGACGCCCTCCTCCGGCGCGCGCACCACCGCCAGCACATCGCAGCCGGCAGCGAGCAGGTTGCGCGCCGCGGCGACGCACATGGGCGTGCCATCCGCCAGCAGCGCGCTCAGCTTGTCGCCGCCGAAGCGCCGCCCCGAGCCAGCGGCGAGCAAGAGCGCCCGAATGCTCATTCACCCCCTCTATCCACCCGATCCTCCGCTCGACCATCCGCCCGGTGCGACGGACGGGCGGGCCGAAGCGCTCCGTTCCCCGCATCCCCCGACATGCGGCCGTCATCGTTCCCATCTAGACTCCGCTGGCCGCCAGCGGCAAATGCCAACAAGACACCACCACCCAAGAGGATTTCAGCCATGGCCTTCAAAGACATGCTCGACCAGATGCTCGCCGCCGGCAAGGATTTCGCCGCCCAAGGCAGCGATTTCGCGGAGAAGCACATGAAGCTGCCGCCGGAGGGACCGGAGCGCGACGCCATGCTCGGCAACCTCGGCAAGGGCGCCCTCGCGGGCGGCGCGCTGGTGGCGCTGCTGGGCACCAACGTCGGCCGCAAGCTCACCGGCACCGCCGCGGCCCTGGGCGGCATCGGCCTGCTCGGCAAGGTCGCCCACGACGCCTTCAAAACCTGGCAGGCGGACCAGGGCGACAGCTCGGACGCGGGCACGCCGGTGCAGCAACTCCCGGGCGCCGAGGCGGAGGATCGCAGCAAGGCGCTGTTCAAGGCCATGATCGCGGCGGCCAAGGCCGACGGTCACATCGACGATGCCGAGCGCGCCGCCATCGAGCGCTCCATCGCGAGCCTCGGGCTGGACGATGCCACCCGGCAGACGATGGAGGCGGAGCTGGCGCGGCCGCTGGATGTACAGGAGGTCGCCGCCGGCGCCGACTCTCCGGCCGCCGCCGCCGAGATCTATCTCGCCTCGCTGTTCGTCATCGACGCGGCCAATCCCAGCGAAAAGGCTTATCTCGATCAGCTCGCCGCGGCGCTGAACATCCAGCCGGCGCTCGCCGAGCAGCTACGGGAGAAGGCACAGGCGACGGCCTGACGCCGCCGAGCGCGCAAACGCTGGCTCGCTGGACGCGCCCCGGGATCGCTCGGGGCGTCCGGCTGCTGCCGCTCAATGTCGGTCGAGTTAGCGATAGCGTAACCCGACCTACGATCCTCGCGATCACTGCCCGACAGCGCGTACAGGCTCCCGAGTTTCTGCTCGACAGCAGACAACAGAAGCTCGATTCTGTCCAACCGCTCGCCATGATCGGCCAGCGTTACGCGGATCGCACGGAGGTGCTCCAGGACCAGGTTTTCCACGTCGCTCGTCATCGCAGATACCGCTATCGATATTCGTCAATTGGTTCAATGAGGCACCCACGCCAGCTTTAGCCCATCCGCCACCCACGGGTCGCGACACCAAACGGCTATTCTCCGCACACGAAACCCGCTCTCTTCTGGGCTACACTCCATCGGGCTGACGTACCCCGACGAATGAGATCCGGCACGGCCGGTGCAATCGCCTCGTGCCACCAAGCCCGCAGGAGGAAGCCGCCTTGGCCAGCATCACCCTGAAGGCCCCGCTTACCGGCGTCATCGTGCCGCTGGAACAGGTGCCGGACCCCGTCTTCTCGCAGAAGATGGTGGGCGATGGCGCGTCCATCGACCCCATCGATCAGTTGCTGGTGGCGCCCTGCGACGGCAAGGTCACGCAGCTCCATAAGGCCCACCACGCGGTGACGCTGACCACCGCCGATGGCATCGAGGTGATGATGCACATCGGTCTGGACACGGTGAGCCTGAAGGGCGAGGGCTTCCGGCCAAGGGTCGCCGAGGGCGATGCGGTGCAGACCGGCGATCCGCTGATCGAATTCGATGCGGATTACCTGGCCACCCACGCGAAGAGCCTGCTGACCCAGATCCTGGTCACGAATATGGAGCGCGTAACGGCCCTGGAGCCGGCGTCCGGCCTGGTCAATGCGGGCAGCGACGCATTCCTGACCCTGACGACGGCCGCCGCCGGCGCCGAGGCGGCTGCCACCGGCAGGACGGTCAGCTCCGAGGCCATCCTGATACCCAACCCCACCGGGCTGCACGCCCGCCCGGCCGCGGTGCTGGCGAACCTGGCCAAGCGCTACGAGTCACGCATCCTGCTTCAGCGCGGCAACGACGAGGCCAACGCCAAGAGCGTCGTCTCCATCATGGCCTTGGAGGTGTCACAAGACGACAAAGTGGTACTCGTCGCCACCGGGCCGGACGCGGAGGCGGCCATCGCGGCGATCGCGCCGGAGCTGGCCGCCGGACTCGGCGACGAGGGCACGGCCCCCGCCCCGGCGCCGGCCACCATGGAGCCGGACCCCGCCAACGCGCCGCCGCCGCGCCCGCGCTCCGAGGACCCAAGCCTGCTGCTCGGCGTCGCCGCATCACCCGGGCTTGGCGTCGGCAAGGTCTTCCAGCTCCGCCGCGACGAGATCCGGGTGCCCGAGGCCGCCACCGACGAGCCGCGCGTGGAGCGCCGCCGCCTGGACGACGCCATCGAGCACGCCAAGAACGAGCTCGAAGCCCTGCAGGCCGAGCTGCATGCCAAGGCAGACCCGGCCAAGGCCGCCATCTTCGCCGCCCATCAGGAACTGCTGGCAGACCCGGACCTGCTGGACATCGCCGAGAGCGCCATCGCCAAGGGCAAGTCCGCCGCCTTCGCCTGGCAGCGCGCCTATAGCACCCACGCCGAGCGCCTGGCGGGGCTCAAGAACGAGATCATGGCTGGGCGCGCCGCGGACCTGCGCGACGTGGGCCGGCGCGTGCTGGGCATCCTCACGGGCCAGCCGGTGCAGGAGCCGGAGATCCCCGCGGGCGCCATTCTTATCGCCGAGGACCTGAGTCCATCCGACACCGCCAAGTTGGACCCGGCGAAGGTCTTCGGCTTCGCCACCGTCGGCGGCGGCGCGACCTCGCACGTGGCCATCCTGGCGCGCTCGCTGGACATCCCGGCCGTGGCCGGCATCGAGCCACGCGCGCTGGAGCTGGCCGACGGTGCCGAGGTGATCCTGGACGGCGGTAAGGGACAGCTCCGCATCGACCCGGACCCGGCGGAGGTGGACCACATCCTGACACTGAAGCACAAGCTGGCGGAGAAGAAACAGGCCAACCTCGCCGCCGCCCACGAGCCGGCCGTCACCACCGACGGGCATCGGGTGGAAGTGGTCGCCAACATCGGCGGCATCGAGGACGCGCGGCAGTCGCTGCCCCTCGGCGGCGAGGGCGTGGGCCTGCTGCGCTCGGAGTTTTTGTACCTGGAGCGCCATACCGCACCCAGCGAGGACGAGCAGACCCGCATCTACGCCGACATCGCCACGGCCCTGGAGGGTCGCCCGCTGATCATCCGCACCCTGGATGTCGGCGGCGACAAGCCCCTGCCCTACCTGCCGATGCCGCGGGAGGAAAACCCCTTCCTCGGCATCCGCGGCGTGCGCATCGGCCTCGACAAGCCCGAGATCCTGCGCACCCAGGTGCGCGCCATCCTGCGCGCCAGTGCGACGCCCGGGGCGAAGCTGCGCATGATGTTCCCGATGATCGCCACCATCGACGAGATCCGCTCGGTGCGGGGCCTGGTGGACGAGGAGCGCGCCAAGGTGCCGGACGCCGGCGACGTCGAGGTCGGCATCATGGTGGAAGTGCCGTCCACGGCGGTGATGGCCCGGCAGTTCGCGCGCGAGGTCGCCTTCTTCTCCATCGGCACCAACGATCTCACGCAGTACACGCTGGCCATGGACCGCGGTCACCCGAAGCTCGGCGCCAAGGCCGATGCCATGAACCCGGCCGTGCTCAAGCTCATCGCGCAAACCTGCGACGGCGCCCATGCCGAGGGCAAGTGGGTCGGTGTCTGCGGCGGCGTCGCCAGCGATCCGCAGGCAGTCCCGATCCTGCTGGGCATCGGCGTGGACGAGCTCTCGGTGAGCGTACCGGCCATTCCAGCGGTGAAGGCCGCTGTCCGCGAGCGCTCCTTGCCGGAGTGTCAGGCGCTGGCCGAGCAGGCGCTCGCCTGCGACACCGCCGCCGAGGTTCGTGCGCTGGTGCCGAGCCAATATTGACCGAGGTGGCCTAGGCTGGACAGCGCGGCGCGTGCTCCGCGGCGCCCGCTGAACCCACCGCGCTTCGCCATCGTCACCGCCTAGCCACGTCACCACAGGAGGGGATCACCATGGGTTATGCAACCAACAAGGCCCCGGCTGTCGGCCCCATCGCCATCGCGCTGACGCTCGCCCTCGCCGGCGCCGCCAGTGCCGCCGCCGAGCGGCAGATGTACCGCTGCCAGACCGGCAACGACGTCATCTTTTCCGCGGAGCCCTGCGGCCCCGACGCACACGAGCTGGACCTGCAATACGATGCACCCAGCGCGCGCGAGGAGGCGGCGGCCGAAGCGAGCATCCAGACCGAGGAGACCAAGGCCGACGACACCGCCGTCGCGGCTGAAGCGCAAGAGCGCATCACGGCCGCCGAACGGAAGATCGAGGCGCTCACCGAGGAGCGCGACCAGCGCCTCGCCGAGCTCGCCGCGCAGCGCGACCGCGGCAGCGGCAACCCCGCCGACGACCAGACCTGGGAGATCGTGCAGGGCACGATGGACGCCGTAGAGGACCAATACGACGCGCGCATCAAGGCCGTGCAGACGGAGGTCGATGAGCTGCGCGGTCGGTAGCCACCGGTAGGCCGGGCCGGGCCACGCAGGTCGGGCCGAGCCACAGCGAAGCCCGACAACACCAGCCAGCGCAGGTCGGGCCGAGCGACAGCGACGCCCGACAGCACCAGCGTCGGGCCTCCTGACGTCGGCCCGACCTACGCGACTCGGCATGATTTGATTTCGATGGAAGCGCGGCGGGGACGCCGCTCCCACAGCACGAAGCCATTGCGGCGGGGACGCCGCTCCCACGGGAGACAACAAGCATGAGCCTGAAAGCCACCTGGGATGCCGCCTTCGCCAATCTACAGAAGATCGGCAAGGCGTTGATGCTGCCGGTATCAGTGCTGCCGGTGGCGGGCATCCTGCTCGGCGTCGGCAGCTCGCTGGCCAATGCCGAGAGCCTGCCCGACTGGCTCATCGCCATCGGCGAGGTCATGGCCGCCTCCGGCGGGGCGGTGTTCACCATCCTGCCGCTCATCTTCGCCATCGGCGTCGTACTGGGCTTCACCAAGAACGACGGCGTTGCCGCCATGGCCGCCACGGTCGGCTACTTCGTGCTCATCGCCGCGCTCGGCGTCATCGGGCTCATGTTCATCCACTGGATGGCGCCGGCGGAGCCGCTGGCGCTCGCGGACGGCAGCAATGCCTACGTCGAGTACGACCCCGCCCACGAGCGCTTCATCTGTCTCGACGCCCAGGGCCGCACCTTGAGCAAGGTACGGCTGGACGAGATCGCCCCCGGCACCGACGGCAGCCGCGAGATCCGCTGCGGCGACGGCGACGCCCAGGTGGTCGCGCCCTTCTCGGTGCAGGAGGTCTCCGAGGGCGGCGGCGCGCTGGCGCTGTACCAGGACGGCAGCGGCAACGCCACGCCCTTCCCGGTCGCCAAGAGCCGCGCCGAGATCAAGAAAGTGATGGGCATCGAGTCCATCGACACTGGCGTCTTCGGCGGCATCCTCATCGGCTTGATTGCTGCCTGGCTGTTCAACAAGTACTACCGCATCCAGCTCCCACCGTACCTCGGCTTTTTCGCCGGCAAGCGCTTCGTGCCCATCGTCGTGTCCTTCGCGGCCATCGGCCTGGCGGCGATCCTGGCGCTGGTGTGGCCGCCCATCGGCGGGGCCATCCGCAGCTTCGGCGACTGGGCCGCCTACGGCAACCCCGCGGCGGCGGTGACCATTTACGGCGTCGTCGAGCGCATGCTGCTGCCCTTCGGCCTGCACCACATCTGGAACGTGCCCTTCTTCTTCGAGGTGGGCACCTACGTCGACCCCGACACCGGCGAGGCGGTGCACGGCATCATCAGCCGCTACTTCGCCGGCGACTACGAGGCGGCCATCCTCGGTGGCGGCTTCGTGTTCAAGATGTTCGGCCTGCCCGCGGCGGCGCTGGCTATTTATCACTGCGCCAAGCCGGAGAACAAGGCGCGCGTTGCGGGCATCATGGGCTCCGCGGCGCTGACCAGCTTTCTGACCGGCATCACCGAGCCGCTGGAGTTCGCCTTCCTGTTCGTGGCCCCGCTGCTCTACGTGGCCCACGCAGTGCTGGTGGGCATTGCCTATCTCGTCACCTATCTGCTCGACGCCCGGCTAGGCTATTCCTTCAGCCACGGCTTCATCGACTATGCGCTCTACTGGGTCAACAACATCAAGCCCTGGATCATCCTCATCCTCGGGCCCATCTTCGCCTTGGTGTACTACGGCGTATTCCGGGTGCTGATTCTGAAGCTCGACCTCAAAACCCCGGGCCGCGAGCCGGCGACGACGGAGGCGACGGAGTACAAGGACATCGTCGCCGACGAATACGCCAAGGAACTGGTGCTCGCCTTCGGCGGCAAGAGCAACATCAAGGCGCTGGACGCCTGCATCACGCGCCTGCGCATCGAGGTGGCCAACATCGACAAGGCCGACCCTGACAAACTCAAGGCCATGGGCGCCGCCGGCGTCGTGGTGGTGGGCAACAACATGCAGGCCATCTTCGGCCCCAAGTCCGACAACCTGAAGACGGACATGGAAGAGTACCTCGCCCACGCCGGCGCCGAGGCGGAGCTGCCCGAGGGCGCCGCGGCGCCGAAGGTGCGCTATAAGGCCGACGAGCTCCGCCCGCGCGCCCGCGACCCGGAGGCGCCGCAGAAGGTCCGCGGCATCATCCGGGCCTTGGGCGGTGCGGCCAACATCCTGCAGACCGAGGCCGCCGCGGAAACGCGCCTGCGCGTCGCACTCAGCGACGAGACCAAGCTCGACGATCAGGCGCTGACGGCAGCCGGCGTCGCTGCCGTCATGCGCCTGCCGGACAATGTGCTGCACCTCATCGTCGGACTCAACGCGGACCAGTACGCGGCGGAGATGAAGGCGGCGCTGGCGGGGTAGATACCGTGAAAGGATTCGGTGTATGTCGGGTTGCGCAGCGTAGCCCGACGATGGGCGTCCGTAAGCTATTGATTGTCGCGTTACGCTATCGCTAACCCGACCTACGATCCTGAAGTGCTGAGCCTGGTCGTCATCGGCATACCGCTGTTGCTCGCGGTGCTGGTGCTGACCATCGTGTTCCCGATCATCGGCGGCGTGAAGGCCAACAACGGGGAGTTGTGGCGGTATCCGCTCAGCATCCAGTTTCTCAGCTAGGTGCCGGACCGCTCGGGACAGGGCTCGTGGTCTCACCGACGCTGGCGTAACCTTGGGCTCCGGTTCCGGGTGCCGGGCCGAGTCGCCCGGAGTACGCCCCTCGTCCGGCCTCTTGGCGTCGGCCCGACCTACGTCGCCGGGGCCCTGATCATAACTCCCCTCACAGCCATGACCCCGTGGGAGCGGCGTCCCCGCCGCGATTGGGCGCCCGTCGTGCCGAGGACGGCGCCGTCGCGGCGGCGGACGCATTCATGATCGACGCCTCGCTCGGACCGGCCATCGGGCCTCGTTCGCCGCTCCACCTGCACCGATCGGAACCGCCAATGCGATCCCGCAACGGCTAGGTCGGGTAACGGTCGGGCAACGGGCGCAGCAATGAGGACAAAGCGTTCGCTGCGGCGCAAATCAGTCTTCTTGTTGGTGCGCGATGGGCGGCAGGGACAGGATGTACTCGGCGATGGCGGCGCGGTCATCGGCAGTCAGCTTGGCCGTGCCTTCGTCGATGACGTGGGCCATGGCGCCGCCGGCGAAGTCGCCGCTTGGGTCCATGCCGATCTCCAGGTAGAACGCCAGCATGCTCCGGGTCCAGGTGCCGATGCCGGTCGCCTTGTCCGGCGTGATGTTGGGCGTGCCACCACCCTCGATGCCCGCGTCGGCACCCGAGTAGCGGGCGCCCTGCTCGACGGCGCCGAATACGTTGCGGGGCGAATGGCACTCAGCGCAGTGGGTGGCGGCCTCGGCGAGGTAGGCGCCGCGGTTCCAGGTGTCGCCGCGCGCGGGGTCGGGCTGGAAGGTACCGGGGTGGAAGTACAGCGCCTTCCAGATACCGATAGGCCAGCGCCAGGCCGGGAACCACGCCAGCTCGTGTGGGCGGTTCGGCTGCGCCACCGGCTCCACCGTATCCAGGTACGCCTTGAGCGCGAGCTTGTCCTCGCGGGTGAGCTTGGTGAAAGAGGTATACGGGAAGGCAGGATAGTAACTCGTGCCCGACGGCGATACGCCCTCCGACAGCGCGCGGACGAAGTCCTCGTCGGACCAGCCGCCGATGCCGTAATCCGGGTCGGGCGTGATGTTGCTGGTGTAGAAGGTGCCGAAGGGGCTCTCGATGGCCCGCCCGCCGGCCAGCGGCTTGCCGCCTTTCGCCGTGTGGCAGACGCCGCAGAGCGCGGCATGGAAGAGGTAGCGGCCGCGCTCGACGGTGGCATTCGCGGCGCTGCCTCCACCGCGGGCCTTGCCCCGAGCCGTGTCGCGGACCTCGGAAGCCGCCGTGCTGCCCTGCTCAGGGGCCGCGGCCTGATCGGCCCGGGCGCCCTGCTCCGCTGTCTGCTGGGCCGCTACCGCGCTTGCCAGCATCAGCAACAGCCAAGCGCCGGCGCCGCCGCAACGGCGGTGCCGGCGGCGGCACGAGCCGCGCGCCTCGGGTAGCGAGCCCATGCCCATGCTCAGTTCTTCCGGTAGGCCTCGTGGCAGCCCTTGCAGGCGTCGCCGAGGTCCTTGAAGGCGCCCATGATGGCGGCCTTGTCGCCGGAGCTGACGGCCTCGGAGAAGGCCGCGGCGGCGTCTTTGGCTTGCTGCGCCTTGTCGGCGAACCCCTGTGCGTCGGACCAGACCTCCGCGGTGGCGTCGGTATCGCCGAAATCGGTGCCCTCGGGGAACAGCGCCGGGATGTCCTGGGTGTTGGCGACGAGGCCGGCGGCGACCGCCTCGAGGCTCGGACCGTAGTCGAAGCCGTCGCGGAGCCTGCCGATGGCGGTGCCCACCTCGCCGCCCATGGTGGTCATGACGTTCTTGCGATACTTGATGGCCTGCTCAACCTTCTCCTGCGACAGGTCTTCGGCGAGGGCGGCGCCGGCGAGCCCCACGGCGGCCAGGGTGGCGACAATGACTTGCAGCTTGTTCATACGGTCGACTCCAATCGTGCTGTCGGATGGGTTGCTGTCGGGTGCCATAAGTGTTCGGGAAAATTGCGTGCCATCCCCGGCGCATCAAGGGCCGGCAAGCGATCAAGCGACCCGCCGGCCGAAGCTAGGGCGATGTGCCGTTTAGAATACCCCGCCTGAGGAAGCGGGCCGGCGGTGGAACTGTCGAGGCCGTCGGGTCACCTAAACCCGTCGCATCCACATTACGTCAGAAACCGGAAACCCGCGCGCATGTCAGTCACCGCCGAAAACGACGAAACCGGGCGCGCACGCCACCCTCATCAGCCCCGACCAGGTATTCCGTCACCGGGGGAACCGCTCCGATGCCAATAAAATCGACGCGCAGTCCGGCCGACGCAGCCGTGTCGCGCCGGGCTCACAGCCGCTTACGCCAGATGCGGGACCGGATGCCGGGGCGGATTCGGGACCTGATCCTGGCAGCGGGAATGGCAATCGGCGTCGCCGCGCTGCTGGCGGGTCCGACGCTTGCCTCGTCCGCGGCGCCGGCCACACAGGAACGTGCGCAGCCCGCGGCCACAACGGTCCCGGGCATCCCGGAGGTGCAGGACATCGACGCGCTGGCGCCCATCCCACTGCGCCGCGAGATCTCCCGGGCCGAGGGCCGCATCAGCGACTTGCGCAAGGAGCGCGCTGCCGAGCTGGCGGGCCTCGATGCCGCGGCTGCCGAGGCGCGGTCCGCCATGGAGCAGGCACGGGCGACACCGCAGTCGCGCCACGGAGTACCGGCGACGGGCGGCACCGCCTACGCGGCCAACACGGCCGACGCGGCTGGAACAGCCCCCCTGCTGAACGCGGACACCCACGCCCAACGCCGCCGCGAGATCGACGAGCGCTATGCCCGGCTGCTGGCCAAGGCCGAGGCCCGCCTGGAGCGGCTGCTGGACCGCCAGGCGGTCATCGACCCCGATGCGCCGGACCAACGGCGGCTGCGCCATGCCGGCAACCCCGACACGGCGGCACACTGGCCGGAACCCGCGGGCGAGTGACCATCTGGCTCGTGTGGGCGTTCGCGTGATCCGGCGCGCCGGCTCTCACTGCCGGGTCACCATGTTGGCTCACTGGGCTGGCTCGAACAGCGCCCGCCACCGATGCGGATCGAACAGCAACTCGATGCGCGTGATGCGCCCGCCCTGCACGCTGGCCCACTGCGCCGCGGGGGTGGAGATGCGCTCAGAGAGCTGGGTCTCGAACACGAGCCAATGGCAGACCTCGTCGCCGTCCACGAAGACCCGCCGGCGCTGGATGCCGAGCAGGATGCCGCCGGTCATCATCATGTACTCGAGAAACGCCGCACCGTCGTGGATGCTGGCGATGGGGCTCACGTAGCTGAAGCCATCGGGTGCAATCAGCGCGGCTATCGCATCGTGGTCGTGGGACGCGAGGGCGTCGAGATAGGCATCGACGACAGCTCGCGCGGATTCGTTCAGGGCATCGCAGGCAGGCATCCTCGGCCTCGCGCCGGGAGTTGAAACGATCCGCCCGATTCTAAGCCAAGGACGAGCCGTTGCCACGTCGTCTACCATGAGCACAGACTGGGGGCAGATCATCAGATGATGGCAGGCGATGGCAGGCGCCAGGTTGTGGCCGCGCACCGCCCCGTCATCATGGCATGAGCACCGACAAAGGCATCGACAACATGGCTGGCTGCAGAAAACCCGGCGTCGTGGACGTGTGCGACGAGGTCCAGGCCGAAAGCGCGACCGCCTTGGGCACACACGGCGCGGCCGGCACGGCATCCACTCCGAACTCGATACAGAGCCCGGTGGAGAAACCGGTGGAGAAACCGGTGGAGATCAGAGACCTCGGCGCCGGCTGGGCCGGGTGGGAGGTGAGCCTGCGCGGCAAGACCGCGGTGCGCCTCAGCGGGCAGGACTTCTTTATCACCGGCCGGCCGCAGCCCGGCATGTGGGTGCCGAAGGAAGGCAGCACGACCGCCCTGTTCATCTACAAGGCGTCGAATCCGAAGCGCGTTTTCCGGCTGGATTATCACGGCCTGAAGAGCACGGCGGGCCGCCCGGTGTGGCATTACAACGTCACCAAGGGCTTCGCCCACATCGATGGCCTCAAGACCACCGATCACGCCGTCACGGCGGGCAGCCAAGCCACGGGGCGTGCGCTGACCGTCTTTCGCTGGGGCGGCAGGGCGCTGTTCGTGGTGGGTGTCGGCATGAGCGTCTACGATGTCTGGCACGCGGAGCGCAGGGCGCGCGAGGTAGTGCGCCAAGTGGGCGGATGGACCGCCGGCATCGCCGCCGGCCGGTACTGCGCACGTGTCGGTGCCTCGGGCGGCGCATGGCTCATGGGTGTGCTCGGTCAGGCCGGTCCGCAGGCGGCGGCGCCGGAAGAGCTCGTCACCGTGCCCGTCGGCGCCCTGGTGGGCGGCGCCGCGGGCGGCGTCGGCTGCGGCGTCGTCGGGATGTTCGTCGGCACGGAGGTCAGCGAGAGCCTGTACGACTGGATCTTCACGCCACTCGAGAAAGAAGAATGGATCGTGCTGGGCGAGACGGAATAGCGCCGCGTGTCACCCTGGTGCGCGGCTACCACCCGCTGACACCGGTGCCCGAGGCGGCGTTGCAGGCGAGCCTCACGGCGCGCCTGGCGGTGGTGCTGGACACGGCATCGCCGGACCACGACACGCTGCATTTCCCGGCCGAGGTCTTCCTGTCGCTGCTCGCCGCGGCCACCGATACGGTGACGCACGACGCCGTCGAGGTGCAGGCGGACGCAGAGAACCGCTACGACAACCTCGACCCCTTTGCGGCGCACCTGCGCGCCGCGGCGGAGGACGAGCGCCTGCCGCCGCTGCGTGTGCTGATCCTGCACCGGCGGCAGTTGGTCATTATGGAAGAGACCGAGTTCTGGGCCTTCTGCGGCGGCCCGGCCCCTTACGGTGATTCCTTTACCGCCTCGTTCTACACCGAGCCCGCCACCGCCGAGCGACTGGAGCAAGCGATCGCGGCCGCCTGCGCGCGGCTGCGGATCTCCATCGACGCCCGCATCCAGGGAGCGGATCGTCCGGTGCCGACCTGGCGCCGGCGCCTCGCCGGCATCCTGCCCGGCCGGCTTGGGCCATCACGGCCCCGCTCTGATTGATCTCTGGCGCGCCGGCGAGCGCTCCGGTCAGCGTCGGACGTCCCGCTAGCCTCGCCTCGATTGCCGGCAGCCTTGTAGTTCGGCCGGCGCGTTCTAGGCTTAAGATAATGCCCGAGCAAAATACTCGGGTGCCAACCGCGCGCTGGACGCCACCGGACGCCGATCGACCGGGTGATCGCGGTGCTGCCGCGGACTCCGGCCCCTCGGGGTCGCCCGGGGTGGCGTTCCGCCGCACGCGATCATCGGAGGTTCACCATGGCCACCCTGACTCATTCAGGCATATCACCCTTGAACATCAAGGGCGTCAGCCTGAACCGCCCCTTTATCTGGCTGCGACAGGGATGGGACGACCTGCGCCACAACCCCGCCGCGAGCCTCGCCTACGGATTCATCGTCTCGGCGCTGGGCGCGCTCCTGCTCACCTTCTGGAGCCATCCCTACTTCATTGCCGCCGACATCACGGGCTTCCTGTTGGTGGGCCCGATGTTCACCGCCGGGCTGGTGCAGTTGTCCCGGTGCCGGGAACGGGGCGCGCCCGTTGGCTTCGGGGACTCACTGTCGGCCCTCGGTGACCACCGTGATGCGCTGGTGCGCTTCGCGCTCGGGCTGCTGGTCATCGGCGCGGTCTGGTTCGCCGCCTCCACCATCATGATGGACATGGCGCTGGGCAGCGCGGCGCCAGGGGTGACGGAGACGATGTGGAGCGGCATGCTCTACCACGTCAGCACGGCACAGTCCCTCTCCTACGTCGGCGTCGGCGGCATCCTCGCCGCCATCGTATTCACGCGCTCCGTGGTCGCGGTCCCGATCATCATCGACCGCGACGCCGACGCCGCGACGGCCGTGCGTGCCAGCTATGGCGCAACCTTCGCCGACCTGCCGGCGATGCTGGTTTGGGCGGCGCTGATCGTGGCGCTCGTGGCGTTTGGATTCATCACCATGCTGATCGGCATGATCGTCGTCTTCCCGCTGCTCGGCCATGCCACCTGGCACGCCTACCGCGACCTCATCGGCTGAGCTGCCGGCGTATCGACGCGACAGCAAAGGCGCATCTCTTGGGGACATTCACGCGGAGCGGCCAAAAAAAAGGCCGCCTCGCGACGGCCTTGTAGGGCGCTGGCCCCGAGCTGGAGCGCGCGGCCTCAGTTCTTCGACTTGTCCACGAGTTGCTTCTCGCGAATCCAGGGCATCATTTCGCGCAGGCGCTCGCCCACCTGCTCGATCTGGTGCTCTTGGCCCAGGCGGCGCATGGCCTTCAGCGCGGGCGCGCCGGCCTGGTTCTCGAGGATGAACTCCTTGGCGAAGCTGCCAGACTGGATCTCGCCCAGAATGCGCTTCATCTCGGCCTTGGTCTCGTCGGTGATGACCCGCGGGCCGCGGGTCAGGTCGCCGTACTCGGCCGTGTTGCTGATGGAGTAGCGCATGTTGGCGATGCCGCCCTCGTAGATGAGGTCGACGATGAGCTTGACCTCGTGCAGGCACTCGAAATAGGCCATCTCCGGCGCGTAGCCGGCCTCGGTCAGGGTCTCGAAGCCGGCCTGGATCAGCGCTGTGAGGCCGCCGCAGAGCACCGCCTGCTCGCCGAAGAGGTCAGTCTCGCACTCCTCGCGGAAGGTCGTCTCGATGATGCCGGCGCGGCCACCGCCGTTGGCGCTGGCGTAGGCCATGGCAATGTCGCGGGCACTGCCGCTCGCATCCTGGTAGACGGCGATGAGGCTCGGCACGCCGCCGCCCTGGGTGTAGGTGCTGCGCACCAGGTGGCCCGGGCCCTTGGGCGCGATCATGATGACATCGAGGTCAGCGCGCGGCTCGATGGCACCGAAGTGAATATTGAAGCCGTGCGCGAAGGCAAGCGCCGCGCCCTGCTTGATGTTGGGCTCGATCTGCTCCCTGTAGAGCTTCGCCTGGTGCTCGTCCGGCGCCAGCACCATGACCACGTCGGCACCGTCCACGGCGGCGGGGATGTCGCGCACCTCGAGGCCAGCGTTGGTGGACTTGGCGGCGGAGGCGCTGCCGGGGCGCAGGCCGACGACGACGGAACAGCCCGATTCCTTCAGGTTGTTGGCATGGGCGTGCCCCTGGGAGCCGTAACCGATGATGGCCACCTTGCGGCCCTGGATCAGCGAAAGGTCGGCGTCTTTGTCGTAATAAACGTTAATCGGCATTTAACTGGAACCTGGGTTCGATGTTGGAACGTGCGCAGCCCGCGCCGATGGCGAGTCGGACTGCAAAAAGGGCCGAGGGCCGAGGGCCGCGTGCTCGCCTCGGCCCTCGGCCCTCGGCCCTCGGCCCTCGGCTATGGCTATACCGTCAACCCCTTCTCGCCGCGAGAGATGCCGGTCGGGCCGGAGCGGACGACCTCGATGATGAGCCCTTCCGGCACCGCCTTGATGAAGGCGTCGAGCTTCTTGGATGCGCCGGTCAGCTCGACGACATAGCTCACGTCGGTGACGTCGATGACCTTTGCGCGAAAAATGTCCACCAGCCGCATGAGCTCGTCGCGATCATCGCGCGTGGCCCTGAGCTTGACGAGCATCATCTCGCGCTCGATGTGCTCGCCCTCGGACAGGTCTTGCAGCTTCACCACGTCGATGAGCTTGTTCAGCTGCTTCTTGATCTGCTCGACGATATCGTCGTTGCCGCTGGTGACCAGGGTCATGCGCGAAAGCGTCGGCTCGTCCGTCGGCGCGACGGTGAGGGACTCGATGTTGTAGCCGCGGGCGGAAAACAGACCGGCGATGCGCGACAGGGCACCGGATTCGTTTTCCACCAGCATGGATAAGATGTGTCGCATGCGTTCGATTCTCGACCATTGTGTGCCGTCTTGGCGCTACGGCAATGCTTGGCAATCAGGTGCGCAGTGCCTAGTGCGTAGTACGTTGGCGGGGGAGCCCGCACTTCGCAGTGCGCACTTCGCACTTTGCCGGCCAAGACAGAGTGCGACGGCCACTGCCCTACTCCAGTATTCGTTCTCGTTTGGCGCTATGCGAGCTCCCGCTCCGACATCGTCGGCGGCAGCTCCATCTCGTGGTGGCCCTTGCCCGCGCAGATCATCGGATAGACGTTCTCGGTGGGGTCGACGACGACGTCGAGGAACACGAAGCGGTCCTTCATGCCGAAGGCTTCGCGCATGGCCGCTTCGAGCTCGTCCGGCTTCTCGACGCGCATGCCGACGTGACCGAAGCTCTCCGCGAGGTGCACGAAGTCCGGCAGCGCATCGACGTAGGAGTGCGCGTAGCGGCTCTCGTAGAAGAACTCCTGCCACTGGCGGACCATGCCCATGTAGCCGTTGTTGAGCAGGATCACCTTGATGGGCAGGTCGTACTGCTTGCAGGTGGCCATCTCCTGGATGCACATCAGGATGCTCGCCTCGCCTGAGATGCAGGCCACCGGAGCATCCGGATGGGCGATCTGCACGCCCATGGCCGCCGGCAGGCCGAAGCCCATGGTGCCCAAGCCACCGGAGTTGATCCAGCGCCGGGGCTTGTCGAACGGATAGAACTGGGCCGCGAACATCTGGTGCTGGCCGACGTCGGAGGTCAGGTACAGATCGCCATTGGTGACCTTGTACAGGGTCTCCACCGCGAACTGCGGCTTGATGACCTGGCTGGTGCGGTCGTAGCGCAGGCAGTCCACGCCCCGCCACTGGTCGATCTGCTGCCACCAGGCGGTGAGCGCATCCCGGTCCGGTTGACCGCCGAGGTCCTCGAGCACCGCCAGCATGTCCTCGAGCACGCTCTGCACGGGGCCGACGATGGGCACGTGCACCTTGACGGTCTTGGAGATGGACGACGGGTCCACGTCCACGTGGATGATCTCGGCATGCGGGCAGAAGTGCTCGATCTTGCCCGTCACGCGGTCGTCGAAACGGGCGCCGATGGCGATCAGGCAGTCCGTCTCGTGCATGGCCATATTGGCCTCGTAGGTGCCATGCATGCCGAGCATGCCGAGGAACTGCTTGTCCGTCATCGGATAGGCGCCAAGGCCCATCAGCGTGCTGGTGATGGGATAGCCGAGCTGGCGCACCAGTGTCGTCAGAGCCTCGGCGGCATCCCCGAGCACCACGCCGCCACCGGTGTAGAACACTGGCCGCTTGGCGGCGAGCAGCTTTTCCACCGCCCTCTTGATCTGCCCGTGATGACCGCGCTGGGCCGGGCTGTAGGAGCGCAGATGGACGTCCACCGGGTACTGATACGGGATCTTGATGTTCGGGTCAGTGACGTCCTTGGGGATGTCCACCACCACCGGTCCGGGCCGGCCGCTCTTGGCGATGTAGAACGCCTTCTTGATGGTCAGGGCCAGATCTTCGACCCGCTTCACCAGGAAGTTGTGCTTGACGCAGGGGCGGGTGATACCGACCGTGTCGACCTCCTGGAAGGCGTCGCTGCCGATCACCGGCGTCGGTACCTGGCCGGTGAGCACCACCATGGGGATGGAGTCCATGTAGGCGGTGGCGATGCCGGTCACGGCATTGGTGGCGCCGGGGCCGGACGTGACCAGACAGACGCCCACTTTGCCGGTGGCGCGGGCGTAGCCGTCCGCGGCATGGCTGGCGCCCTGCTCGTGGCGCACCAGGATGTGCTTGATCTCGTCGCGCTTGAATAGCGCGTCGTAGATGTGCAGCACCGCGCCGCCGGGATAGCCGAAGACGGTCTCGACCCCCTCATCGATCAGCGCCTGTACGGTGATTTCCGCGCCACTGAGCTGCATCAGGGCATTGGCCGGGTTGGAACTGTCGCCCGGAGCGGGCTGATCGGGCATGGTCTGATCCGACTGGGCATGATCCACGGGGGGCGACCTCTCGAAAAGCGGGTAGCGGCGCCTTGGCAATGGCGGCGGCCGGCGGGCTAGGCAATGCTATCGAAGCGAGACCGGCGCGCGCCGATGCGGACATCTCGGAGCTGCGGGAATCACGGCACGATGCCGGGCGCAGCCGCGGTGGGGCACCGGGGCCCCGACCCATACGACCAGGAGCCGAGGCGGGATGCGCGCCGGGAAACAGCTGAAAATACGTGAATCCTACGGTCTTGGTCAAGACTGCGCCCGCATCCCCAAAGCCCATCGGCCCCTTCGAGCTGCGTCGGCGACGCGCCCCCGCGGCGTTGACGCGCCGGTCCGTCGCTGCAAATACTTCGCTCGCGCCCTGACCAAGACGCTTGCGATTGAGCCCGCGCGCGGTGCACCCGGCGCCACGCACACCAGTCACCCCTCCGGAGGTACCGCCCATGCCGACCCTGATGATCAAGACCAACGCCGACCTCGCGGACCGCCCCCGCGACACCCTGCTGCGCACCGCCTCCGCCGCCGTCGCCGAACTGCTCGGCAAGCCGGAGGGCTACGTGATGGTGCTGCTGGAGCCGGTGGCGGACATGTGCTTCGGCGGCGATGCCGCGCCCTGCGCCTACCTCGAGCTCAAGAGCCTGGGTTTACCGGAGCAGCGCACGACCGAGCTCTCGGCGGCGCTGTGCGACCTCGTCGGACGCCAGCTCGGGGTGCCGAAATCGCGCGTGTACATCGAATTCGCCTCGCCGCCGCGGCACCTGTTCGGCTTCGACGGCCGGACCTTTTGACACCGCGGGCATTTCGATGCCATTGGTAGCGGTCAACTGCTCTTCCTAGGTTTACCAAGCATCTCGCTGGTACCCCGTTTCAGCCACTTTTGCAGGGCGCCAACCCGAGTGGGGCCGGAGCCCAGGAACCTGGTCGAAGTCTCTGCTCGTGGTCGTGGTCGTAATCGGATACTCGACAACGACAGCGACAGCGACAGCGACAGCGACAACGAAAGCAAAGTTAGGAGAAACGCTGCACTAGAGTGTAAGCACTGAACAGCACGGCCACCCTGGAGACACCGGAATTTCTTACACACGAAATACACGAAACACGCGAAAAGGGGAGGATTTACGACAAGACGGGGCCTTTTCGCCCCTTTTGCGTGTTGCTTAGTTCTTCTTCAGAGTCCCCGCGGGTTCGCGTGCGACCGCCCCCTGACACGTGCCCGACTGCCCGCGGCGGGGGGCCATGCCGCGGCCGGCTCAACTTGTCCGCATCCGCCACCGCCGCTAGACTGCTGGATTTTGTGCCACCGCTCCTATCTTCCCCGATGCGCACGTCCCGCTTCCCGCTCCAGACCGTCAAAGAGACCCCGGCCGATGCGGAGATCGCAAGTCACCGGCTGATGCTGCGCGCGGGCATGATCCGCAAGCTCGCCGCCGGCCTCTATACCTGGCTGCCGTTGGGGCTGAAAGTGCTGCGCAAGGTGGAGCGCATCGTGCGCGAAGAGATGGACCGCGCCGGCGCGCTAGAAGTCGCCATGCCGGCGGTACAGCCCGCCGAGCTGTGGCAGGAGTCCGGGCGCTGGGAGCAATACGGCCCGGAGCTGCTGCGCCTGAAGGACCGCCACCAGCGTGACTTCTGCTTCGGCCCGACGCACGAGGAGATCATCACCGACCTCGCCCGCAACGAGCTCAAGAGCTACAAGCAGCTCCCGGTCAACTTCTACCAGATCCAGACCAAGTTCCGCGACGAGGTACGCCCGCGCTTCGGCGTCATGCGTGCACGCGAGTTCCTGATGAAGGACGCCTACTCCTTCCACCTGGACCACGCCTCGCTCGCCGAGACCTACCAGGTCATGTACGACACCTACAGTCGCATCTTCAGCCGCTGCGGGCTCGACTTCCGCGCCGTGCAGGCGGACACCGGCGCCATCGGCGGCAACGCCTCGCACGAGTTCCACGTTCTGGCCGCCTCTGGCGAGGACGCCATCGCGTTCTCCACTGACAGCGACTACGCTGCCAACGTGGAGCTGGCGGAGGCCGTCGCACCCGCCAACGCGCCGCCGGCACCGGCCGAAGACGCCCGCATCGTCGATACCCCCAATGCCAAGACCATCGCCGACCTCGTCGAGCAATTCGGCCAGCCCATCGAACGCACCATCAAGACGCTGGTGGTGGCCGCGGCCGACCCCGAGACGGGAGAAGAGAGCGGTCTGGTGGCGCTGCTGGTGCGCGGCGACCACGAGCTGAATGCCGTCAAGGCCGAGAAGCTGCCCCGCGTGGCAAGCCCGCTGCGCATGGCCAGCGAGGACGAGATCCGCGCGGCCGTCGGCGCCGGCCCCGGCTCGCTGGGGCCTTCGGGCCTGGCGCTGCCATGCATCGCCGACCGCGCCGCCGCGGTGGCGGCCGACTTCAGCGCCGGCGCCAACACCGACGGCAAGCACTGGTTCGGCCTCAACTGGGGCCGCGACCTGCCGCTGCCGGAGGTTGCCGACCTGCGCAACGTCATCGACGGTGACCCGAGCCCGGATGGGTCCGGCAGCATCACCATCGCCCGCGGCATCGAGGTAGGCCACATATTCCAGCTCGGTACCAAGTACTCTGAGGCCATGAAGGCCGTGGTGCTGGACGAGGCGGGCAAGGCGGTCACCATGACCATGGGCTGCTACGGCATCGGCGTCTCGCGTGTCGTCGCCGCCGCCATCGAGCAGCACCACGACGACCGCGGCATCATCTGGCCCGCCGCCATCGCACCCTTCGAGGTGGCCCTGCTGCCCATGAAATACGCCAAGTCCTACCGCGTCCGCGAGGCGGTGGACGACCTCTACGAGCGCCTCACCGCCGCCGGCATCGAGGTGCTGTTGGACGACCGCGACGTACGCCCGGGCTTCATGTTCGCGGACATGGAGCTCATCGGCATCCCGCACCGGGTCGTGGTGGGCGACAAGCACCTGGACAACGGCCAGGTGGAGTACAAGGGCCGCACCGACGCCGAAATGCAACTGATTTCCATCGACGAGATCGTCCCATTCCTCGAGCGCAGCCTCGCCGGCTGAGGCCCGGACGTCCGCGCCGGGCGACGCCTCTTCCGCGCTCCCAGGCCGGCCCCGAATACCCAACACCAAGGACTCCAACCCCGCATGAGCAGAACCGAATCCTTCGACCGCGAGCAACTGCTCGCCTGCGGCTATGGCGAGATGTTCGGGCCGGGCAACGCCCAGTTGCCGGTGCCGAACATGCTGATGATGGACCGCATCACGCACATCGCCGACCACGGCGGCCACTACGGCAAGGGCGAGATCGTTGCCGAGCTGGATATCGACCGGGAGCTCTGGTTCTTCGGCTGCCACTTCCCCGGCGACCCGGTGATGCCGGGCTGCCTGGGCCTCGACGCCATGTGGCAGATCGTCGGCTTCTACCTGGCCTGGATCGGCAACCCCGGCCACGGGCGCGCGCTCGGCGTCGGCGAGGTGAAGTTCACCGGCCAGGTGCTGCCGACGGCCACCAAGGTCACCTATCGCGTCAGCATGAAGCGCGTGATCACCCGCAAGCTGGTGCTCGGCATCGGCGATGGGGTCATGGACGTGGACGGCCGCCCCATCTACACCGCGAAGGATCTGCGGGTGGGGCTCTTTACGTCCACCGAGGGCTTCTGAGTCCACGCCTGCCGCTGTGCTGCAACGCACGAGACATCTCACTGCGCCCCAAGCGTCGCGCTGGCATCTTGCGCACTGGGTCGCGGCGGTAGCTGGGCTGGCGCTGATGCTGGCGGGGCTGGCCGGCTTGTTCGGAACCCGCGCCGGGATCGCCATCCACAGCACCCGCATCGGCACGACGCCGGTGACCGTCTTCCAGGCCAAGGACGCGCCCCCCGGGCCGGTTGTCGTGGTGGCCCACGGCTACGCCGGCTCCCGGCAACTGATGCATCCCTTCGCGGTGACCCTGGCCCGCAACGGCTACCGCGCGGTCGTATTCGACTTCCCCGGACACGGCCGCAACACCAAGCCGCTGGCCGGCCAGATCGGCGACCCCGCGCGCGCCGCGGCGTTGGTCGGCGCACTGTCGGAGGTGGTGGACTTCGCCCGCGACCTGCCGGGCGGCGACGGCCGGCTCGCCCTGCTCGGACACTCCATGGCCGGCGACATCGCCACACGCTACGCGAGCGCGCATCCGGGCGTGGATGCCATCGTCGCGGTGTCGCCCTACCTGTCGCTGCCCCTGGACCGACTGCCCACGGTGAACCTGCTGTTCATCTACGGTGCCTTGGAGCCCGCAGTCATCCAGGCGCAGGGGCGCGAGGCCGTGGCCGCCGCCGGCGGCTTAGACCCGGCCGCGGTGGAGACAAACGTCACTTACGGCAGCCTCGAGGACGGCACCGCCCGGCGGCTGGTGATCGCCAACCGCGTCGAACACATCGGCGTGCTCTACAGCGCCACCTCGCTGCGTGCCGCGCGCGACTGGCTCGATGCCGCCTTCGGCCGCGGCACGCACGACGGCGGCCAAGCTGGGAACAAGCCCAACGGCACCATCGACCACCGCGCGCCCTGGCTCGGACTCTACTACCTGGGCGTGCTGCTGCTGGCCTGGCCGCTTACGCTGCTGCTGCCGACGGTGTCGGCGGAGCGCCTGGGCGCCGGGTCAGATGCCGACTGGGGTTGGCGGCGCTTCTGGCCCATCGCGGTGGTGCCCGCCGTGCTGACCCCGCTGTTACTCTGGCCGATGCCGACGGACTTCCTGGCGATCGCCATCGGCGACTACATCGCGCTCCACTTCGGTCTCTACGGCCTGCTGACCCTGGCCGGGCTCTGGCGTGCCGGCGCCCTGCCGCAGCTCGGCAACTCGTCCATCAAGGCGCTGCTCGCCGCCATCGCGCTGGTGGCCCTGTTCGAGATCCTCGCCCTGTCGCTGCCGACGGACCTGTTCGTCACCAGTTTCCTGCCGGCACCCCACCGCCTGCCCACCGTCGCAGCACTGTTCGCCGGCACCGTGCTGTGGTTCATCGCGGACGAGTGGCTCACCCGCGGGCCGCGCGCACCCCGGCTCGGGTACGCGCTTACCAAGCTGCTGTTCCTGGCGTCGCTGATGTTGGCGGTCGCGCTCAACCTGAGCAAGCTGTTCTTCCTGGTGATCATCATCCCGGCCATCCTGGTGCTATTCCTGGTCTACGGGCTGTTCAGCGGCTGGATCTACCGACGCACCCGCCAACCGCTGGTGGCCGCCATCACCAATGCGCTGGTCTTCGCGAGCGCCATCGCCGTGAGCTTTCCCCTCTTGGGCTGACGACCGCGTCGGCGCCGGACATCACCCTGGTGCGACCGCACCACCGCATCAGTCCAACTGCCCGAAACTCCCGCCCAGCGTCACCTCCAGTGACGCCTGCGTCCCGTTGCGCAGCACGTGCAGGACCACTTTGTCGCCCACCTCATAGCCTTCCAGCCGGTCGATGAGCTCGGTCATGGAGGTCACCGGCTTGCCGTCCACCTGTTGGACGATGTCGCCGGGAATGATCTCGCCGGCGCCGGTGACATGCGCGCCCTGGAGCCCGGCGCGGGCGGCCGGGGATTGCGGGTCCACGCGCAGCACCAGCACGCCCTCGACGCCGAGCTCGTCCAGCACCGGGCGGCTGATCTCGTCGTCGCCGTAGAAGCCGATGCGCGGGCGCACGTACTCGCCGTGAGCGATGAGCTGCGGCACCACCCGGTTCACCACGTCCACTGGCACCGCGAAGCCGATACCGGAGAAGCTGCCGGACGGACTGAAGATGGCGGTGTTGATGCCGATGAGCCGCCCGGCGCTGTCAAGCAGCGGACCGCCGGAGTTGCCCGGATTGATGGCGGCGTCGGTCTGGATCAGGCCGCGGATCTCGCCGCCCGCCTCGTCGGATGCGATGGTGCGGTCCAGCGCCGAGACGACGCCGGTGGTGAGGCTGTAGTCGAAGCCGAAGGGATTACCGATGGCCAGCACCTTCTGCCCCACCTGCAGATCCTTGCTGGTGCCAATGAGGGCGGGCCGCAACCCCGCCGCGGAGGCGCCGATGCGCAGCACGGCCAGATCATGCTCCGCGCTCGCGCCGACGAACTGGGCGTTGTAGATGCGACCGTCCGCGAGCCCCACCCTAGCCGTACGCGCTTCCTCGATGACGTGCCAATTGGTGACGATGTGTCCGTCGTGGTCCCACACCACACCTGAGCCGGTGCCGCGGCGGACCTCGGTGAGGTTGCGCGTCCACGGGCTCAACAGCGGCGCCGTCGTGGAGATGTAGGCCACCGACGGACTCGCTTCGCGAAAGATCTCGATGGTGGACTGCTCCTCCGACGCCAGCTCGCCGCGCGCCGTGACGGCTCGCGGCTCCGCCTGCATGCTGACGAACGCATCCTCCAGCCAGGGCTTCAGCGCCAGCGAGACGATGAACAGGATGGCCGCCCAGAACAGCAGCCGCGAGAGTTGGAAGCCATGCATGGTGTCGGCGATCCGGGCGATGGGTGGAGGTGTGGATGTGCGCGCCGACAACCGTCGCCGCGACGTGCACGGCATCAACGGGGACGCAGCGGGCAAGGCGCACCGGGCGACAGCTGAAGGAGATCCCGCGCTGCCGTCGGCATTCAGCCTACGCCGATCCGGCGCCCGCTTGATTGTCCGATCGCAACGACCCGAAGCTCACGATCACAGTATACTAACCCTATTATCATCATGGTTTACGGCGGGAAATCCACGGCGCCCGCACCCACCTCCGGCGTATCCGATCGACAGTCGCGCACGCGACTGCGGGCGCGGAGACCGACGCAACGTCACCAACCCAACACAACGGGAGTTTCCACGATGGTCAAGAACATCGGTAGCCAAGACCAGAAGATCCGCTACATCGCCGGCGCCCTGCTGATCTTGGCGGCGCTGTTTATGAAGAGCTGGATCATCGGCATCATCGGCCTCATCGCCATCGGCACCGCCTACATGGGCACCTGCCTGGCGTACCTCCCCTTCGGCATCAACACGAAGGAAGGCGAAGAAGGCTGACAGCCGCCTTCCCTCGCAACGCCGGCAGCCCCGCGCAGCGGCGGGCGCCGGCCGAGGCCTTGGAGCTTCCGGCTCCAGGGCCTTTTGTTTGTCTGCCTGCCCGGCACAGCCGCGGGTGCCGGGGTGCTTCCCCCAGGCACCCATGTGCCAGCATTGCCCTGTGGCCGAGGACAACCGCCCCCACCTTGCCCGCATGCAGCCGATACCCCTCATCGAAGCGCGCGAACTCCGCAAGCACTTCCCCGGTGTCAAGGCCGTGGACGGCATCAGCTTCACCGTGCGGCCGGGGCAGTGCTTCGGTCTGCTCGGACCGAACGGCGCCGGCAAGACCACGACCCTCGAAATGCTGGAGGGTATCCAGCAACCCACCGCCGGCGAGGTCCTGTTTCGTGGTGGACCACTGGGCGCGGACTTCCGCGAGGCCATCGGTATCCAGTTCCAGGCAACGGCCCTGCAGGACTTCCAGACCGTCGGCGAGTCGCTCGCCATGTTCGCCCGGCTCTACCGGCACACCGCCGAACGCGACGAGCTGATCCGGCTCTGCAACCTCGGCGAGCTCCTGCACCGCGACACCCGCAAGCTCTCCGGCGGCCAGCGCCAGCGACTGCTGCTGGCCATCGCACTGGTGAACGACCCGGACCTCGTGTTCCTCGACGAACCCACCACGGGGCTCGACCCGCAGTCCAGGCGCAACTTCTGGGGCCTCATCGAGACCGTCCGCGCCCGCGGCAAGACCGTCCTGCTGACCACCCATTACATGGAAGAGGCCGAACGTCTCTGCGACGAGATCGCCATCATCGACCATGGCCGCATCATTGCGCAGGGGGCACCGGGGACGCTGGTGCGGGAGCACTTCCCGCCAGTGATCGTGCGGCTGCCCGCGGACGCGTGGCCGGCGGACGAGCCGCTGCCGAGCTACGCGAGCCGCAACCATCACGAGATCGAGCTGCACGCGGCGCAGGTGCCGCCGGTGCTGGATGAGCTGGAGCGCATCGGCGCCACGCTCACGGGGCTGCGGGTGGAGACGCCGAGCTTGGAGGATCTGTTTCTGAAGCTCACTGGGCATAGTTTGCGGGCTTGATCAGATAGGGCCGAGGGCCGAGGGCCGAGGGCCGAGGGCCGAGGGCCGAGGGCCGAGGGCCGAGGAACAGTGTTCCGCAAACCCTGCCCCCAGGTGCTTGGCGCTTGGCGCTTGGCCCTTGGCCCTGAGCCTCCCTCTCAGCTTGTTGCCGGGCTTACGAAGATGTTCCAAAGAATTCTTGCCCTCCTCGTCGCCCGCAACCGCGAGTTCTACCGCGACAGCGCCGGACTCATCTGGAACATCGCGATGCCAGTGATGATGATCGTCGCCTTCGCGTTCATCTTCGGCGGCGGCCCCGAGGACCTGTTCAAGGTGGGCGTGCTTGGCGATGCGGACGCGGCCGCGGACGCGAGCGGCTTTCTCGCCACGCCACATCTGACCTTCGTGCCCATGGACGACGAGCCCGCCGCTGTCACGAAGATCGCCCGCCACCAATTGGACCTGCTGCTGGACCTGCGCGCACCGGGCGGCGCCATCACCGGCTACTGGGTCAACCCGAAGTCGCCCAACGGCGACGTCACCGAGCGGCTGCTGCTGGGCGCTTTTGCCCGCGCCGGCGCGCCACCGCCGCAGCGCCACCCAGCCGCCGGCGAGGCGCTGAGCTACGCGGACTGGGCGCTGCCCGGCGTGCTCGCCATGAACGTCATGTTCTCCAGCCTCTGGGGCGTCGGCTGGGTGGTGGTGCGCTACCGCAAGAACGGCGTGCTGCGGCGGCTCAAGGCAACCCCGCTACGCCCGCTGGAGTTCCTGTCCGCACAGGTGCTCTCGCGGCTCATGGTGGTCATGGCATCCAGCACCGTCGTCTACCTGGGCGCCCTGGCCATCCTGGACTTTCCCATGCGCGGCTCCTATTCCGCGCTGGTGCTCACGTACGTGGCGGGCGCCCTCTGCATGATCAGTCTGGGCCTGCTGGTGGCCGCACGGCTGCGCACCGAGGAGCTCGCCGACGGCCTCCTGAACCTGATGTCATGGCCGATGTTGCTACTCTCCGGCGTCTGGTTCTCCATGGAGGGCACAAGCCGCGCGGCGCAGTGGCTCTCCGAGCTCATGCCGCTCACCCACCTCGTGGACGCCGCCCGCGCCATCATGATCGACGGCGCCGGCGTGCTGGACGTGCTGCCGCAGCTCGGTCTGCTGCTGGCACTCGCGGCGCTGCTGCTGGCAGTGGCGGCACGCGTGTTCCGCTGGGAGTAGCGCGCCTGCCGACAGCGTGCCGGGGCTACTTCGACAGGGGCGTCCCTTCGCCGCCCACCGGCGGTACCCCTGGCCGATGATGCGCATCCGCGGGCACCTCGGCACAACAAATCAGCTGGTAGGTGGCCGCCGCCAGCAGTCCGCAGCAGGCCATGCCGAGCAGCAGCGGTAGTGCCGTGCCGTCGTGCAGCAGGCTGGTCACCGAGCCCGTCAACGCACCGAAGCCGAAGCGGCCGGCGCCGGCAAACGCGGACGCCGTGCCCGCCATGCGCGGGAAGAAGGCCATGAAGCCGGCCATGGCGTTGCCCATGACGAGCCCCGCCATGGCGATGTAGGCGAGTGCCCCGAGCGCGATGAGCCACAGCGGCGCCACCACGGCGAGCAGAGCCGGCAGCAGCGCGATGAGCAGCAGCATCAGCGCCGCCCCGGCTTGCACCGTGAGCCCGAAGCGCAGCAGCCGCTCCGCCCCCCAGCGTGGCACCCAGCGCGCGTTGAGCGCCGAGAACAGCATCGCCGCGGCGATGTTCAGGCCGAATAGCGGCCCGAACCAGCCCGCCGGCACCTCGTGCAGCTCGATGTAGACGAAGGGCGAGTTGACGATGAACACCATCATGCCGCCGAAGCTCGCCATCCCCGTCAGCAGGTAGCCGAGCGCCGCGCGGTGGCGCAGCAGGGCCCAGTAGTTGCCCAACACCCGCGCCGGCGCCGGCGGATGGCGCCGCTCCGGCGGCAGGGTCTCCGGCAGCAGCCGCAAGAACAGCACCGCCGCCACAGCGGTGATGCCCAACAGCCCGACGAACACCCAGTGCCAGGTGCCGTAGAGCAGGATCAGCCCGCCGACGCTCGGCGCCAGTAGCGGCGCCAGTCCCATCACCAGCATCACCAGGCCCATGACCCGGGCGTAGTCGTCGCGGTCGAACAGGTCGCGCACCAGCGCCGGGATCGTCACCGCCACCGCCGCGCCGCCCAGCGCCTGCACCGCCCGGGCCCAGAGCATCGCCGTCATGCTGGGCGCGAGCGCGCAGGCGACCGCCGCCAGCGCGAAGACCGCGAGCCCCACCGCCACCGGCAGCCGCCGGCCAAGCACGTCCGACAGCGGACCGAGGACCAACTGCGCCGCAGCGAACACGCCCAGGTACACCGTCACGCTGAGCTGCGCGAGCGCCACGGGCGCGTGCAGATCCTGCGCAATGGCCGGGATGCTCGGCAGGTACATGTCGATGGCGAAGGGCGTCAGTGCCGACAGCAGGCCGAGCGTGATCAACAGCGGGAGGGAAACGGGCATTGGATCTCCGTGGTGCGGATGGCGCCGGACAGCGAACGGTATCGACAATTCCAAGGCCGTGCACTCGTGCAACACTGCGCAAGCCGCAAGACCGTCCCAAGTCGTTGTCGCTGTCGTTGTCGTGGTCCCACCCGTGCGGGTATGCGATTACGACAACGACAACGACCACGAGGGAGCCTGGCCTCAGGATTTCCGCAGAGAAGCGCTGGTGCCGACACCCAACGGCCATCATCGCACGCGAGCCGGGCTTGCCGGCCTTGGTCGGCGGGAGCGGCGTCGCCGCGGGGACGCCCAGGTGGAGAGCGCGATCGCGGCGGGGACGTCGCAACCACGGAGGAAAATCGCGGCTCTATCGGGGGGCGATGGAAGCGATCAGCTCGTTGACGGTGCTCGCCATCGTCATCGCGGCAGCAACGTCGAATGCGTTGATGGCCGCGAAGGCACCGACCTTCTTCGCCGGCGAGAAGGCGCAATAGACGAAGATCCCCTGCAAACCGCCAGCCTTCTGCAGGATCAGCGGGCGGCTGCCCTCGGCGGTCATGACAATCCAGCCGAGCGCCAAGGCATCCATGTGACCCGATTCGTCGAGTCCATAGACCGGATCGAGCTCGTCACGGAAGACATAGGCGGCGTGGTCGACGAGACGCATCTCGGCGTCCGCGGGAGAGAAGCGGTCCATGTGCCACGCCAGCCATTTGAGGATGTCATTCGCAGTGGAGTACAGCGAGCTCGCGCCGGCCATGACCGGCGTCGCCGGAACATTGGGCAGCGGGGAGCCGTCGAAATCGTGCCCCTGCATCAGCCGCTGCTCATCGCCGGAGTTCAGCTCGAACACGGTATCCTCAAGGCCGATGGGGTCCAGAACGCGTTCCTTGAGGACCTTGGCATAGGGCTGCCCGGCGGCGTCGCCGAGCGCCGCGGCGAGCACGTCGAAAGCAAAATTGGAGTAAAGCGCGCCCGTGCCGGGCGGGAACAGCAGCGGATCGGCGGCGAGCGCCTTGACGTAGGCGTCCTCGGTGAGTGTCTTGAAGGGATCGTCCTTGGGACCCGGCTCACGCGCCACCTCACGCGGCAGGCCGGAGGTGTGGGTGGCCAGGTCGATCAACCGGATGACGTGCTGCCCCCGCGCCGGCACGGTGACGCCCCAGTCGAGGTGGTGCTGGAGCGGGTCAGTGAGCCGCACGGTGCCATCCGCCACCATGCTTGCCAGCACGGTCCCGGTGAAGACCTTGGTGACGGAGCCGATCCGCATCAGGGTATCGCCGTCTGGGGCCTCGTTCGACCCATCGGCGATTTCGCCGAAGCCGGCCACGGCGGTCTCACCATCGCGGATGGCGCCGAGCACCAGCGCCGGAACCTTGCTCTGCACAAAAAGGACGCCGCCGGTGAAGTTGACCACCTCTTGCAGGAGCTTGTCCTCGGCGGCCGCCGGGACACAGAGGGCCAGCAGCAACGCCCCCGCGCACGCACCCGAGCGCCAAGACCGGCTCACATCGGTTACAAGCAGTCTGCCCACGATGTCCAACTCCTCCGATCGCTGCCCGGACTCGCGTCGAATGGGCATGTTGCCATGATTCGCCCGGCCCCGATCCAACGTGCTGTATCGGCGCAGAACACCGCAACGGCGAAGCGTACCGTGTGCGGGCTACGGGCACCTACCTAGCGAGGCGCTGCCTCAGACCGACAACGGCATGAGGGGGCAGATGTCGCGTCGATCAACCCGCGGCATGCAACAAGGGCCGGCGGCCGAGGGCCGAGGCCCCAAACGCAACCGCACAGCGTCGGTCGACTGCCGTTCCGGCCCTTGCCCCTTGCCCCTTGGCCCTTCGCTCTTGCTGATCGGTGCTGCGGTGCACACGAAACTTGACGCATCTGCAACGATTTCGGCCCTTCAAACAATCGAGTTGCGAGCGACCGGGTCGGCGCCGCGTCCGCCCGCGTGTGCGCGTCCATCCCCGGGCAAGGGGTGGCGCCGGGCGTGGCCGCTCGGACCGACGCCCGGCCTTGCGCATAATCCTTAGCCTTCGTCGTCATCGTCATCGTCATCGTCCAGTTCGTCCTCCTCGATCAGCGCCGTCATCTTGCGGTACAGGCGCTCGATGAGTTCTTCCTGAAAGTCGATCATCCCGTCGATACTCGGGTTCTGCGCCGCCTTGGATGCGATATCCGCCGCCATCTCCAGGATAGAGAGGCGGTCTTCGATATCCAGCGTGCTCATGGCTCAACCTCGTCTCGGTGGTTTGGCCCGCGCCCGGGCGGGTGTGGGGTAATCGGCGGCGTTCATTGCCCGCGGAGCATGCTGCGTCAGTAAACACCCATTGCCTTACCGGCCGATGACGATGCACCGGGCGATGGCGGCTTGCACGCCCGCTGCTCTCGCTGTGCATGCCGGGCGTCGGCATCCGAATTGCCAGAGGCACGGGATCAGGAAGGACAGCCGGAACAATCGGGCAACCACCGGCACTGCTGACAGGCGGGCATTCATGAAACCGCCGCTGACACGAGAACCAGCCCGGACAGAACGCGGAGCGGCAGCGCACCCTGACCCGCGACGCGGCGCTGTTCAGCAAGGTGTCGGGTCAGCACGTTCGCGTTGTTGATGGAGCGCGCCCTGGCCGCGGTCGCCGCATCCTCGCACACCGCCGCATACACCCCCGCATGTTTGTTGGCGACGATGGCCATCCCAATGCCCGTGCCGCAGACGAGCACGCCCCGGTCATAGGCACCTGAGCCCAGCATTTCTGCAAGCTCATGCGCGACGTCGTAGTAGGCGCGCTGCTCTTCGCTGCTGCCGCCGAGGTCCACGCATTCGTGGCCAGCAGCTTCCAGATGCCGCTTGACCGCCTCTTTCAAATCGACCCCAAAGGGGTCTGCACCAAGCCCGATGATCATGGCCCACCCCGCTCGTTGGAGTGACGTGGGGATGATAGCCCTTGCGGCACGTCCCTTAAGGAGCTGATGACTCGGGGCCGCGGCGCAAGCTTGCCCTTGATCCACGGATTGGGCACGACCCCTCCCGTCAGACACCAACCCCCGTCGCTCAAGCAGTAACACCGCTCCCTTAGCGCCCTTGGCTGGGCCTGGCTCGCGCCGCCTCTAGCCGTCGTTTCACTGTCCCAGTGCCGCAACCGGCGGCGCGCTGACATAACCTCGACGGCACCCGGCTAGGCGTGCTGGAGGACTTCTTCGGCGAGCCGCCCGCCTGGGCGAGGTGCCGGCGCCGCCCGAGACCGGCTTCATCGGCCGCTCGCGGGAGCTGCTCGCGCTGGAGCGCCTGCGGTCTCCTCCTCTCCCGCCGGGAGATGGGCCGGATTTGATCCGGCCCCGGGAGCGGACCGAGCCGGGCTTGCCGCCCCCGGGCAAAGCTGGCACCCTCCGGCGAAAATGATCGCCCCGGTATCCCACCATGTCCCGGACCTCAGCACACCCACGCAGCGGCCAGCCGCCGCCCAACACCCGCTACGAGGATGACATCGCCGCCTGGGCCGACGAGCAGGCCGCGCTGCTGCGTGCCGGCCGGCTCGACGAGATCGACATCGCCAATATCGCCGAGGAGATCGAGGACGTGGGCCGTAGCGAACGCCGCGAGCTGGACCATCGCATGGCCCTGTTGATCGCCCATCTGCTCAAGTGGCAGTTCCAGCCGGAGCGCCGCGGCGCCAGTTGGCAACTCACCATCCGCAACCAGCGCCGCGGCCTGCACCGGCACCTCCAGCAGACGCCGAGCTTGCGCCCTCGCCTCGCCGATCCCGACTGGCTGCAGGCGGTCTGGGACGACGGCGTCGCCAGTGCCGCCGGGGAGACCGGCCTCGCGGGCTTCCCGGAGCAGTGCCCCTGGCGCATCGATGAGGTCTTGCGGGAGGACTGGCTGCCCTGAACGGGGGTCGCACCCATTCCGACGCGAGGTCTGTGCCCGCCGGCGAAAACGCGGGCCGCGGAATGTCTGCGTACCTCCGTGTGAGACCCATTTGTCCCATACGGAGCCAACTCAGCCCTTGGTCCTTCTTGTACAGGCGGACGCGCTTCGCCTATCCGTCCTATGGGGAACCGGCCGTGCGCGGCGCGTGGCCCTTGGCCCTTGGCCCTTCTTGTATACGCTGTAGGGTCCGCTGCGCGCACCAATGCGCCTGAGGGGACAGCTTGGCCGAGGGCATGATCGGCGCCCGCCTCACCCCTCGCGCCGCCGCAGCCCGTGCTTGACCATCTTGTAGCGCAGCACCCGCTCGCTGATGCCGAGCGCCCCGGCGGCGTGGGTCTGCACCCAGTCGGCGCGATCGAGGGCCGTGGCCAGCAGCTCGCGCTCCACGGCGTCGAGGCGCTCCTGCAGCTGGCCGGCACCGGTGTTTTCGGCACGGCGCAGCTCCGGCGGCAGGTCGGCGGCGCGCAGCACGCTGCCGCGGGCGAGGGTGACGCCGCGCTGGATGACGTGCTCCAGCTCACGGACATTGCCGGGCCAGGCGTACTTGACCAGCAGGTCCAGGGTCTCGGCGGGGAGCTGCATCGGGGTGCGGGCATCGCGGGCGATGAAGTGCCCGGCCAGGGCCGGGATGTCCTCGCGCCGGTGGCGCAGCGGCGGCAGCTCGATCTCCAGCACGTTGAGGCGAAAGTAGAGGTCTTCGCGGAAGTCGCCGGCGTCCACCAAGGCGCGCAGGTCGCGGTTGGTGGCGGCGACGACGCGCACGTCGAGCGGGATGTCCGCCTCGCCGCCGACGCGGGTGATGCGCTGCTCCTGGAGCGCCCGCAGCAGCTTCGATTGCAGCGCAGCCGGCAGCTCGCCGACCTCGTCCAGGAACAGCGTGCCGCCGTCGGCCAGCTCGAAGCGCCCGCGGCGCTGGCGGGCGGCGCCGGTGAAGGCGCCCTTCTCGTGGCCGAACAGCTCGCTCTCGAACAGGTTCTCAGGGATTGCAGCGCAATTGACCTCGACGAAGGGCGCGGCGGCGCGGGAGCCGAGCTGGTGGATCAGCCGCGCGATGAGCTCCTTGCCGGTGCCGGTCTCACCGCGGATCAGCACGCCCCAGGGGCTGTCGGCGACGCGCCGGACCAGCGACAGGACCTCGCGCATGGCCGGCCCCTGGCCGATGATCGCGACCGGCGCAGGGGCGTCGTCGTCGAGCGTCTCGGCCACCGCGGCCACGTCCTCGCCAACGGCGACCTCCTGCTCGATGTGCCGGACCTTCTCCAGCAGTATCTGGAGGTCCACCGGCTTCTCCAGGAAGTCGTCGGCACCGAGCTTCATGACGCTCACCGCCGTGTCCACGGCGCCGTAGGCGGTGATCATGACTGCCCGCACCAGCGGGTTCAGGGCCTTGAGCTCGGCCAGCAGCCGCTCGCCGGTCAGGCCCGGCATGCGCTGGTCGAGCAGCACCAGTTGCACCGGCTCGCGCTGGAACAGCTTCAGCGCCGCGTCGCCGTCGGCGGCGGCGAGCACGCGGTAGCCCTGGTGCTCGAGAAAGCCCCCGAGCAGCTCGCGCTGGAGTGGATCGTCGTCGGCGATGAGGATCAGCATGGGGTGGTGATGGTTGCTTGAGGGAGCCGAATGCTTGCAGATGAGTCAAGTTTGCCGCCGCTTCCCTGCTTGTTGTCGTTGTCGTTGTCGTTGTCGACGTCGAGTATCCGATTCCGACCACGACCACGACTCGTCGGTCCGAGGCCAAGCCGCCCCGGCGTGCTCACGCTGTTTCTGAACCGTTGCCGAGCGCCAGTGCGGCTCACGCCGGCAGCCGCAGCCGCACGCGCAGCCGCCCGTGCTCGGGGACGTCCACGACGAGCTGCCCGCCATGGGCCTCGGCGATGCGCCGCGAGATGGCCAGCCCGAGCCCGGTGCCGTCGGTCTTGGTGGTGAACCAGGGCTCCAGCAGGCGCTCGACGGGCTCGATGTCCGCTGCCAGGCCGTCGTTGGTCAGCGTCAGCGTCAGGCCGTCTCGCTCTCGCGTCAGCCCGATGTCCAGCCTGCCGCCGCCGTGCATCGCCTCCAGCGCGTTGCGCAGCAGGTTGTCGAGGACGCGCCCGAGCAGCGTCGGGTCGGCCGGGAGCCCAGCGTCCGGGGTCAGGGCCAGGCTCACGGCGATGTCGGCCGCGTCCAGGCGCTGCGCGTACAGCGCCAGCCGATTCTGCACCAGCCGGTCGAGCCGCACCGGTTCGCGCCGCGGCGTGCAGGGCCGTGCGTAGTCCAGCAACCCGGTGATGGTGCCGTCGGTGCGGCGCGCTGCATCGAGCAGCAGCTCCAACAGACGGCGGTGGCCGGCGTCGAGCTCCGTCGCCTCCAGGCGCAGGCGTTGAAGGCCCATGCCGATGGCATTGAGCGGATTGCGGATCTCGTGGGCGACGGATGCCGCGGCGCGGCCCAGGCCGGCCTCCTCGCGCTGTTGCGAAAGCCGGCGCTCGAAGGCGCGCAACTGGCGGTCGTGGGCCTGCTGGCGGCGGTACAGCAGCCAGGTGCCGAGGCCGCCCGCCAGGGTCAGCGCCAACGCGAAGGCGGCGAGCTCCCGCCACAGACGGCCGCGCTGGCGCAACAGCGGGCCGGCATCGAGGTCCAGCACCAGCTCGGCACCGGCGACACCAATGCGGGCGCGCGCGGCCGGCGTGCCGTCGTCCAGGCGGCGGATGCTCACCCGCGGCGGCGCCGTCGCGCCATCGCGGGCCATGGCCGGATCGGTCGCGCCGTCGAGCTGCACGCCGAGCACGCCGGGCAGCGCGGCAACGGCGTCCAGCGCCCGCGGCAGACCCACCGCCGCGCGCAAGCGGTCGATGCGGCGGCTGTCCATGCCGACCAGCACGCAGCCGGCGGCGGCGCCGCGCGGCACGCCGTAGAGCACGGTGTGCAGACCGGGCGGGCGCAGCAGCCGGCGCAGGCGGCCGCAGCCCGGGGCCTCGCCGGCGGGCCAGTCCGGCGGTCCCTGCACCGCGCCGTCGCGGCGGACGATGCGGATCACGGACAACCCCGCCTGTTCGGCGAAGGCGGTCAGCTCGTCCGGGCGGAACGGCTCGATGCCGTCCAGGTAGTCGGCGAAGCGGGCGGAGCTGGCCAGGAAGGCGGTGAGGGCCTCATCGGTGATCTCCTGGGCGAGCACGGCGCCGCGCGCATGCAGGGCCACCGCGTCCGCCAGCAGCCGGGCATGCGCCGCGGTGTCCGCGACGAAGCCGCGCTGCACCTGCCGGGTCTGGAGCACGAACCAGCCCACGGCCAGCCCGATCAGCATGCCGAATACAAGCAAATTGCCGAGCCACAGGGCCGGCAGCCGGCGGGCGCGCCGCTCAACGACCGCCACGGTGTCCGCCCGTGCGTCCACCCATGCCGCTGCCCATGCCGCCGAGACCGCCGCCGCGGCCGGCACCCCGGCTGAGGCGGGCGCGCACGCCGGTCAGGTCGCGGCCGCCGCCGCTGCCGCCGGCGGGGCTGACGCGGGTCCCGCTGCCGGCGCCAGTGTCGGCACCAGTGTCGGTGCCGGTGCCCCCGCGCCAGACGCGCACGCGACTGCCGACGGTCAGGTCTCGGGCACCACTGACGTCGGCCAGCGGCACGGAGAGCCGGGGGTTGCCCGGGCTGTCCATGGCGACGACGACGGTGTCGGCCTGGATGCTGATGACGCGGCCGAGGGCCGGTTCCGCCGCCGCCACCGAAGCGGTGCAGCCGAGCCCCAGTGTCAGCACCAGCAGTGCCGACAGCGGGACGCGGGCGCCATCACTGCCATGCCAGACCACACCAGGTCACCGCTTGTGCAAAGGACTTGATCGCCACCGTCGAGCGGTTGTCGAGCCAGCTCACCGAGCAGGACAGCTCGGCCCGCCCCAGCGGCCGCCGCGCCGCCAGCGCCAGGGAGCGTCCCTCGTCGCGGCGGTGAAGGTCTTGCGGGGCCCGGTCGTAGTCGCTCCGGTACCAGCCGAGGCCCAGCTCCAGGGTCCAGCCGGCGACGCCGCCGCGGCTGAAAAGCAGATCGACGGCGACATTGTCGTAAGACTCGGCGGGCTCGGTGGATGCGCGCCGACCCAGGCTCAGCGTACCCAGCCCGGACAGCAGCGCTGAGAAGTACCAGGCGCCGTCAAGGGATAGGATGGCGAGCCCGTCATAGCGCTGGCGGGGCTCGAATCCCGCGAGTGCGTCCAACGCAGTGGCGCCCGTGCTACGGTCCACGCCGGCTCCAGGCGCGCCCCGCTGCGCGCTCAAACGCGTCCGCTGCGCGCGGCGGGTTCTGCCGCGCGACGCCGACCCCGGCCGGCCCGACCAGGGCAGCGAAGAGTTCAGATAATGCTGGCCGCGCAGCTCGGCGCCGACCACAAGCTCGGTGCGCGGTGTCACGATGGGCTGCCAGCGTCCCGCCAGCGCCAGCTCGTTGCGTGCATCCGCGGTGACCAGTTGATCGCGGTAGACGCCGGCCTCGGCCGATAGCGTGAGGGGGTCGGATCGCGCCCCCTCTGCGGCCGCGAGCCAGTCGATGCGGACGGCCGCGGTCCAGTTGTCGTTGGCACCCGCGTAGTCGCGATACCCGGCCTCGGCATCAAATGAAAGGTCGTCCCTGACCTGCCACTGCGCACCAAGGCCAACCTCGGCGAAGCCGAGCGAGACAGCGTCGGAGGACTGCGCGGGATTGCTGTCGAAGCCGAGGCCGAGCTCGGCCGACAGTACCGGTGATGGAACCATCGGTTGCGAGTCGGCCATGGCGGCGGCGGTGCAGGATGCGGTGCAGCAGCCGGTGCAGAATAGGGCGGCCATGCCGGTGCCCCTCCGGATGCCGGCCCTTTTCGGCCTGCCCCGCCGCCGCATCCGTTACCTGGCGCGCCCGCCGCGGGCGCCGGCGCGGACCTGGCCACCGCCACCGGCCGCCGCCTTCTCGCCATCGCCCGCCCCACGCCAGAGCGGCTGTCCGGTGACGGGGTCACGCAGCTCCACGGTCGCATCGTCAAGGTACACCACCGTGGCAATGGCCTTCTCGGTGCCGTCGGAGAAGGTGATCCAGCAGACATCGACACTCAGCGCCTCACCGGCCACCGGCAGCGCCACGCCCTGCTCCTCCCAGTAGCGCGCCGGGCCCAGGGCATAAACGGTCACGATCTCAGTGCCGGTGTCGATCAGCGTGCCGGTGCCGCCGGTGCCGAGTTCCATGAGCGTGCCGGACAGGTTCTCGCAGGTCCCGGCGTAGAGGTCGATCATGGGCCCCGTGCCGTCGCCGGGGCCGGCGGCCAGCGGCTGCGTCGACACGGCGCCAACGCCCAGGATCAGGGTCAACGCGGCGGCAAGGGTTGCGGTGCGGTTCATCATGTCATCTCCGGTTATTGCATCGAGGTGGCCGGAACGGCGGCCGGATGCCAGTGCGCCGTCCAGTGCACCCACCTCTCCGCAGGTGTCATGCCAGAGTGACGTTCTCTTTTGAAACAAGTGCTTGTCGCGCCGAGCCGCGTGCAGGGGCTCGACAAATGCTGCCGCCCTCGACAATTTTGTCGATCGGACCAGCGGGGCATGATTCCACGCGGCGGCGCGGCCGCGCAACGGCAGACGACGAGCCGGGGGAGCAGGAACTGCAGACCGCCCCTCCGGCCGCCCGGCTTGCAGGGCCATCCGCGCCGGCCGGGGCGCGCCCCGGCCGGCTCGGCAGGACTTGGTCGAATGGGGTGATACCTCAGCGCCGGGGCTGGTTCGAGGCGGTGGCGGTCACGGACTGCGGGAGTGTTCCGCTACGACGCCCAAGCATCATGATGATCGCAATCCCTGCTCCTGCTCCCGGCCTGGGCTCCGACCCCGGCGTCAATCTCCGACATGGCTTGGACGAATGCCTCGGTCAGGATGTCGTCATAGAGCGAGAGCGCGCAGCGATGCATGGCTTCCAACCTCGGATCATGCCCGAGCAGCTCGCCGGCACAGCCCAGCGTATCCACCATCTCCATCAGGAATGCAACGTCCTCGTCGCTCAGCGCCTCACCGTCCGCCACCTGCACCTGAATGCCCAGCGCCCGCGGCAGTTGGCGTTGGATGAATTCGGCGGACAGCGATGCCACCGCCTGCGCAATCGGCGGATCATGCTCGCTGCATGCCGCGGTGTCGCCGCTCATTCCCACGGGAACGACAGCCAGTCTTCCAACTCGTCCAGCGCCACGCCCGGCACATTGCCGCCCGGGTACACGGGCTGCATGCTGAACGGCTCCACCAGTCGGTAGAGCGACACGCCGGCCTCGCCGGGCGGCTGCAGCAGACGCAGCCCGATGCGATGCGCCATGGTGCTCACTTGATGCTCTCGAATCGCGCTCATGGTCGATGACCTTTCCGATTACCTGATGGCCGGGCAAGCTATCAGCGCGCCGTTTCAAGGCTATGTATGCGTGGTGAAATTTCGGTGAAGGCGAGGGGCATTGCCCCACGCTGACGGCCCTCCGCGCCATCGCCTGCCGGACGAGGCCGGGACTCGGGCTCGAACGCTGAGGCAAACGGGGGGCATGCGTGTCGCTCCGCCCGGCGGATGACGGGCGAACATGACCCCGAATGTTGAGCAAGACCCGCCGAAGCATCCATCGAAATCGGCGTCGATATTGGGATCGAAATCGCGATCCGGATCGATTCCGATCCAGAGTCCGTTGCGAGCCGCCCTGGGACGCGGCCGTGTTATGGAACAGTTCAAGAACAACTGAAATAGGGAACTCGGTCATACCGCTGGGTGATGGCGCGATTCCGCTGCTGGTCGGCCAGGTCACCAGGGTCGAGGAAATCGCCGCGCACGTCGCCCTGAATACCCTGTGCTTTCGCGTGCTCAGTAATCACGACGACGACTCATCCTGGAACGAATTGTTAACTCGGTAGGTCAGGCCGAGGAACGAGGCGCGACACGGCGCTCGATGTCACCGCCTGATCGTCGGGCTGCCTGCGTTGGCCCGACCGGCTCAAGCCCGATCCTCGGCCCCGGCGTCCGGATCGTCGTTGCTCAGCCGCGCGACCATGTGCGGGCGACCCATCAGCGTGCGGTGCACCGGGCATCGGTCCGCGATCTCCAGCAGGCGCGCCCGCTGCGCCTCGGTGAGGTCGCCGGTGAGGTCGATGTGGCGCTCGATCCGCGAGATGTGGCCCTGGTTGTCGGCGAGGCCACGGGCGTCGTCATTGCAGTCGGTATCGCAGTCATCGACGTGGATACGGTCGTGGCGCAGCCGAATCTCGACGTCATCCAGCGGCAGGCCCTTGCGGTCCGCGTACATGCGGATGGTCATGGAGGCACAGGCACCCAGGGCCATCAGCAACAGATCGTAGGGCGTCGGGCCGAGACCGCTGCCGCCGGCGTCCTTGGGCTCATCGGCGAGGAGTTGGTGGTGCTCGGTATAGAGCCCGCGCAGGAAGCGGCCGTCGCGCTCGGTGATTACCACCTCGCCGGGCGCTGCCTGCGGTGCCGTGCCGAGGCCAGGCTCTTCGGCGTGCGCCCGCAGCCCGAGATACCGGCTCGCCCAGGCCACCAGGGTCTCGGCGACGTACTCGGCGTCCTCCCGGTTGGTGAGCAGGTGGTCCGCCGCGCACAGGGAGATGAAGCTCTTCGGGTGCAGCGCCGCGCGGTAGATCTTGGCCGCCTCGGCGATGGGCACGATCTCGTCCACGGGCGAGTGGAAGATCAGCAGCGCGCGCTTCAGCTTGCGGATGTGGTCGGCGTCGGCGTAGTGCTCGAGGTCATCGAGAAACTGCCGGCGGATGCGAAAGCGCCGCTGGCCCACCTGCACCTCCGCCTCACCGGTGGCCTCGAGCTCCCCGCGCACGCCGCTGAACAGGTGCTCGACGTGCTTCGGCGTCGCCGGTGCGGCGATGGTCACCACGGCCTCGACGCTCGGCAACTGCGGCGCCGCCGCCAGCACCGCGGCACCGCCGAGGCTGTGGCCGATCAGCATGGCCGGCGCCGCGTGCTCCGCTGCCAGCGCGTTGGCGGCGGCGATGAGGTCCTGCACGTTGGAGGTGAAGCTGGTATTGGCGAAGTCGCCGTCGCTGTTGCCCAAGCCCGTGAAATCGAAGCGCAGCACGGCGATGCCGCGTGCGGCCAGCGCGCGGCTGATGCGCGAGGCCGCGGCGATGTCCTTGCCGCAGGTGAAGCAGTGCGCGAACAGTGCATGGCGCAGGGTCGGCACGTCGGGCGGGGGCGTTTCCAGCAGTCCGGAGAGCTTGTGGCCTTCGGCATTCTGGAAATCGAGCTTGATGCGCGCCATCGCGGGCTCCGGCTGAGGCGGGCGGGGACGCCCGGGGACGGCTCAGTATGCGGATGGCCCCGGTTCGCTGCAATGCAGCATGCCGAAATGCCGGGCGGGGTGGGAGCGGCGTCTTCGCCGCGATCGGCGCCGGCAGGCTCGGCTTCGCGGCGAGGACGCCGCTCCCACGTCATTGAGACTGTGAAAGTATTCGGTGTAGGTCGGGTTACGTTATCGCTAACCCGACCTACGATCCGCTCGTTTTCGGCGTCGCGAACAATACTTTCACGGTCTCTGTTGCGGCGGGCGGGCTTCTTGAGTCGGGGTGGCGTCGGCGGCCGGCCCCGGCTCCATCTCTTTGGCAGCTTCGGCGGATGCGGCGGGCGCCGGGGCTTCGCCAACCGCGCCAGCCGCGCCCTCATCACCAGCTCCCGCCTCGGGCTTCTTTTTGCCCAGCAGCTTGTCCTGGTCTGTCCCCACCAGGGTCTCGGCATCGAAGGCGCCGATGCGATAAACGTAAGGCGAGCCGTCGCGCTTCAGCGCATAGTCGCCACTGTCGCCGATGGGTGCCAACAGGTAGCGGCGCTGCTTGCCGTCGTAATCGACGGTCAGTACGCGCTTCGGGGCATCGAGGTCGTACTTGGCGTCGCTGTCGGGTGCGAGCACGCCGCTGTAGCTGACGGTGGCGACGGCATCTACCAAGGCGTCGGTGGCGGCGCCGTCCACCTTGCCGTCGCTGCCCGCCAGCGACCATCCCTCCTCACCGCGCGTCAGCGCCCATTTGCCAGCCGGGCCGCCATCCGCATCGGCGGCGGCGATGCCGGTGATCTTGCCGCGGTCGATCTGGAGCTGGCCGCGGTCGATCCAGTCGTCGGCCTTGTCGCTGAGGTCGAACAGGCCGAGCCGCAAGTCGTAGACCGCGTCCTCGCCGTCCACACGGGCGAAGGTCCGCCGGAAGCCGGGCGAGTCGCCGACGAACAGGGTCGCCTGCTTGCCGCCACCGCGCAGGGTCAGCCGCCGCTCGAAGTTGTCGTCGGCCACCTTGAAGCGGCGCTGGGCATCGGCACTGGTGGCCTCCGGGAGCGGGCGCTTGAGGCCATCGAGGTCGTCCAGCAGCGACTGGACACGCGTGTCGCTGGCTGGAAAGTCACCGAGTCCAGGCAGCACCCAGGCGTCGCCGCTGCGCCTGAGCACCAGGCTTGCGCCATCGCCGGAGGCGATGTCCAGTTCGGCGACCTTGTCGAGGTCCAGGTCCAGCAGCGGCTCGTCCTGCGCGGCCGGCGCCATGCTGTGGCCGCCGCCCAGCATCAGCGCTAGCGCGAGCTGGACCACCAGGGCAGCGGCGAGCGCCAGCACCAGCGGCGCGCGCAGCGCCGCCCGCCAGTCGCCGTCGAGGCCGAGTTCGCGGCGGGTGCCGGTCTCGGCCGTGGGCGTGGTCGTATCCGTCATGTCACTGCCCTCCCGCCAGCATCTCGGTGAGCGCCCGCTCGCGGCGGCGGCGCAGCACCCGATGCAGCCAGTACACCAGCACCAGGCCGAGGGCGGCCAGCGCGTAGTTCAGATACTCCCAGATCATCTGCGCCTCTTGACTCACGGGCGACAACAGCCGACTGAACTGGCCACGGCCGCGGAGCGCCAGCAGGCCGCGGTCCTCCAGGGACCATTCCACGGCGTTCTGAACAAGCTCCAGCGGCTTCAGGTACTCGGTTCCAGTGGCCCGGGTGGCGAGGTCGATGGCGACGTCGCTCAGGAAGGTATCGGAGCCGATGACGATGAGCCGCGCCGACGAGGGCGAGTGCTCCACCACGGTGGAGACCACCGGTTGCTTCGGCTTGGCGTCGGTACCCTCCCCGGCCGCGGCGTCCGCGGCCACTGCCGGGGCGCCGGCCTCGGCAGCCGGCCCGGCATCGACGGCCTTCGCATCGGCCGCGCCGCCCTTGTCGTCCTTCTCGCCCTGCGCCTTTTCGGGCGGCAGCAACGGCGAGCGTTTGCCGGCGAAGGCGGAATCGAAGCGACCCTCGATGGACAACGCCAGCAGCTTGCGACCCCGGTCCTTGCCTCTCGGGAAGCCGAGCGAGCCGTACTTGTCGATGTCCGGCTGCAGGTCCGGCGCATCGCTGGTCCAGGCGTCGCGGGAACTCTCGATGAGGCGAGTCACCTTGCGCCCGGCGTTCTTGTCGGCATCCAGTGTGATGGGCGAGGACCAGTTCATGGTGAGCTGGCCGAGATTGGCGGTGATGCCGCTCTCCTTGGCGAGACCGTCGGCACGCACGTCCGCGAAGTACGGATAATCCAGCTTCTGGATCTCCTCCACCGTGAAGCCGCCGATCTGCCGCTGCACCGGAATCGGAAACGGCGAGCTCTGCGGGTCCAGCACCAGGCTCCGCGCAAGCTGCACGCCTTGGTGCTCGAGCCAGTTCTCGAGCCCCGTCTGCGACGGCGCCGCGCTGAGCGCGTTGCCGGTCAGGTCCACGTCGAAGCTGCTGGTGGCCAGCACGACGGTGCCACCCTGCATCAGGAACTGGTCCACCGCGAACTGCTGCTTCTCGTCGAGGGCCGTGGGATCGACGACGAACAGCAGGTCCGTGTCGTCCGGCACCTGTCCCGTGCCGAGATCGGTCTCGCGCAGTGCGAAACCTTGACGCAGCGTGTCCTTGAGCAGCGTGTAGCCGGGCCCCGACGGTTGCGGCATGCCCGGGAAGCCGGCCGGCGCCGGCTCCGGCGTGTAGAGGGCGACGGTGCGCAGCACGCCGGGCGCGAAGCGCTTGATGCCGGCCTCGATGGCCCGCCGCAGGCCGGCCTTGTCGAGCCCTTCCGGCAACGGCACGGGCACGGCGCGCCCGCCCTGCTCGAGCACCATGAAGAAGTAGAACGGCCGCGGGTCCAGCAGCCCGAGGGCCACGGGCTGGAAGCCGAAGCGCTGGTCGATCTCCGCGGCCAGCTTGGGGTCGGCGTCCGGATTCTCGATCTTCCAGTCGAAGCGCGCTGGCTCGGCGTGATCGGGGGCGTCGCGGTTGGCCTCCTCGGCGAGGTCCGTCAGCACCGCCTCCAGGTCCTTGCGCACGGCTGGCAATGGCTCCGGCAGGGCATCGGCCGCCGAGATGAAGCCGCGGAAGTGGATGGGCTCGCCGATGCCGGCGAAGGCGTCGCCGCCGCCCCGATAGCCGTATAGCACCTTCTTGATGGTGCGGGTCAGGTCATACTCGGGGTTGCGCAGGCGCACCTCGAGATCGGTGTCGCCTTGGTCCTTGATCTCGATGAGGTCCTGGAAGCCCAAGACCTCGAACTGATCGCCGTACTTCACCAGGATGTTGAAGTAGGAGTTCACCACCCCCGACTGGTATTTGCCCTCCGTCTGGAAGGCGACCGGGCGGATGCCGTATTTCTCGCCCGCCTCGCGCTCCAGCTCCGGCGACGTCGCGGGGTCCACGAACTCCACCCGGACGTTGGGGCCGCCGACCACCTCGTACTCGCGCAGCAGGTCCCGCAGTTGCGGCACCAGCGGCGCCAGCTTTGGATGCGTCTCGGCGCTGAAATAGCCGCGGATCAGGAGCGGCTCCTGGAGCTGGTGCAGGTAGTTCCGCGTGGCCTCGGAGACGGTGTAGATCTTGCCTTCGGTGAGGTCGGCGCGGGCGACGCCCACCTGCTGCAGCCAAAGGTTCGCGGCCACCAGGTTCGCCACCGCCAGCACCGTGATGAGCTGCCAGCGGTGGTGGCTGGCCTGCCGGTCGCTGTCCGCCGCCCAGCGCAACCGCTCCAGGCTGTAGATGCAGAGCGCCAGGAACACGCCCACCAGGCTCAGGTAGTAATAGAGGTCACGCAGGTCCACGACGCCGCGGGTGATGGACTCGAACCGCGAGCCCGTGCCGAGCAGCCTGAGCAGCTCGCCGCCGCCATGGCCGAACAGGTTGGTCAGCACCGGCGAGCCGATGAGATAGAACACCGCGCACAGGAGCGTCGTACCGATGAGCGCGACGATAGGGTTGTCCGTGCGCGCGGAGACGAACAGCCCGATGGCGATATACGCCGCCGCTAACAGCAGGGTCGCGAGATAGGCGCCCAGCACGGGCCCCCAGTCCAGCTGGCCCAGGAAGCTCACCGTCACCGGCAGCGGCAGGGTCAGGGCCAGGGCCACCGCCACCAGCGCCAGCGCGGCCAGGAACTTGCCCAGCACCAGCTTCCAGGTGGGCACGGGCAGGGTCGCCAAGGCCTCCCAGGTGCCGGCTCGGCGCTCCTCGCTCCACAACCGCATGGTCAGCGCCGCGGCGAGGAAGATCAGCAGCAGCGGCATCCAGTCGAACAGCGGCCGGGTGTCCGCGATGTTGCGCGCGAAGAAGGCCTCCACCCAGAAGAAGACGAACAGGCAGGCGGCGAGAAAGGCGCCGATGAACAGATAGGCCACCGGCGAGCCGAAGAAGCTGGAGAGCTCCTTGCGGGTGGTGCGCAGGATGTCAGACATGGGCGGCCTCCCGCGCCGGGGCGGCGGCGCCCGGCTGCTCACCAGCCAGCTCGCCGAACGGCGCTGCCGCCTGCCCGTCGGCGATCTGGCCGAACAGGGCCTCCAGGTCGTAGCGCTCCCGCTCCAGCCCGTACAGCGCCCAACCCTGCCCGGTGACGGCGGCGGCCACCCGCGGGGCCGCGGCGTCGGGGTCGTCGGTGGTCAGGGCATAGCCCCGGCGGCCGTCCTCGTCGCCGACATGGCTCACCGCGCTGATGCCGGGCAACTCGGCCAGCAGCCCGCGCACCTCGCCGGGGTCGCGGTCCAGGGTCACGCGCAGCCGCGGCGTCGCGCCGATGGCACCGATGGGGCTGTCCACGGCGAGCCTGCCGGCGTGCATGATGAGCACCCGGCCGCAGACGGCCTCGACCTCCTGCAGGATATGGGTGGAGATGATGACCGTCGCGTGGCTCGCCTGCTCGCGGATCAGCGCGCGCATGTGCTGGATCTGCGACGGGTCGAGCCCGTTGGTGGGCTCGTCCAGGATCAGCACGTCCGGCTCATGCAGCAGCGCCGCGGCGACGCCGAGGCGCTGCCGATAGCCACGCGAGAGCGTCGCCACGGTTGCCGTCGCCTTGGCGCCCAGCTCGGTGCGCTCGATCGCGCGGCGGATGGCCGCCGCGCGCGCCCTGTTCGCAATGCCGTGCAGCGCCCCCTGGTAGTCCAGGTGCTCCAGCACCGTCATGTCCGGATACAGCGGGCAGTTCTCCGGCAGATAGCCGATCTTGCGCTGCACCGCGCGGCGGTGTGCGGCGATGTCCTGCCCATCGATGCGGATGCTGCCCGCGCTGGGCTCCAGGTAGCCCGTGAGCATCTTCATAATTGTGGTCTTGCCGGCGCCGTTGTGGCCCAGCAGACCGACGATCTCGCGGCGGCCGATGTCGAACGACACCTGGTCCACCGCCTTGAGCGCGCCATAGCTGCGGCTCAGGTCGCGTACCTCGATCATAGTGCGTGCTTCTCCGGTTCGAGCTCGGCTGCTCCGGCGCCGCCGGCGACAGATGCGAATCAGCCCCTAACGGCGCGGCGGGATTTCACAGCAGGGCGCGCTCGGGTCGCAAGGGCGAGGGGATGACGATTTGTTAAGAAGTGCGGGGTGCGGAGCGGAGTACGGAGTACGAAGTGCGGGGTGCTGCTCTGCCGCCGGTCGCGGCACCGAGAGTGCCGGTCCCACAAGGGCTGCTCCCATAACCGCTACACCGAATACTTTCACGATCTCTGTTGCGCGATCCACGGATTTCGCTGCGCTCATCCACGGCAAGGCTTGGCTGTTCTTATTTCGCCCCCAGAGACCTCGGCCCTCGGAACCGGCTTATTCCGCTAAGGCAGACACTCGACATGTACGGTAAAGCCGGCGGCGCGGCGGCGCAGTTCCTGCCGCGTGAGTTTGCCGAGGCCGGCGGCGCTGTAGTGAGCGATGTCGGCGCTGGTGAGGAAGCGCAGCAGCGCGCCCGCCGGCATGAGCCGCGGCGGCCCGCCGTCGTCCGCGGGCGGCAGCGCCAAGCCGGAGAGGAGTCCGGCGCTGTTGAGGAGGGGAGCGCCCAATTGTGCGGGACCGGGCTCCAGCGCGAGCGGCAGCGGCCGAGCGGCGTCGATCTCCGTCGCGGCTGCCGCATTCGCGGCTGCATCGGACGACACGGGAGCCGCCGGCGCCGCGGCGGAGGACATATCCACGTCCGCGTCCGCAAGGCCGACCTCTCCCGACAGCACCCCCCGCAAGGGGAGGGTCATGGCGAACAGCATCTGGTCCGACGGCTTGTCGGCGACAGCGAACACGGCAGGGCGGCCATGCAGATCATCCGCCAGCAGGACCGCGAGACCGACCGCCGAGTCGCGATGCAGCAGGCTCGCCTCGTGCCAGGCGCCGCCGCGATAAACGCGCAGCCTGCCGCAGTCCGCAATCAGCCGGTCCGCCGTCAGTACCATGCCCTGCGGGTTCAGCAGGATGCCGCTGCCGGCGGCCCGCCGCAGGCCGTCCGTGCCACCCGGGGCACCGCGGTCGAATTCGAAGCGCCCCTGAAGGCACCGCCTCGCGGCGGCCTCCGCAATGCCGGCAGGATCCGAGGTACCCCGCCCGGCGAAGGCGAACACCTGGTTGATGATCTCCAGCACGTCGTCGCCCAGGATGCTGCGGCTGCCGCGACCGGCGCGGCGGCCGTAGCCGTCGGCAAAGCTGCTCGGGTCCGCCCGTCCACTGAGGATGGACACGGCCCGATCGATGCCCACCCCCTGCCGCATGGCCCAGGCGAGCTCCAGTGCGAAGTCACGCACCCGATCGCAGAGCACGTCGTCCGAGCCGCCGCCATCCATGCCGGCGTCGGCATCGACATGCGGCGTCGGGCGGGCTGCCGCGGCGCGGAAGGCAGCACCAGACGGCTCTTCACAGGCCGTCTGCGAGTAGGTCACATTGCCGTCCGCGTCCACACACTTGTACATCGCCGATGCCACCGGCGCACCGGACAGCAGCAGGCTGAGCACACAACACCGAATCCACATGGTCCGCACGAGGTTGCAAGCCGGTCGGTGTGTGCATTGTCGCACGCGGGCCGACAAATCGTGCATTTGAACCGACGATCCGGGGCGCGCACGGCACCTCGGGCACGGGCCTTGCCGGCCCGCGGCTGACGGGAGCAGGCGGCGACCGCGCGGCCGCCGCTGCGCTCAGCCCTGCTCGAGCTGGGAAATGATGCCGTCGCGGATCTCGCTGACGCCGCCGACGCCGTTGATCTTGATATAGCGCGGCGCGCCCTCGCCGCCCTCCTCGGCCCACTTGGAGTAGTAGTCGATGAGCGGCGCCGTCTGGTCGTGGTAGACCTTGAGCCGGGCCTTCACGGTCTCTTCCTTGTCGTCGTCGCGCTGGATCAGCGGCTCGCCGGTCTCGTCGTCCTTGCCCTCCTCCTTCGGCGGATTGAAGACCACGTGGTAGGTGCGGCCCGAGGCTAGGTGCACGCGCCGGCCCGACATGCGCTTGATGATCTCCTCGTCCGGCACGGCGATCTCCACCACGGCATCGACGTAGACGCCGGCCTCCTTCAGCGCATCCGCCTGCGCCAGGGTGCGCGGGAAACCGTCGAACAGGTAGCCGTTCTTGCAGTCATCCTCGGCGATGCGCTCCTTGACCATGCCCATGATGATGTCGTCGGACACCAGCCCGCCCTCGTCCATGATCTTCTTGGCCGCCTTGCCCAGCTCGGTGCCGGCCTTGACGTGGCCGCGGAGCATGTCGCCGGTGGAGATCTGCGGGATGTTGAAATGCTCCTTGATGAAGCCGGCCTGGGTGCCTTTGCCGGCCCCGGGGCCGCCGAGCAGGATGACGCGCATGGTGGGTTCCTCAGTGTCGTGTTTGTGAGTCGGCAAGGCTGCCACAGGCGGGCAATTGCGGCAATTTCAGCAATCGCATGGGTCAATAACCCTGGCTTATCCAAAGGATTGCCACAGACTATGAACCAGCCGCGTCGCGCCCGGCCGCGGCTGCCTCGGCGCGCTCCCGCCGCTCGCTTGCGGCGTTCTCCGGCGAGCGATTGAATCCCGCTCCGAGGCGCGCGAGTGGCGGCAATATCGGCCGTTCCGTGCCGGGCATCGGCCGCGGGGTTTCCTGGTAGTTGCCCTTATCGCGTCTGGTATTTCCGTGGCTATACTTGGCCGCGGGCTCGCAAGTTCCCCCAAAGTTGAACACGACGAGAACGAGGAGGCGATCCATGAAGAAGCTGATGCTGACTGCTGCCGCCGGCGGTGCCTTGCTGGCGGCCCTGGCCACGACACCTGCGCAGGCCTTCTGGGGTTCCTGGGGCGGCGGCCCCTGGTACGGCGGCCCCTGGTACGGTGGCCCCTGGTATGGCGGCTATCCGTACGGCGGCTGGGGCGGCGGCTATCCGGGCTACGGCTGGGGCGGCTACCCGGGCTACGGCTGGGGCGGCGGCTATCCGTACGGCGGCTGGGGCGGCTACCCGGGCTACGGCTGGGGCGGCTACTACCCCTATGCGGCACCTGCGGCACCGGCAGCACCTTCTACGCCGAAAGAGAGCAAAGAGCGCTGATACCGCCACCTATACACGGCGGGCGCACTGCCCGCCGGCTGATTTAGGGCCGGGGAACCGGCCCTTTTTCGTGAGGGGCTAGGGGCTGGGACGCTACGCTCATGCACCCTGGGCGTGGCTAGGGGCTGACTGGGTTGGAACCGGGCGGCTATCACTTCTGTGCCGCGCCGACGGCAACCGCTGCGCCAACGGATGCTTGCTCGTGTCGCCCTGGAGGGCGACACGGGTAGGCGCCACGGCCGACGCTGCAGGCGCTCTCCGCATTCTCCCGCCTCTGCACCAACTCCTAGCTCCTAGCTCCCAGGCCCTTCTTCAATAGGGTTTGGTCGCCGGATAATCCCGCATCACCTGTGCCGCGTTGAAGAGCGGCGGAGCCAACAGCGTATCGCCCTCCGGCCAGGGCGCTGGCAGGTGGCCGTCCGCATAGGCCGTCAGCTCGGTTTGGAGCAGGTCGGCCTCCGCCGGCGGCAGCATCCAGGCCGCCTCCTGCATCGGTTTCAGCAACGCCGCGGCACCATCGAAGTCGCCACCGGCCGCGCGGGCCAGCGCCAGCGCGCGCTGGTGCGGCGGGATTGGGCCGCCGGCGGTGGGGTCGGCGATAAGCGCGCCGGCGAGTGCGCGGGCGGCCGCCGGGTCGCGCAGGCCCGGGTCATCCGCGGCCGCCAGCATCCGCGCCAGGGCGTAGCGGAGCTGCGGGTCCTCGGGGTGCGCATCGGCCAGCGCCCGTAGCCGGGCGAGCACCTCGCCGGCAGAGGCACCGGCGCGTAGCGCCGCCACCTGCCCCAGTACCCGCGCGGGGACGACGTCCTCGTCCACCGCCAGCACCTTGGCGTAGCCGTCCGCCGCCGCATCGAAGCGCCCGGCACGGAAGTCCAGGTTGGCGAGCTGGAACAGCGCGCCGGAGTGCCCGGGCTCCAGCGCCAGCACCTGCCGGTAGCGATTCGCGGCCTGTGCAAGGTCGCCCCGCTGCTGGGCGATGACGCCCTGGAGGAACAGCGCCAGCGGTTGCTGCGGCGCCAGCTCCAGTGCCCGCGCCAGCTCCGCCTCGGCCTGCGCCTGCGCACCGGTGAGCCAGAGCACACGGGCGTAGCTGACGCGCGCGGCAGCGTTGTCCGGGTCCACGTCCAAGCCATCCGCAAAGCGCTGCACGGCGGTGTCGTAGTTGCCGCCGCGCACCGCGTACAGCGCCTCCTTGAAGGCCGGCAGCGCACGATGCGTGGCGGCCGTCAGCTCGTCGATGAGGGGGTCGGCGACGACCGGCGCGCGCAGCTCGAACAAGGCCAGCTCGTGGCGTGCGCGCTCGTTGTCGCCGAGCGCGCGGTAGGCCTGGGCCAGCGGATAGTGCACCTCGGTGGCATCCGGCGTTGCCGCGAGCGCGGCCTGGAGCAGCGGGATGGCGTCGTTGTAGCGCCGCTCCAGCACCGCGATCTGGCCCAGGTAATAGTTGGCAGGGCCGGCGAGGCTCGGCTCCTCGGCGGCGCGCTGGAGCGCCTGCTTGGCCTCGGCCAAGTCACTTTGGTCCATGCGCACCTTGCCCAGCCGGACGTACAGCGGGGCATAGTCCGGTGCGATGGACCTTGCCCGCTCCAGGTACGTCACCGCGTTTTCGAGGTTGCCGGCGAGCATCGCGAGGTAGCCCGCGTAATAGGGCCAGCGTACCTCGTCCGGCTGCAGGGCCATGGCGTTGTACAGGCAGACGTCGGCCTGCGCCTCCACCTCCACCAGGATCAACAGCGCGCCGAGGCGCCCGTAGGCGGCGGCCAGCGCGTTGCGGTCCGCTTCCGGCGTTTCCAGCAGGGTGTCGAGCTCGGCGCGGGCCCTGGTGAGCGCCTGCTGCATCAACGGCTCGGCGCCGCTGATGTCGGCCTCCGGGATCGGCTTGAGGTCGATGCCGAAGGCGCGCGGCGGGTCGGCCACGAGATCGGCCTGCACGCCGGCGGCGGCCGCGAGCAGCGCGAGAAGGAGCGCGGCACTCAGGACGGCGATCAGGGCTGGCTTGGCCCGCACAGCGGACCCTACATGGTGATCAGGCATCGTCGCGGCCCTGGTGAATGGTGAGCGTGGTGTCCAGCGCGCTCGGGACGACGGTCTGCTCGCTGCCGTCCGGCCACAGGATGCGCAGGCTGATGGCGGCGGGGTCCGCGAGATCGCCCAGGCCGAAGGTCACCGGCCGCTCCACCTGCGACATGTAGCCGCGGGTGGGCCGCACGTCGCGGGTGCGGGTGATGCCGTTGGCGGTCAGCTCGATGCGGGCGCCGATGGCGTCGGTGTCGGGGGCCTTGCCCATCAGGTCCAGCCGCAGCCAGTGGTGGCCGAGCGCCTGGTCGTTCCTGAGCAGGGCCGGCCGCCGCCCGTTCTGGGTGATGAGCATGTCCAGGTCGCCGTCGGCATCGATGTCGGCAAAAGCGATGCCGCGGCCAACGAGATCCTGCGCCAGGTCGCCGACCGCCGCGGGCGTCGGCGGCAGATGCACGAAACGCGCCTGACAGGCGTCGCCGCAGTTCCAGAACAGCGACGCGGGCTGGGCGTAGTGCTGGCTCTGCTGGACGCGGTTGATCTCGTGCTCCAGGTGGCCGTTGGCGAGCACCAGGTCCTCGCGGCCATCCAGGTCGTAGTCGAAGAACATGAGCCCGAAGGTGAGCGGGATGCGCGAGGCGGGCCCCATGCCCTCCAGCACCGCCTCGTCCACGAACGGCGGGCGGCCATCGCTGGTGACGAAGAGCGAGGCCATCTCGTTGGCGAAGTTGCCCACCGCAATGCCCAGATCGGCATCGTCACGATAGTGCGCGGCGTCCACGCCCATGGCCGAGGTGCCCTTGCCGTTGCGGTCATAGGCGACGCCCTCGAAGATGGCCGTCTCCTCGAAGCGGCCATCGCCGAGGTTGTGGTAGAGGAAGTTCCGCACCGTGTCGTTGACCACCATGAGGTCCAGCCAGCCGTCGCCGTCGTAGTCGACGGGCACGACGCCGAGCCCCTTGCCCACCGGGTTGCCGGTGATGGGGTCCGGCACGTGGACGCCGGCGGCGGCGGAGACGTCGGTGAAGTGCGGATTCCCCGCGGCGTCCGGCCCATCGTTGCGATAGAGCAGGTTGTCGGTGCCGACGAAGTTCAGCGGCGCACCGTAGGCGCGGCCGAGGCCCGTGAGCCGGAAGTCGATCTCGAGATCGATCTCCCGCGACCACTTGACGTAGTTCACCACGAACAGGTCCAGGTCGCCGTCCTTGTCGTAGTCCAGCAAGGCCGCGCTGGAGGACCAGGCGTCGTCGCGCCCGGCGACGCCGGCGGCCTTGGTGATGTCCTCGAAGCGCCGGCCGCCATCGGCTGCCGGCACATTGCGGAACAGGTGGTTGGCGTTCAGCGTGGTCAGGTAGAGGTCGTCCCAGCCATCGCCGTCCACGTCGCCGACGGCCACGCCCATGCCGTAGGTGGCGATGTCCAGCCCGCTGCCGGCGGTGACGTCCTCGAAGTGCCCGCTGCCGTCGTTGCGATAGAGCTTCTGGGTCGGCTGCTCCACCAGCGTCTCGTGCCCAGGCCACTCACGGGAGTTCACCAGGAACAGGTCCTGATCGCCGTCGCGGTCGTAGTCGAAGAAGGCCGCACCGCTGCCGATCGTCTCCGGCATCAGCCGCTCGCCGTAGGCGCCGTTGGTGTGCACGAAGCCGATGCCGGCGGCCTTGGTGACGTCGGTGAAGCGCACGGCGGGGGGCGTGGTGGCGGCCGGCGCGGCGTCTCCGCTTAGGGCGGATTCGTCGGCCGGTGCCACCTGCGGCAGCGCGATCTCGGCCTCCTCCACCGGCGGCGCCGCCGGCTCCCGCAGCAGCAGATAGAGCACCGCGGCGCTGACGCCCAGCGCGACGATCACCGCCAGCGACAGCAGGAAGGCGCGGCGGATGCGTGCCTCGCCGCGGGTGGGTGCCGGCTTGGCGCCGGATGCGGACGGTGGTTTCTGCTCGATGTTCATACGCGGCTTTCGATGGCGTCAGAGACTGGGGAAGCGCCCGACACAGGTCCGGCGGCGCTCCGGGGTACGTCGGGCGTAGGTCGGGCTGAGGAACGAAGCCCGATATAGGAGCGCTTGCGATCGGCTGATGTCGTGCGACGGGCTGTTTGTCGCGACTGCTTGTCGGGCCTCCTAACGTCGGCCCGACCTACGGGGTCTGCGTCGGCGCGACCTATGGGCGTGTCGGGCCTCCTAACGTCGGCCCGACCTACGGCCTCTGGATTGGCCCGATCTATGTGCTCAGTCGCCCGCATGCGCCACCTGGGCGTCTTTGGCCACCGGGCGCAGCGCATAGATGGCCACGGCCTCCGCGGCATGGTTGGCCGCCGGGTTATGGGCGCGGTGGATGCTGACGGCGCGCTCGATGGCGTTGTCGTCGGTGCGGTAGAACTCGTGGCGCTCGCGGTGCAGGGCGGCGCCCTTCGCGTCGCCGAGGTCGGCGAGCACGAGGCTCATGTTGTAGTGGGCCGCGGCGTTCTCGGGGTCGATGGCCAGCGCCTGTTGCAGCCGGTCACGGGCACGCGCCAGGTAGGCGTTGCGGCTCTCACGGCGTGCGGCACCGCGCTCGCGGCGGGCGCGCTCGTACAGGGTGCGACCCAGGTCGGTGAGCATGCGGTAGTCGTCGCTGAAGTCGAAGCCACGCTCGCGCGCGTCGCGGAAGCGGGTCTCGGCCAGCGCATCGAGCGCGTCGATGGCGCGGTCGAGATCGCCCTGGTCGCGGGCGATGAGACCGGTATGCCAGGCCACCACCCAGGGCGGTGCCCCCTGCGCGGCGGCGCGCGCCAGGGCCTCGGCCGCCTCGTCGAGCCGGCCCTCGCGGTGCAGCACCCGGGTCAGATTCATGGCACCGTCGCCGCCGCTGGCCCCGCTCTGCTTGGCGCCTTGCCCGACGGCTTGATGGGCGCCCTGATCGGCTGCGGCCTCGGCTGCGGCCAGTTGCACGCGCTCCACCTCGCGGAAGGCCGCTTCCGCCTGGCGCGACTCGCCGCGCGGTCCCTCGCGGAACAGCCCGATGCCGTAGTCGTTCCAGCGCTGCCAGACGGGGATGTCCGGTGGCGCTTTGGCGTCGGCCGCGAGCGGCGCGCCACCGGCCACTGGCAGCACGACCCGGTCTGCCGCCAGGGTGGTAATCGGCAGGTCGTTGCCGGCGAAGCGCTCGCCTTCCACGAAGCGGTAGAAGCGGGTGTCGAACTTGCGATAACGCAGCGCCGCGTCCACGGTCAGCGGACCCTTGGCGTCCGCGGGCACGTCGAAGTCATAGTGCACCACCGCCGCCGCGCCGGGCGGGATCTGGTGGTTGTAGAGGGCGACGAAGATGTCCTGCGCGTTGCGCCGGGCGATGCGGTTGCCGTCGCGGTCCAGCAGATAAGCGTTGCAGTACCACGCCCAGTCGTCCACGCCGCCGTCGGCGCCGAGCGCGCCGGAGCGGGCGATGACCTTGCCGCCGGCGCGCAGCGTCACGTCCAGCCAGAGCTCGTTGGAGTCCACGGTGCCCTGGGTCAGCTCGTGACCCATGCCAGTGGTGCGCACGACCACCTCCAGCAGATAGCGCTTGCCCGGCTGCAAGGTCGGCAGCTCGGGGCGCAGCGGGGCGTGCAGCTCGCCCTCGATGTGCCCGTCGTCCTTGAGGCCGAAGATGTCCACCCGCGTCGCCTTCTGCATGGCCTCGACGCGCGCGGCGTTCTCCTGCGCCGGGCGGTCCATCAGCAGCGGCACCGCGGTGTTGGCGGCGGCGAACAGGTGGTCGTGCACCGCCAGTGCATGGCCGGCCGGGCCGCCGAGCCGCCGCGCCGCCGGGTCGGCGGCGGCCACCGCCGGCATGTGGCAGTTGTTGCAGCCGGCCTCGGCGTGCTTCGGATAGTAGAAGCTGTCCACCCGGTGGCCAGAGACGCCGCTCATCAGGAAGCTGTCGTAGTGGTTCTGCCCGCGCAGCCAGCGGTAGTGGTTCAGCGCCTGTGGCAGGTGCACCTTGTGGCAGGTGGCGCAGAATTCGGGGCTCTTCAGCACCGGCTTCAGCAGCGTGTGCTTGTGAAAGGCGGGCTTGGCGCGAATGAGCTGGCGGTGCACGAACTGGCCGATGGCGGAGTCACTGTCCGCGAACGGATAGCGCGGCGGCGCCGCGATGCTGTAATCGCCGTTGCCGACGGGGCTGTTGACCGCGGTGATGGCATGGCAGCCGAGGCAGCCGATGCCGGCCGAGCCGGCCGGGTCCCCGTCTGGGTTATAGGAGGGATCATCGAACCGCCCCGCGAACAGCGGCACCTGGTCGTGGCAGGCGGCGCAGAGCCGCGCCGCCTGCACGTTTCCGTCGCGTTCCAGCAGCACCGCGCGGGCCTCGTCCACCGAGGCGCGGTAGGCGGGATTGTTGAAGGAGCTCAGATGATGCATCGATCCCGCGTGCTGCGCCGCGATGTCCGCATGGCACTCGGCACAGGTCTCGTCCTGCATCAGCCGCGCGGGCTCGATCCTCGCGCCATCTGGCACCTTGGCCAGCGCCGGCTCGAAGGCCCGCACCATCACCGGCTCGTGCCGAAGCCCGAGCCCATGCAGCATCAGCGCCAGCACCGCGAAGCCCACCGCCGCCCCGGCCCAGGCGACGCCCGTGCGCCAGCGCAGCGGCGGCCCCGCCAGCCGATGCAGCACGAACAGCCAGATGGCCAGCACCGGCGTCAGCACGTGCACCCAGTAGGCGACGCGTCGCACCGCGGGATCATTGACCTCGAAAAAGCCGAACCGCGTCAGCAGGATGCCCGACACGAACAAGGCCACCAGCGTGGCATAGAGCGCCACGCCGGCGCGGATCGCGTAGCGGTTCGACCGCAGCCGCGCGCGCCGGAAGTGCAGCGCCCCGAACACCAGCGCCGGCACCATCAGCACCAGCCCCAGCACCAGATGCCCGAAGAACATCACCAGGTACACCTGGTTTTGCAGCACCGCACCGGACAACCGCTCCGCGACGGTCACCGCAAGCAGATACAAGGAGTTGACGGCCATCACCCCGCCGAGCATCAGCACCACCACCAGCAGGCGGCGCAGCGCGGGGGTCAGGACAAGAATCGTCGAGCGCGGAGCAGTGGTTTCGGCCATGACGAGTCGCCGGACAGGCAGTGCAAGCCGTCCGCTGGCCAGACCTCCTCAGCGCGCGGAATATACTGCCGTGCGCCATTTCAGGGCGCCCGGAACTTGATGAGAGGTGTGGTTTTTCCGAACATCCCCAGGCGGCGTGCCGCTGGCCGGGCCACCGTTCGGTGTCAACCTGCGGTAACAGAGACGGCCAATGAACCAGCATCGATGTCCAGCCAGGCCGCCAGCAGAAACTCGACCCGGCCCATACCGCTCAGAATGGCGGCTTTGCCTGACGAGATGCGACCGAGCTCGAACAGCTTTAGCGCAAGCAGGAAGCGGCCTTGGCCTGGCGCGCCGACCACAGGCCGCGGTCCGTGTCGTGCCACAGCTTGCGCTCGGCGGCGTTGATGTGGCCGTCGGCCTTGACGAGCCGCTCCAACAGCGCCTGGCGCAGGGCCGCGCCTTGGGGCAACTCGGTGAGCCGCAGCTTGTCCCAGATGTCCGTTTCCATGGTTCCGTAATGTCGGTATCCGTAGACGGTGCCTAGCTTTTCGTGACATGCTTCGCGCATGTCGACAACGCAAGATGCCATCCTAGCGCTTGCCCGTGACCGGGGGCTTGTCAGACCCCTGGACCTGGATGCCCGCGGTCTGCCGCGCGTCTCCCTGACCCGTCTGGTGCGCCAAGGCCGGCTCGCGCGAATCGGGCGGGGACTTTATGCGCTGCCGGACCGGCCGGTCTCGGAGCACTCGGCGCTCGCCGAAGTCGCTCGCAGGCATCCGGGCGCCGTCGTCTGTCTACTCTCCGCCCTGCGCTTTCATGAGCTGACGACGCATTCACCGTTCCAGGTCTGGCTGGCCATCCCGACCAAGGCCCGTGCACCCCGGCTGGACTATCCACCGCTGCGGATCGTCCGCTTCTCCGGGGCCGGCCTGGCCGAGGGCGTCGAGGAGCACGACATCGACGGGGTGCCGGTGCGCATCACCGGCGTCGCGCGGACCGTCGCGGACTGCTTCAAATACCGCAACAAGATCGGTCTCGATGTGGCCCTCGATGCGCTCAAGGCCGCACTCAAGGAGGCGCTGAAGGAGCGGGGGCAGGGCGGTCGGGGGCGACAGGCGAGCATCGACGAGCTGTGGCGCTATGCGCGGCTCGATCGGGTCGCGAACGTCATGCGTCCTTACCTGGAGGCCCTGGCGTGACCGGGCCGGACATCGGCGCATCCGTTCGCGCGCGACTGCTGAACAAGGCGAAGGCCGGGGGCCAGGACTTCAACCTGGTCCTGACCCGCTACGCCCTGGAGCGGCTCCTCTATCGCCTGGGCGCGTCCGTGTACGCCGAGCGCTTCCTCCTCAAGGGGGCCTTGTTCTTCGACCTGTGGTTCGACATCCCCCATCGCCCGACCCGGGATGCCGACCTGCTCGGATTCGGCCCCGCGGAGCTCCCGGTTCTGGACCAAGTTCAGGAGCCCAGGCTGCGCGAGCAGCTTACTAAGCCGCTCGAAAGTAAAGTCATGCCTGGGATAATGGCGGCATGAAATGCAAACGCGATTCCGACGGGCGCAAGCTCGACCATCAGTCATTGCAGACCCTGCGCATGCTGGCGGTGAGTGCCGTCAAGCACGGCCAGCCGGTCGTGGAGGTGGCGGCCGCGTTCGGGGTGAACGAGCGCACGGTGTATCGCTGGCTGGCGGCCTTTGCCGAGGGCGGGCAGAACGCGCTCAAGGCCAAGCCGATTGCGGGCGTCCGCCCAAGCTCAAGGACAAGCATCTGCATTGGCTGGCGAGCACGGTGCGCAACACGACCCTGCAGCAGCATTGCTTCGACTTTGCGTTGTGGACCTTGCTCTCTGATCGGCGAGGTGATCGAGCGCCAGTTCGGCATCAAGTTGTCGCGCTCGGCGGTGGGGCGGGCGATGGCGGCGCTGGGCTTCGCGCCGCAACGCCCCCTGCGCCGGGCGCGCGAGCGCGATCCGGTGCTGGTCGCGCGCTGGGAGCGCGAGGACTACCCGGCGATTGCCGCCGAGGCCAAGCGTGCGGGGGCGCGCGTGTTCTTCGCCGATGAGGCCGGGATGCGCTCCGACCATGATGCCGGCACGACCTGGGCGCCGATGGCCCACACGCCGACGGTGGCGACCACCGGTCAGCGTTTCAGTATCAACATGCTCTCGGCGGTGGCCGCCGACGGCCACTTCCACTTCATGGTGCATGAGGGCTGCGCCACGGCCGAGGTCTTCGTCGACTTCCTCGAACGTCTGCTGCGCGACGCCGATCGGCCCGTGTTCCTCATCGTCGACGGGCACAGCATCCACAAGACGCGCATCGTGCGCGAGCTCGTCGCGGTCCAAGCCGGGCGGCTCAAACTGTACTTCCTGCCGCCGTACTCGCCGCACCTCAACCCCGACGAGTAGGTCTGGGGCAACGTGAAGGCCACCGTTGCCAAGCAGACCGTCGCCAACAAGCGCGACCTCAAAGAACAGGCATCGCATGCGCTGCAACGCCTGCGCGCATTGCCCAAGGTGGTTGCCGGTTTCTTTCGCCATCCACACTGCCGCTATATCCGCGATGCCCACGCTGCGGCCTGACATTACTTAATGGACGGTTAGCCGGTGCAGCTCGCTCAACGCGCCGCGGAGCTCCGTCAGCCAGTGCAGCGCAAGGCACTCCGCGGAGCGCTCGCCAACGTCTTCCGCATGGATGGGCATGACGCCGGTCAGGTCGGCGAGCGGAATGCCCTCGACCCACTTCAACAGGGACGCGAAGCGGTCGGCTTCCCACTCCGCTGCAATCGCGTGGATCGCGGACAGGTTCGGATGCGTCGTGTAGGCACGGGCGAGCTTGTAGGCGCGGATGACGGTCTTGCCATCCGCCTCGTCGTTGATGAGCTTGGCGACGTAGGTGCCGAAGCGCTCGTCCGAGTCGGTTTCAATCTCCACGACTTTGAAGGTTTGACCCACCCCACCGCCACCGAGGCGGCCAAGGATCTTGAAGCGCGAGTCCTGGAAGGGCACGACCGTGTCCTCATCCCAGAACTCGGCCGCGGGCAGCGACGCTGACGCTGCGCTTACCTGCTCGGCTGCGTCCGCATCGCCGATGGCGGCGAGGCTCGCCGCAAGTTGCTCCAGCGAGACACGCTGGTCAGGCGCCATCTCGCAGCCTTCGGCGAGTGCGGTGTCCGCTGCGCGCGAGAGGGGATCTCCTGCGCAAAACAGTGTGCGTTTCGATTACGATAACGAAGCCGATGGTCGGCGTCGATCCCAGACAAACGGTATATTGCGGTGCCAGCCAAAGCGTCCCGGACCGCGTATCGCAGGGGCCACGAGCACACGATCAGGCAGCCGCCCGGGCCTTGCCGGTGCACGGACCGCCCGCTGGTGCATGCGCCCGACGGCAAGCCGCTGCCCCCGAGCGCCTGGACAGGGGGAACGTGCTCGCGCTCCTCGCGCACGACGAAAACCCTGAGGGTGGTCGCTCGGCACGGATAGGGCATGACGATTGCCGTTGGCAGGCGCAGAATTCGGGCGTGGCGGAGGTGCCCTGCGCGCGTGGCCGAGCCGGCGCCGTTCTTCGGTATCGCGAGCGCGGCATCGGGCAATGTCGGTCACCCACTCGCTTGCGCGACCGGCCGGGAAGCGGACAACGGCCGCCACTTGAAGGGCTGCACGGACCCACCCCAGCCCGCTATCGGCCATGAGGCTTTGGCAAGACGGACAACACTCGTGAACCGCGACGACATCCTCGAACAGCTACGACGACGGCGAGGCGAGATCGATGCGCGCTTTGCGGTGGAGCGCATCGGCCTGTTCGGTTCGGCCGCGCGCAACGAGTTGCGGGACGACAGCGATGTGGACGTGCTGGTGGCTTTTCGTGGACCGGCGACGGTAGACGGCTACTTCGGGCTCGACACTGAAATCGCCTGGGACGCGGCAAGCGTCCATGTGCCGAGGCTGCTGGACGCGGCACGTGATCTGCAACGGCGCTCCTCGCACTTTGGCGCAGCACCGGACGACACAGCAAACGGAGACTAAGACCCATGAGCGATACATTGCAACGCATCAAGGCCCGCAGAGAGGCCGCGTTGGCGAGTAAGCAGACCGAAGCGGAACGGCGCGCGGAGGCAGTCCGGCGCCGGGCGGAGGCGGCGGCACCGCTGTTCGCCGCGCTGAAGGACGTGGAAGGCGAACTGGTGAAGGTGTCGGTGTTGCAGCAGATCTGGCCGGAATCCTTCCACAACCGCGACGACCGTGCGCGGGTGCTGGTGGAGAGCCTATGCGGCGACCCAGGCCAGCCCTGCGGGGTGCGCCTGCACGTGCCCGGCGGCTACAAGCGCTTCGAGGTGGAGATGCTCGACGACGGCAGCCTGACGTACGTGTCGGCCCGAGAAACCGTCGGCGGACGCCCGCACGTGGCCACCTATAACGAGCGCGACCAGTGGCTCGATGCCTTCTACGGCGCGATGGCCTCGCTGCTCGAGGTCTGATGCAACATCGATGGCGCGTCCCAGCGGCACCGAATTGAACAGGTGGCGGACTGGAGGCACGCCTGCCGTACCCGGCTATGTGCCCTGAGTCACTACCGACTCGACGCGACGAGCGGGGTTGCAGCGAGTAACGACGCATTGTAGCCAAATGGCTCACGAGCTCACCGGCAGCGGGATATCGATCCACCGAAGTCTTGCAGGATCAGGCTGCGGATTTGCTTGAGCTCGCTGCCCTCCTGCACTGTGGAATCGGGAGACTCGGTGGTGAGGTATTGTAGGGCGCGCATGCGTTGCCGGAGTTGCTCCGTCGGGGCACCGGGGCGCTCTGACAGGCAACGAAGCAGGTGGTACATCGATGCGGGGTCGAAGCCGGCCATGCCCAACAGGACCACGGCTTCGGCATCGGCAGCCTCCTCCATGTCGATATTGAAATGCTGAACGATTGATCCGTACTGAAATCGCGCCGAATCCCGCGGTTCAGGCTTACAGAAGTGCCCGAGGTGCTCGTGAGCCATCTCGTGGGCGAGCACGGCAGCGAGATCGGACTCGCTGCGAACGAAAGCGATCAGTCCATCGCTAATGACGAAGCGACGGCCGCCGACTGCGAATGCCGTCGGCTCCAGGTTACGCACGACGAAGAATCGCCACTCGGCCCCGCTTCGCGATGGATCGGCCGTGCTGGCGAGACGTTCTCCCAGCACTCGAACATAGTCGCGCACGGGGTCGGCCGCGAGGCGCAGAGGCCACTCCTTTGTGATGATCTCCATGGTACGGGCACCCGCAGCGGAGCGGTGGCAATCGTCGCCACCATGACCGCCGCCGAAGATGCTTCCGATCAGGCCGCTACCAAACAAGCCAGCGGTCAGCACAAGCGCCGGATAGGCCGTGCTCATTCGCCTGCCTCGGCACCAGCCAGGTCACCACTTCGCCGCATGACCCAATCAGGCATGCACGACGAAGGTCGACTCGTCGGAGTCATAGCTCGTTCCGGCCTTCACCCGATGCTCTATGACGTAGGTTCCAGGTTCGGCGTTAGGAGGGATGGTGATTTCGGCATCCGACTCCCAACCACCCGCGGTGCGAGTCGCGGATTTCGTGGGCAGGACGGCAACCTGCTTGCCGTCCTTCATCAGCACCCAACTCTCGCTGACAGTCGTCTGGCTCACTCCGCGCGGCAGCGCGACGGAGTAGTCCGTCACGATGTTGACCTGCTGACCAGGCGCAGCCGACCTTGGCGCCGTAGATCCCTGGCGAATCTTGACCTGCGGTGTTCTCGGCGGCGTGGTGATGCCGTAGACCCGCGCGTCCGCATTGGCCGTGCGCACCTGCTTGGCGCTGTATTGCGAGATGGCGACAGTCCCGAACCCAACCAAGGCACCCACCGCCGCGCCGGTGGCGCAACCCCTGGCATCCCCGGTGATCAAGGCCCCAACGCCACAGCCGAGCGCGGCGCCGATGCCAGTTCCAAGCGCCTGATTCTGTACGCTTCCCAGGGACGTACAGCCGGCAATCAGCACGGACCCAGCCACGACCAATCCAATCAATCCAAGCTCTCGGTTTCCGCTCATACATGTGCTCCTCGCCGCATCAACGGCGCATCTCCGCTAGATACCAAATCGCGTAGGTTCGGACATTCATGCGCTCGGTGTTCTCCCGCACTCACTGCGCCGGCATAACCACCGGCGATATGCCACTTGCCGGCGACTCCGGATCTTGCCAGTCAGGCATTTTCGTGTATGGCATTTCATCGCCGGGCAGTCGCCTGATCCTCTGGTTGAAAGCCCTTAACGCCGCTTCTACTTTCGGAACCGGCGGCGGCTGGATCGCTTCGAAAAAGGTGTCGTCATAGACGTACTTGCCGCTGCCGCTGGGGTACTCCACACCGATTTTCACGTTGTACCGCTCTCCGTCCGGCTCGATGTACGATCGAAAAGTCACCACATAGTCGCTTTGCAGAATATTTTGGACATGCTCGACGATGCGTTGCATCTGTTCCGTAGTTTCGCCGACGTTGTAGTAAACGCCGAAGGAATTCTTCGATAGCGCTTCCAGGTTCTTGAAGTGAGAGGGGTCGACCCGCGAATAGGCCAGCGAGTAGATCGGAACCGGAATGGTCAGGCTGGAGATGCGCCCCATCAGTTCGTCGCGCGACAGGGAACTGCCCTCGTCGCGCCCATCCGACATGACCAGAATCGAGCACGATACGACGTAGTCGGAGCTGCGCACCGAGCCTTGGGCGCTCATGCCGCACATCTGCATCGCCGCCGCGATGGAGTCGTAGATACGCGTTTTCATTCCATCGGCCTTGATATCGGCAATGCGCCGGACAAGCGCGCGGGGATCGCGCTCGAACTCCGAAACCAGGTCATAGCCCACTTTGGTATCGCGGATCGAGAGCACGGCAACCTCGTCCTGCGGGCGCTTGCTGTCGATGAAGCGAATGGCCGCTTTCAGGGCATCCTCGAAGGGCGTGAGTGCCATGGACTTGCTGGCATCGATAACGATCACCGTTCGTGTCGCCTCCTCCCGCTGGCGAATCGACTGGATGCCGTATTGGCGCTTCATCGGGTCGTAGGGACGCCCCCTGACCATCAGCCCCACATTCATCTCGTTGAGATTTACCAAGGGCTGCATCTGCGCATCAAAGGTCCGCAGGTAGACTTGCACAAATGGGTAGAGTGAATATTCGGTCTTATAGATCTTCAGCCCGTAGCTCCCTGGAACGGCGAAGCCGTAACCTTGGGCGCCTGCCTCGGCGGCAGCAAATAGTGCTGCCCCGGCGAGCGCGATGAGCGCGGCGTGAATCGGATGGAACCCGGACCCGTGGATTGGCTTGCGCATGGCAGTGCCTCCTATCTGCTCATATTGCAGGGCTAGTCGATCTTTCTGGCGCCTCTGTACTGGAACCCCCAGTCGGACGCGCTGCTTCTCTTTGGCTTGGGCTTCGGCGCCGGCGTTGGTCTTGGCGTTCGCTTCCGCGTGGCAGCAACTTTCACCTTCGGCGCCGACGTCGTCGTCGGCTTCTTCGGCTTGGTCGTCGCCTTGGTGGCCGTCGTGACCGGCGTCGGCTGCGTCGGCGTGATCTTCTCGGCGGGTGTCTCCTGTTGCTTGGATAACGCGGTGCTGCGCTGCTGCTCGAATTGATCCATCAGCGTGGCAGCCCCGGCCTCGCCACCCGCGGTCCCAGGCGTTGGCGTCATCGGCTGCTGTTCGTCCGAAAAGACAGACGGGACCACCTGGACCTGTCGCTTGTGCTCGACGTTCCCGGATTTGGGCACGGCATCCTGTGCCGCAGCCGCGCCGTCCGAGGTCTCGGTCGCCCCCCGTATTGTCCGTTGACCGATGACGCGGGCGGCCCGCGCATCGCCGGTATCCCGCCGCGCTGTCGCCGCCGCAGTGGGCTCTTTCACGCCCGGCTGCACCGTGAGCTTCGCGCCGGGCTGATCGGCCGTGGCGGTGTCGGCCGGCAGTATCTCGGCATCGGCCGAGACGGCCCCGCCATCCCGTACCGAGGGCTCGCCCACGGCCGACTCGGTGCCGACATCCGGCGGCGTATCCCGTTGCACCTGTGTGTCGGCCACCCGGCCGGCGCCGTAGTCCAACCACCACCAATAGCCACCGCCCCCGGCCGCGGCGAGTAGCAGAACGAGCGCCGCGAGCCCCGCCAAGCTGCGCCGCGGGCGCCGCGCCGGCACCGCCGGCCGCTCGGTGCCTGCCGGCAACTGCACCCGCATCCTGGCCTGCCCGGAGGGTGTCCCGGCGGTATTCACCGAGCGAAGCTGTACGCTGGGCAACGGGCAATCCCCGCTTGTCCGATGGGTCGCTTGGGCGGCCGCGACGCTCACGGTGGGCGCACTGCCGGAGCCCGACTGAATCAGTTCGAACACCGCGGCGACCTCGGCAATCGACTGCTGGCGGTGATTGATATTCAGTTCCAGCCCCTGCATCAACGCCGCTTCAATCAGCGGCGGAATCTCGGGCAAGAACTGCGCAAGCGGCTCGATCAGCCGTCCCGTGATCCGCTCGTGAGCCGCCGGCGGCATCTCCCCGCTCAGACAGAAATAGACGATGGCGGCGAGCGCGTAGACATCGGAGCGGGCATCGGTGCCGGTGCCGAGCACCTGCTCGGGCGGGCTGAAACCATGCGAGACCGCACGACCGATGGTCCGCGTTGCGGCATCTGGTGCCGCCTCCTTGGCGATGCCAAAGTCGATCAGCATCACCCGATCGTGCTCGTCGAGGAGAACATTGTCGGGCTTCAGGTCACGATGCACGACGGGTGGATTCTGGCTGTGCAGGTATTCCAGCGCATCGCAGAGCTGACGCATCCAGGGCAGCAGGACGAACAACGGAATGCGTCCACCCCGCTGCTCCTTTTCGATGCGCAACGTACGGTCGCCACCGAATTCGAGGACCTGGTAAACCATCCCATCCGCTTCGAAGCGGTCGCTGATATCGGGAATGGCCGGGTGGCTCAGGCGCCCCAACAGACGCGTCTCGTACTCGTCGAACAGCAGCGCCGGCACTTCCTTCAGCGCACGGCGCTTACCATGGAGCAGCTCGTCATCAACCAGATAGGTGACGCCGAAGCCACCTCTGCCCAGCACCGCAGTCACGCGATAGCGGTCATGCACCAGCGTCCCCGCGTCCAGCAGCCAACCGAGCACCCCCCGGACACCACCTGTCGGCAGGGTGTCGATATGAGCGAGCTCGAATCCGCACTCGCCGCATCGGTAATCGCGCCGCGGTAGCTCCTCGACCAGATTGGACGCCCCGCACTTCGGGCAGCGCTTCTCGACACCCGGATCAGGCATGCGCCGCCTCCCTCAGGATCAGCGCGCCAGGCGGCGACGCCGCATCGTACCGGTGTTTGTCCATCGGTATGTGTGCGCGGATCATGCTAGCTGCGACGGTCCTTCAGCTTCAGACCGATCAGTGTGATGAGGAGGAATCCGAGTGTCTGCGCCCCCAGGTAGAGCAGGTCTGCTTCCCATTCTCCGTTCACGGCGATGACGGCCTGTCCGGTATGATCACGAACGGCGAGCAGCGCCGGATCGAGCGTGGCACGCATGGCATCGATTCCCCAATAGGCGACCACACCCACTTGCGCGACGATCTCGATGGCGCCAGACAGTGGCACCACCGAGTTGGACAGGATGAATTGGGGGATCAACAGCAACGGCAGGGCAGCAATGGCCTTGTCGTTCGAGTTGACGAAGGCGCTGATGGCCAGCCCCATCGTCGTGGCCGCGAAGCCGGAGAGGAACAATGTCAGCAGCCGTTGGGCAAACGGGCCCTCGAGGTCGAGCATGTATGTCGTGATGGCAAGGAAGCTGGCGACCTGGATCAAGCAAAGCAGCGCGAGCGGCAAGAGCTTGCTCACCAGGTAGGCCGGCAGGGTCACGGTAACCGAGCGTTCTCGCAGGTAGACTGGCAGCTCTTTGACGATCTCGCGCGCCGAATTGATGCAGCCGAACCAGATCGCCGACAGCACCAGCACAAACGCGATCTGACTCTGCGCCGCGGCCCGCGCGAGCGGCTCGCCACTGGTGTCGAATATCGCGCCCACCACGAGCGCAATCAGGGGCGCCTGCAACAACAGCACCACCAGGTTGACGCGATCGGAGAGCAGCAGATCGACGTATCGGCGCGTCAGCGTCAGCGTCTGGCGCGGCTCGAACAACCGGAACGAGCGCCTGCGCCGCCGCTCAGGCGCTGGCGGACGCGCGACATCCGGGCTTGGCAGTTCCGCAAGCCGGGACGCGACGTACCGCGCGTAATGGGGCGATCTGGCGAAGCGCTCATGCCAAGCCTCCGGCGCCTCTTTATCGAGCGCCTCATAGACATCCGAGAGCCGTTCAACGCCGAAATGCGGCGCAGCCTCCCCCGGGGGCCCGAAATAGACCAGTCGGCCCAGATGCAGCAGTGCGACGAGATGACAGGCGTCGATATTCTCCAGGCTATGGGTCACGCAGACCACCGTCGTACCGTCGGCCGCGAGATCCGCGAAGAGTCGCATCATGCGCTTATCGGTTCCAGCATCGAGTCCGCTGGTCGCCTCGTCCAGAAACAGCAACTGGGGATTGGCCACCAACTCGACGGCGAGGCTGACGCGCTTGAGCTGCCCCCCGCTAAGTGGCTCGGGCGTATCGACTGCGAGGTCAGCCTTCTCCTTGAGCCCCACCCGCTCGAGTACGGCGTCAATGATCGTGCCGATCTCCGCGGCGGTGGTGTCCAGCGGCAACCGCAGCCGGGCCGTATACCGCAGCGCATCGCGCACCTTGATCTTGCGGTGGACGATATCCTGCTGCGGCACGTAGCCGATGCCGGCGCGAAACAGGTCGAAGGAGCGGTAGAGGTCGACGCCGTTGTAGGTGACTTGTCCGGAGGACGCCGGCCGGCGACCGTTCAATGCATCGAGCAGCGTGGACTTGCCTGAGCCGCTGGTGCCGAAGATGACCACGAACTCGCCGGGCTCGATGACGAGATCGATATCCGACAGCAGGTGGCGTGGCTGGCGGCTGGTGCGATCGGTGACGATCCGACTCAGCCCCTCGGCCGCGACCCGAACCCGATTGCCCGCCTCCGCCGGAACCAGGGCGGATCCCGTGAAGAGATAGACGACACTTGCGAAGGCGACGCGGTCACCCGGGTGAATGGGCGTCGGCCCTGATATGCGCTCGCCATTGACCCAGGTGCCATTGGTGCTCTTCAGATCCTCGATCAGCACCGCATCGGCGCGCAGGGACAAGCGCGCGTGCTCGCGCGAGATGAGTGGCGAATCGATGGCCAGTGCGCATCCCGCCAAGCGGCCGACCACCAGGTCCTTGCCATGCGCGGGCGTCGCCAACTCGGCGTCGCCAGCGTTCGGCTCTTCTGGCATTGGACGGTCGAGCGGCAGACGAACCTGAATCAAAGTCTCGCCGAAGGCAATCCAATCGCCATCTGCGAGTATGACGGGACTGCTCAGTGGCATCCCATTGAGCAACAGCGGCGCACCCCCGACCGCGCCGAGCTGCACCGCATCGTCCCTTACCTGCAGGTTGGCGTGCAGGGGAAGCACGCCAGGACCCGCAAGCTGGATTGGACTGACCGGATCCGTACCGATTGGATAGGCCGAATTCGGCGCGAGCTCGATGCGAGCAAGCGAACGGCGCGCGGTTCTGAACTCTACCTGTTTCACACCACGGCTCCCTCTGAGCTCCGAGCCATTCACACAAATCGTGTTCACTAGGCCGGACCGACATGCGCCAACGACGCATGGTCACCGAACGGGACTGACAGGCTCAACGAGAAGCCTGCAAAAGGCGGCGGCCTGTGATGAACCCTAGCTCGCGCTGCTCCGTCCCGTGCGAACAGGCTGGCGCCAACAGCTTCCGCAGAACCTCGACGAAAAGCAGATTACCGGGAATCCATTGCTTACATCCGCCGCATGTCCGGCAACCGCTGTTCGCATGGGGTGCGGTAGCGCAAATCGTCGCCGAGTACTGCCTCGGTCAATGCAAGGTCGATTGCTTGTCCGACGATCAGTCGTTGAAATTCCGTTAGGCTTGATCCGTGTATGCAACCGTATATCCGACGCTCAACGCGCTCAAGCCTCGACCGCCTGTGCTTCGGCCCCGGAGAACCCTGATTTCTTCGCCCCCAATCGTATGGGTCGCTATTAGGTGAGCCGAGGTCGGCCGGCGGTCCAATCGCTCCGCCGGAGCCTGGTCTCATGTATCGTCGTTGGTGTAGATCCGCGTCCGAAAGCGCCGCTCAGGCCCAGGCAGGCGCTCGATGTGGCCGGTGCGCAGCCGAAAGCGGCCAGCGGCACGGTCGCGGTAATAGAGCTTCAGCGATTCGCCGATGACCGGAAAGGCG